>JAUWBD010000148.1 GCA_030605125.1 Verrucomicrobiota bacterium | reverse complement strand
GTCGCCGGCCGTGGTGCGGGCGAGGAGCGCCTCGCGGGTGAGGAGGGCGAGCGGGATCTGGGCGAGGTGGCCGTTGAGCGCGGCGGTGTGCAGCGGGGTCTCGCCGGTGAGGTTGGTGAGCGCGAAGCTGGCGGCGTTGAGAAAAACGGGCGGCATCTCGTCGAGGTGCCCGGCCTCGGCGGCCTCGTGCAGGAGGGTGTTGCCGAGGTGGGTGCGGATGGAGAGCAGCTCGGGGGTAAGGATCGAGTGGGAGAGGAAGGCCAGGTGCCCGTGGGCGGCGGCGATGTGATAGACGGAGAAGCCGGCGTTGCTGGTCTGCGCGAGGAGGTCGTGCATCAGCAGGCGGGGCGGCAGCGAGGAGGGGGGGGAGGCGGCCTCGAAGGCGTGGTGCAGCGGGGTGTAGCCGGCCTGGTTGCGGGTCGAGAAGGCCTCGGGCGTGAACAGGTCGGGCGGGACCAGCGCGAGGCGGGCGTGCCGCGCGGCGAGGTGGAGGGCGGTGTTGCCGGAGGCGTTGGGTTCGAGCCAGAGGGCGGGCGACGCGAGGGCCGGAGACGGGGCGAGATCCTGGCCGGTGCGCAGGGCGGCGTGAAGGGTGGCGGCGTCCATGAGGCGTGGCGGGAGGCTTCCGGGTGGGCGGGGGCGGAGCAAGGCTGCAACGGTAAGGCAATATACCCAATGGGAAACGGTTTGCGTGTCACGAGGGCTCGTGGCGAGTCTGCGGGCATGTCGCAGATTCAGGCAGGAAAAGACGTGGGGGGGAAAGATCCGGTGCTGGTGGTCGATGACGAGCCGCAGCTCCTGGATATCTACAACACCGCGCTGTCGCCGTTTTTCGAGGTCACCATGGCGGGCTCCGCCAAGGAGGCCGAGTTCGCCCTGCACAAGAAGCGCTTCCGCGTGGTGGTCGCGGACCACCTGATGCCGGGCGGGAACGGCTTGAGTTTCCTGGTGCGCGCCCGGGAGGAGCATCCGGAGGCGGCGCGGGTGCTGGTGACCGGCTACATGAAGCCGGAGATGCTGCTGCGCGCGGTGAACGAGGCGGCGGTGTTTCGCTACCTGGTGAAGCCGGTGGACCTGCGCGAACTGGTCGCGGTGGTGCGCGAGGCGGCGAAGAGCGCGCCGGGCGCGTAGCCGCGCGGGCCGGCCGCGCGGCGCGGCCGGATCAGTCCGCGAGCAGCTCCTCGGCGTGCTGGCGGGCGCTCTTGGCGTTGCGGTCGCCGAGCATGCGGGCGAGCTCGCCCACGCGGTCGGCGCGGCGGGCGTGTATCGGTTTTATTGATACGACGGCGCGGTCGCCCGACTGGTCCTTCTCGACCAGCAGGTGGCTGTCGCCGAGGCCGGCGACCTGCGGGAGGTGGGTGACGCAGAGCACCTGGTGGCCGCGGGCGATCTCGGCCATCTGCTCGCCGACCACGCGGCCGATCTCGCCGCCGACGTTGGCGTCCACCTCGTCGAAGACGAGCACGGGCACGGCGTCGAGGTCGGCGAGCACGGTCTTGAGCGCGAGCATGACGCGCGCGAGCTCGCCGCTGGAGGCGATGCGGGAGAGCGGGAGCGGGGCCTCGCCGACGTTGGGCGAGAAGAGGAACTCGGCGGCGCAGTCGCCCTGGGGGCCGGGCTCGGCGAGCGCGACGACGCGCACCTGGAAGTCGGCTTTTTTGAAGCCGAGGCGGGCGATGCTTTTCGCGGCGGCCTTGGCGAGCTCCTTGGCGGCTTTCTCGCGGGCGGCGCGGAGGAGGCGGGCGGCGGCGAGGGCGTCGCGGCGGGCGGCGGAGATTTTTTCGTCGAGGCGGGCGAGGGCGCCCTCGATGTCGCCCTGGCTCTCGACGCGGCGGCGCAGCTCGTCGCGCGCGGCGGCGACGGACGCGGGGTCGGGGCCGTGGCGGCGCTTGGCCTCGAGCCAGGCGGCCATGTTTTGCTCGAGTTGCTCGGCCTGCTCGGGGTCGAACTGCACCTGCCCGGCGAGGGCGCGGACTTCCTCGGCGAGGTCGTTGAGCTCGATGCCGGCGGAGTGGAGTCGCTCGGCGAGGGGGCGGCTGGCGGGGTCGAGCTGCTCGAGCTGGTGGGCCTCGCGGAGGAGGGCGCCGAGGCGGGAGGTGACGCCGTCCTCGCCGGCGAGGCCGTTCTCGAGCGCGGCGCAGAGCTGGGCGAGCTCCTGGGCGCGGCTGAGGCGGGAGTGGTCGCGCTCGAGGGCGGCGACGGCTTCCTCGGTGAGGTCGAGCGAGTCGAGCTTGGCGAGCTGGGCCTCGATGAAGGCGATCTGGTCGGGGGCGAGGCGGGTCTCGCGGGCGAGGCGTTCGCGCTCGGCGACGAGCTCGCGCCAGGCGCGGTAGGCCTCGTGGTAGGCGGAGAGCTCCTTCTCGTCGCGGGCGAAGAGGTCGAGGAGCTCGAGCTGGCAGGAATCCTTGAGCAGGCGGCGTGGTTCGCTGGGGCCGTGGAAGTCGATCCAGGCTTCGCCGAGGCGTTGGAGGGCGGCGAGGGTGGCGAGGCCGCCGTTGACGCTGATGCGCGGGGCTTTTTCGCGGGGGAGGCTGCGTTTGAGGAGCAGCACGCCGTCTTCGCAGGCGGGGAGGTCGAGCTCGGCGAGGAGGGCGTCGATGCGCGAGGAGTCGGCGAAGTGCAGCGCGGCCTCGACCTCGCAGGCGGGGGCGCCTTGGCGGATGAGGGTTTTGTCGGCGCGCTCGCCGGCGAGGAGCGCGAGGGCGCCGAGCAGGATGCTTTTGCCCGCGCCGGTCTCGCCGGTGACGACGGTGACTCCGGATTCGAAGTCGAGGGAGACCTCCTCGAGCAGGGCGAGGTTGCGGATGCGCAGGGTCTGAAGCATGGGAAGGGGGGCGTGGGCGGAGGGCGGGCTCGCGGGTTGGCGAGCGAGTGAGGCCGGGGCGCGGGGCGGGGCAAGCGGCTTCTGGAAGGGCCGCGCGGCCGGTGGGTGGCGGGGATGGATTTCGCGAGATTTTGTCTTGCGGAGGGCGGGCGCGGGCCTCCTAACTCCGCCTCCCCGATTTTTTCGGACCCTTAGCTCAGTTGGTTAGAGCGCTTCCTTGACATGGAAGAGGTCACAGATTCGAGTTCTGTAGGGTCCACCATCTCCTTAAGGTGCTGACAGTCAGGTGAAAGCATTTGCCGCGGCGCGGCTTGTTTCGCGGTGGAGGCAGCGGGGTGCGGAGGAAGAAAACACCGCTCGAAATCCGGGCGCTCCTGCGCATGGTGCCGTGCGTGCGCTTGTTTTTGATCCTGAGCTTCATCCTTCCGCTTTGCGTCGTGCGCGGGGCGGAGGCTCCCCGCGTGCTGGTGTTGGCCAATCGCGACGATCCCGAATCTCTGGAGGTGGCGCGCCACTACGTGGAGCGCCGCGGCCTGGGCGAACGCGCGATCGTCGCCCTGCCCATGCCGCTCACGGAGGAGATCTCGTGGGCGGAGTTTGTCTCGGCTATCTGGAATCCGCTGCTGCAAGAGGCGACGGCCCGGGGCGACATCGACGCGATGGTGATGCGGCTCACCGACGAGGTCGGCCGCACGAAGATCGTCACCTCCGGCCATCGGCTCGATGCGATCGTGATCTGCCGGGGCGTGCCGCTGCGCGTGGCGCACGATCCGGCCTTGTTTGACGAGCGGAGCAATCCGCTGGCGGCCAACACAGTGCTGCGCACCAACGAAGGCGCGGTGGATTCCGAGCTGGCGCTGCTGGCGGTCAATGGCGCGCCCATCGCCGCCTTCGTGCCGAATCCGGCCTTTCTCGGCGCGACGAACACCGGCCCGGCCGACGCGGCCCTGCGGCAGGTAATCCCGGTCGGCCGGCTCGACGGCCCGACGGCGGCCGACGCGAAGGCGCTGGTGGACCGGGCGCTGGCGGCGGAGCGCGAGGGGCTGTGGGGGCGGGCCTACATCGATATCGGCGGGCCTCACCGCCAAGGCGACGAGTGGCTGGAGGCCTGCGTGCCCGAGCTGACTTCGCTGGGCTTCGAGACCGAGGTGGACCGGGAGCGCGAGACGATCCCGGGGCACGCGCGTTTCGACGCGCCGGCGCTCTATTTCGGTTGGTATGCGGGCAACCTGAACGGGCCCTTCCTCGCCCCCGGTTTTCGTTTCCCGCCGGGCGCGATCGCGCTGCACATCCACAGTTTTTCGGCGACGACGCTGCGTTCGCCGACGCGCGGCTGGACTGCGCCCTTGGTGGCGCGGGGCGTCACCGCGACCGTGGGCAACGTCGCCGAGCCCTACCTGCAGTTTACCCATCAACCCCAGCTGCTGTTGCGTTCCCTGGCGCGCGGCGAGACCTTGGGCGTGGCGGCGCTGCGCTCGGTCAACGCCCTGAGCTGGAAGGCGATTCTCGTGGGCGACCCTCTCTACCGGCCCTTCGCCGTCTCGGCGGAGGCGCAGTGGGCGAAGCGCGGCGAACTCGCGCCGGAGGCGGAGGTTTACGCGCGCATCCGACGCATGCGCATGTTGGCGGCGGCGGGGCGGGGCGAGGAGGCGCTGGCGCTCGGCGTGGCGGGCATGCGGAAAAACCCCGGGCTGCCGCTCGCGCTGACATTGGCCGGCATGCAACTGAGCGCGGGCGACGCCGCGGCGGCGCGGCGGACCTTGGGCGTGTTTGCCGCATTGCCGAGCTGGCGTGCGGCGGACCGTCCGCTGGTGATCGAGGCGGCCCAGACCTGGCAGGCGGCGGGCACGGCGGGGGAAGGCGTGAAGCTAGTCGAGCGATTGCTGGCGGAGCCGAATCTCGAAGCGACATTTCGCCTGGCGGCGCTGAAGCAGGGCGCGGCGATCGCGAGGGCGGCGCAGGATTTCACGCGGGCGGGGCGCTGGGATGCGGAGCACGAGCGGCTGACGGCGCCCCCGCCGGCCGCGAGCGGCGCGGCGCCCGCCGCCGGGCGGGCACGCTGACGGGTGGCACGGTGTAGCGGGAGCATCTTGCTCCCGTCCCTCCCAACGGGAACTAGATGCTCCCGCTACTATGGCGACGTGGCGTTATTTCGCCGCGACGGCGACGGCGGGCTTGGCCGTGCGGACGTCGTGGAGGATGCGCAGGCTCTCGCGCAGATGGACGTCCATCTTGGCGTAGCGGGTGTCGGCGTCGGCTTCGTCCTCGGGGTCGAGGCCGGAGTCGTCGTCGTCGGGGCTGCGCTCGGCCTTGATGCGGGGCGGCGGCGGGGGGGCGACGAAGACTTCAGTGAAGGTGTAGGCGGCATTGTCCTCGAGCTCCTTGCGGGCGGCGCGGGTGGACTCGCTGAAGGCCTTGTCCTCGATCTTGCCGGCGCGCCGGGTCTCGAGGTTGAGCGAGACGGTCTTTTCGGCCTGGCGCTCCTTGAAGCGGTCGATGTTGCGGCGCAGGAGGGCGAACTCGGGCAACTCCTCGACGCGTGTGGCGCTGCGCGAGCGGAGCTGGAGGAGCTGGGAGGCGGAGATGGGCGTGCCGTCGAAGATGCTGGGCGAGACCTTGTCCCAGGGCAGGGCGTGGGGGAGGTCCTGCTCGCCGATGGGGAAGAACTCGTTGACGGAGGGCAGGACGATGTCGGGCACGACGCCGAGGAGCTGGGTGGAGGCGCCGTTGGGCAGGTAGAATTTTTGGACGGTGAGCTTGGAGGCCCCGGTGACGGCGCCGGCGCGGTTGCGGGCGGGGATGACGCGCTCCATCTCGATGATGGTCTGCACGCTGCCCTTGCCGTGGGTGGAGCTATCGCCGACGACGACGGCGCGGCCGTAGTTTTGCAGGGCGCCGGCGACGATCTCGGATGCGGAGGCGCTGAAGCGGTCGGTGAGGACGACGAGGGGGCCAGTGTAGGCGACGGCGGGGTTGGTGTCCTCGTCGATCTTCACCTCGCCGGCGTAGTTTTTGATCTGCACGACGGGGCCGGAGGGGATGAAGAGGCCGGTGATCTTGACGGCCTCGGCGAGGAGGCCGCCGCCGTTGCGACGGAGGTCGAGGACGAGGCCCTCGATGTTCTGGGCCTTGAGGCGTTTGATGAGCTCCTCGATGTCGGAGGAGGCGGAGGTCTGGTCCTTGGCGCCGTCGCGGCCGTAGAAGGTGGGCAGGGTGATGACGCCGTAGGGGCGCGTCTCGCCCTTTTCGTCGGGCAGTTGGAAGACGGCGCCGTGGGCGCGGGCGGAGTCGAGGTTGATGAGGTCGCGGGTGAGGACGATCTCGCGGCGCACGGCGGCGTCGGCGGCGTCGGCGGGTTGCACGAGGAGGCGCACCTGGGTGCCCTTTTCACCGCGGATCATCTGGACGATGCGGCGGAGCTTCATGCCGACGATCTCGACAAACTCGCCGTTTTGCTGGGCGACGGCGTGGATCTTGTCGTTGGGCTTGAGCTGGCGGGAGAGGTCGGCGGGGCCGCCGGGGATGATCTCCTTCAGCACGCAGACGTCGTCCTCGAGGCCGAGGAGGGCGCCGATGCCGAAGAGCTGGAGGCGCATGTTGATGCCGAAGTCCTCGTAGGTCTCGGGGGAGAAGTAGGTGGAGTGGGGGTCGTAGAGGCCGGCGATGGCGGTGAGGAAGACCTCGGCGACGTCGCCCGAGTCGAAGTCGTCGAGGTTGCGCAGCACGCGCTCGTAGCGCTTGGCGACCTTGGTGCGGGCCTCGTCGAGGGACTTGTTGTTGAGCAGCTCCTGGAGCAGCTCGAACTTCAGGCGGCGTTCCCAGAGAGCGTCGGCCTCGGCGGCGTCGGCCGGCCAGGGCACGTCGCGGCGGTCGAGCTCGTGGGTGGCTTCGGTGGCGAAATCAAATTCGCCCGGGAGGCGGCGCTCGATCCAGGAGACGCGTTCGCGCACGCGCTGGTCGTAGCGGGCATGGATGGCGAAGGCGGGCTCGAGGCGGGCGAGCGTGGCGAGGTTGAAGTAGAGGGCCTCGGGGCGGTGGCGTTCCTGGAACTCTTCGAGGTCGGTGCCGAGGAGGAAGAGCTTCTGGCGGTCGAGGGCCTTGAAGGCGTTGGGGATCAGCTCGACATAGGAGACGGGGCGCACCTGGTCGCGGTTGATGTGGACCTCCTCGAGGAGGTGGATGAGGGCGCGGAGTTCCTGGCGGAGGGAGTCGGTCGGCTCGAGCTTGCGCGGGGCGGCGAGCGTCGCGGTGGCCGGCAGGGCCGGGGTGGGAGCGATGAGAACCGGTGCGCCGGGGGGGCGGACTTCGGGGGCGCGTGCGCTGGGTTCCGCGGCGAGGGCGGCGAGAGGGGCGAGAAGGAGCGCGAGAAACAGACGGGGGGAACGCATGAACGGGTGTGAAACGGCTCGGGCAGAAAAGTTGCCCGAAGTGCGGAGATTTGCGGAGGAAGCGAGTCGGGAAACGGGGAAAAAAGGCCGGCGGGCGTGGCGGGTGGCGTGGCGTGGCGCGGCGGCGTTCAGCGATGGCTGAGTTGTTGGCGGGCCTCGTCGAGCACGCGTTTCTCGGCCTCGGTTAGGGCGCCAAAGCCTTGGAGGTTGATCTTGTCGAGGATGCGGTCCACCTCGGCCCGGAGTGCGTCACGCGAGGTGGGGGCGGCGGGGCCGGGCGCGGGGGTGGCTGGGCGCGAGGACGTGCCGAGATCGACGCGGTAGGCGGGAGCGGGGCGGGGCGCGCTTTTGCGCAGCCACGAAGGCGCCTCGATGGTGGGCAGGGAGGTGGGGCGGGCCAGGACGACGCGATGGAAAAGCCAGCCCGCGGCGAGGCCGCCAAGGTGGGCGGAGTGGGCCACGCCATAGAGGCTGCCCGCGCCGGGGAGTTCCTGCGTGAGCAGGCCGAGCAGGTCGATGCCGGCCACGACGGCGACCAGCCAGATCGGCTGCACCGTCACCGGGATGATGAAGAAAAGCAGCACCGTGATCGGGCGGCGCGGCTGGAGGCAGGCGAACACAGCGAGGAAGCTCATCACGACGCCCGAGGCGCCCACGACGTAGCCGTGGCGTTGGAAGTTTATGCCGAGCCACACGAGCGCGGCGCCCAGCGCGCCGGTGACCGCCAGCCAGGCGAGCCGGCGCGGGCCGAGCACATCCTGCAGGTAGCGACCGATAAAGAAGAGCCCGAGGCCGTTGACCAGCAAGTGGGTGAGACTCCCGTGGAGGAGTGCGTAGGTGAACGGGGTCCACACCTCGCCCGAGCTCAGCCCATGCGGGGAGAGCGCCCCGTGGCGCAAAAGAAACTGCGAGCCGAAGAACACCTCGCCCACACGTTGGGCCACGAAGAGGGCGACCAGCGTCCCGAGCAGGCACACGAGGAAGCTCGGGGCCTGGCGACCGGGGTCGCGCTGCATGTAGGAGCGGTCGGACAACATTCGGCCTCGAGCCTAGACGCTCGGCGGGTGAACTCAAGGGCGAGCGTGGATTCTTCGCGCGGGCGCGAACGCCGGGATCGGGTCGGTGCGCGTCCCTCCGGCGTCCCTGCCGTCCTCGCCCGCGAAAACACCGGGGCGCCATGTGGCCGCTTGACAGGGGTGGGGCCGGGCCTTTGCTCCGCACGATCTATGGCCAATAAATCCGACAAGTGGGAGCAGAACGCCGCGGGCAAGTTTTACGTCGATCAGCAGTGCATCGACTGCGATCTCTGCCGCGAGACCGCTCCTGATTTCTTCACGCGCCACGACGAGGGCGGCTACTCCTTCGTCCACAAGCAGCCGACCACCGAGGAAGAGATCGCGCTCTGCCGCGAGGCCCTCGAGGGCTGCCCCGTCGAGGCCATCGGCGACGACGGCGACGCCTGATCGGCCCGGCCAGGATTGCGCTCATAGACGCCCTTTGCCGCCCCTTCCCTCCGGAAGGGGCCTTTTTCTGCTCGATTGGTTAAGGTAATTCGGAAACATGCTTAACATGATGTCCGGCGCCTCTTGCGATGCACCCGCTTCCGCCACGGTGGCGAAGGACCGGCGTCACGTGTGGCATCCCTTCGCGCAGATGCGCGAATACCTCTCCCTGCCTCCGCTGGTCATCGCGGGCGGTCGCGGCGGCTGGTTGATCGACTCCGAGGGCCGCGAATACCTCGACGGCAACGCCTCGATCTGGACCAACGTCCACGGCCATCGCGATCCGGAGCTGGACGACGCCCTGCGCGCGCAGCTCGATGCCGTCGCGCACACGACCCTGCTGGGCCACACCCACGGGCCGGCCGCGGAACTCGCCGCGGAGCTCGTCGCGGAGGCGCCGGCGGGGCTGGAGAAAGTCTTCTACTCCGACAACGGAGCGGGCGCCGTCGAGGTGGCGCTGAAACAGAGCTTCCAGTTTTGGCAGCTCACGGGCCGTCCCGAGAAAACCGGCGTCGTCGGCATGGCCGGCGCCTACCACGGCGACACGTTTGGAACGATGGCCGTCGGCGACAGCGGCTTTTTCCACGAGCGCTTTCGCCCCTGGTGTTTCCCCGCGAGGCACTTCCCCGCGCCGCGCTGCCGCGAGCATGGCGGCGTGCCGGGCGAGGCCGACGCGACCGCGAGCCTCGCCGCGCTGCGCGAGCTGCTCGGTCGCGAGGCCGGCCGCACGGCCGCGCTCATCCTCGAGCCCTCCGTGCAAGGCGCGGCGGGCATGCGGCTGCAGCCGCCGGGCTTCGTGCGCGCCGTGGCCGCGCTCTGCGCGGAGCCCGAGGGGCACCGCGTGCTCGACGAGGTGTTCACCGGCTTCGGCCGCCTCGGCTCGATCCTCGTCTGCAAACAAGAGGGCGTGACGCCGGATTTTCTTTGCCTCGCGAAGGGCCTGAGCGCGGGCTACCTGCCGCTCGCCGCCACGCTCACCCGGACCTCGATCCACGACGCCTTTCTCGGCGACCATGTGTCGGGGCGCGCATTCTTCCACGGCCATACCTTCACGGGCAACCCGCTCGCCTGCGCGGTCGCGCTGGCGAGCCTGCGCAAGCTGCGCGCCTTGATCGCCGACGGCGTGCTGGCCCGTCGCGCGGCGGCCTTCGCTCGCGCCGTGTCCTCGCTCGCCGGCCACCCGCATGTGGGCGAGCTGCGCCAGCGCGGCTTCACCGCCGCCGTCGATCTGCGGCGCGCCGACGGCGGCGCCTACGAGCCCGCCCGCCGTGTCGGACTCCAGGTCTGCCTCCGCGCCCGCGAGCACGGCCTGATCCTGCGCCCGCTGGGCGACTCCCTGCTGCTCGTGCCGCCCCTCTGCCTCGACGAAGGCGAGCTGGCCGAGCTGGTCGCCCGCACGCGCCGCGCGATCGACGACACCCTGCCTTTCCTGCCATGACCACCGCCTCGACCTCCCAAGTCCCCGCGCCGACCCTCGACACGCTGCGCACGCTCCATGCGTTGCCCTTTCCGGAGCTGGTGTTTCGCGCCCAGGAGGTGCATCGCCGCCACCATGACGCCGCGGGCGTGCAGCTCTGCACTCTCGAGTCGATCAAGACCGGCAAGTGCCCGGAAAACTGCTCCTATTGCCCGCAGTCGGCCCACCACGACACCGGCCTCGAGGCCGTGCCGCTCATGGAGACGGTCGCGATCCTCCGATCCGCCCGCGCCGCGAAGGCCGGCGGCGCCTCGCGCTTTTGCATGGGCGCGGCCTGGCGCGAGGTGCGCGACGGCGCGCAGTTCGACTCCGTGCTCGAGACCGTGCGCGGCGTGGCGGGGATGGGGCTCGAGGTCTGCTGCACGCTCGGCATGTTGCGCGAGGACCAGGCGGCGCGCCTCAAGGAGGCCGGCTGCAAGGTGTATAACCACAATCTGGATACATCGCGCGAATACTACCCGACCATCATCGGCACGCGCACCTACTACGACCGGATCGACCCCCTCGCCGCCGTGCGCCGCGCCGGCCTGCAGGTGTGCAGCGGCGGCATCCTCGGCATGGGCGAGACGACCGAGGACCGGCTGAAGCTCCTGCTCGAGCTCGCCTCGCTCTCCCCCCAGCCGGACTCCGTGCCGATCAACTCCCTCGTGCCCGTGCCCGGCACGCCCTTGGAAAACCAGGCCCCGGTCGATCCCTTTGAGTTCGTGCGCATCATCGCGGTGGCGCGGATCGCCATGCCGCGCGCGATGGTGCGCCTCTCCGCCGGGCGCCTCATCATGAGCGCCGAGTTGCAGGCCCTCTGCTTCATGGCCGGGGCCAACAGCATCTTCCTCGGCGACAAGCTGCTCACCACGCCCAACCCCGGGCGCTCCGACGACCTGCGCCTGCTCGACCGCCTCGGCATGCGCCCGCTGCCGGCCGGGCCCTCGACGCCCACCGCCGACGGCCACGCGCACGATCACGCCGCCCATCACGCCGCCCATCACGACCACGATCACCACCGCGAGTATTCCGCCGCCGGCACCTACGCCCACGCCTGCACGGGCGCCGGCCATTGCGACACTCACTGAGCGAAAGGCGAAGGCGTGAAAACCCTCCTCGTAAGCGGCAGCGACACCGGCATCGGCAAGACGCACGTCGTCGGCGCCCTGGCCGGCTGGCTGCGCCGTCGCGGAGCCTCGGTGCGCATCGTGAAACCCGTCGAGTCCGGCCGCGACCCCGCGGACGGCGCGCCCGGCGACGCGCTCCGAGCCGCCCGCGCCGCCGGCCTGCCCGACGAAGCCGCGCACACGCCTTTTCGCTTCGCCGCGCCGCTCGCGCCGCTCGCCGCCGCCGCGGCCGAGGGCCGGGCGCTCGATTGGGAGGACCTGCTCGCGGCCGTGCACGCCACGCCGGACTGCGACTGGCGCGTGGTCGAGGGCGCGGGCGGCCTCGCCGTGCCCCTCGGACCGGATGGCCGGGACTGGGCCGATTTCGCCCAAGCGCTCGCGGTGGACGCCGTCTTGCTCGTGGTGCCGGACCGCCTCGGGGCGATCAACCAAGCTCGCCTCGCGCTGGCCTACGCCTGGGCGCGCGGTCTGCGCGCCGGCGTGTGGCTCAACGCCTGCGCCGGCCCGGTCGAGCCCGCCGTCCGCGCCAGCACGCGGGACGGGCTGCTCGCCGCGGGCGTCGAGCCCTGGGGCGAGCTGGGCTTTGAGGAGAGCGAGCCGCGCTTCGGCGCCGCCGGCCTGGAGGCGCTCCGCGAAGGCGGGCGGCCCGGCGAGGGACGGCCTCACAACGGCGCCGCCCGCTGGGCGGCGGAGCTGGCCGGGCGCGAGGCCGAGGGGCTGGCTCGCCGCGTGCGCGTGGCCTCCGGCCCCGGCGAGGCGCCGGTCCTCGATCTCGCGGGCAACGACTACCTCGGGCTCGCGCGCGATCCGGCCTTGGTCGCCGCGATGGCCGACTCGGCCCGCGCGCACGGCGTGTCGGCCTCGGCCTCGCCGTTGGTCTCCGGATGGCGCGAGCCGCACGCGGCGCTCGTGGAGACGCTCCGCGACTGGCACGGGTTTTCCGAGGGTTTGCTCTGGACGAGCGGCTTCGCGGCCAACTCGGCCGTGCTCGGCACCCTGCCTCGCGCGGGCGACCTCGTGCTGGCGGACCGCCTCATCCACCACAGCATGGTGGCGGGCGTGCTGAAGAGCGGCGCGCGCCTGCAACGTTACCCGCACCTCGACCTCGACGCGCTGGAGCGTCTGCTGGAACGCGAAGCCGCGACCGGGCGGGGGCGGGCGGTCTTCGTCGTCACCGAGAGCGTGTTCAGCATGGACGGCGATTATCCCGACCTGCGGCGCGTCGCCGCGCTGCGCCGGCGCTTTGGCTTCTGCTGGGTCTTGGACGAGGCGCACGCCCTCGGCTGGTATGGGCGCGCCGGCGCCGGGCTCGCCGAGGAGCAGGGCGTGGCGGCGGAGGTGGACATCCTCGTCGGCACCGGCGGCAAGGCGCTGGGAGCGGGCGGCGGCTACACGCTCTTTCACGGGGGCCCGTGGCGCGACGCGCTGATCAATCACGCGGGCGAATTCATCTACTCCACCGCGCTGCCGCCGCCGGTCGCCTCGGCGCTCGGCGCCGCGGTGGGGCGGGTGCGCGAGCTCTCCGCGGGGCAGGCGGCGTGGCGCGCGGCCTCGCGGCGTTTCCGCGCGCGCCTGCGCGCGG
>JAUWBD010000132.1 GCA_030605125.1 Verrucomicrobiota bacterium | reverse complement strand
GTGGGCGGTGTCGCGCAGGAGGGCCTCGGCGGAGAGGCCGCGGGCGCGGGCGAGGGCGTTGAGGCGGGTGGCCTCGGGCGGGGTGAGCGGCGTGAGGCGGGCCGAGCCGTCGCGATCGGTCCAGCGCAGGTGGACGGTGCGCTGGCGCGAGGTCTTCACGAGACCGCGAAGAAAACTGTCGTCGTCGGCCGGAGTGGG
Source organism: Verrucomicrobiota bacterium (assembly GCA_030605125.1). Classification (GTDB taxonomy): domain Bacteria; phylum Verrucomicrobiota; class Verrucomicrobiia; order Opitutales; family Opitutaceae; genus IMCC26134_A. The sequence continues at coordinate 14,189 of JAUWBD010000132.1, read as the reverse complement.
GGCGGGAGCGGTCATGGGGCGCGGCTCAACGTTTGCGGCCGCCGGGGAGAAAGGACAAAAGCCAAAGCAGGGTGACGCCGCCGAGCACGGCGGTGAGGAAGTGCGCGAGGTGGCCGTAAACGCCAAAACCGATCAGCGCGAGCAGCCAGCGCCCGAGGAAGGAGCCGAGGACGCCGATGATCATGTTGCCCAGGAAACCGAAGCGGCGGCGCTTGAAGATCAGCCCCGCGACCCAGCCGGCGAGGGCGCCGACGACGATGAGGATGACGAATTGTTCGAAGGTGAGGAGGTGCGTGTTCATGAAGGGCTGGTCGTGTCGGCGGGCGCGGAGTCGGCGACGCCGGGGAAGGTTTGCCAGAGGTGGAGCGGGATGTCCTCGGGGCGCACGGTGGGCGACTGGCCGGCGGCGACGAGGCTGTCGATCCAGGCGCGGCCGCCGTCGGGGAGCTGGCCGCGAAGCAGCGTGCCGATCTGTTTGCGACGCTGCTGGAAACAGGCGCGGATGGCGCGCTTGGCGGGCTTGGGGAAGAGCAGCGGGGCGGGCTTGCGGACGAGGTTGAAGAGGTAGGATTCGACGTCGGGGCGCGGGTGGAAGCAGTGGCCGGAGACCTTGTGGCCGGGCGCGATGTCGAAGGCGGATTGGATGAAGATCGAGATGGAGCCGAACTGCTTGGTGCCGGGCTTGGCCATGTAGCGCTGCGCGGCCTCGAACTGGAGCATGAGCACGAGGCGCTCGGGCAGGGGGCCTTCGAGCACGGCGTCCATCCAGGGCGTGGAGATCGCGTAGGGGAGGTTCGCGACGATCTTGAAGGGCCGGTCGGCGGGGATGTCGGCCGTGGGGTGGTCCATCGCGTCGGCCTGGAGGAGGTGGAGGCGGCCGGGGTGGAGCGGGGCGAGCGTTTCCCCGAGATGGCGGGCGAGCAGGGCGTCGCGCTCCACGGCCCAGACCTCGGCGCCGGCCTCGAGGAGGGTGCGGGTGAGCGTGCCGAGTCCGGGGCCGACCTCGACGACGCGGTCGCCGGGGACGACCTGGGCGAGCTCGAGCGATTTCCGCACGATGTTGCCGTCGATGAGGAAGTTTTGCCCGAGCATGTGCTTCGGGTGCACGCCGAGCTTGGCGAGGGTCTCGCGGGTTTCGGAGAGGGTTAAAGGCATCGGATTTTTAAACCACTAATGAACACTAATGACGGATGGATCAGCGGCTCTGGGATTAGTGACCATTAGTGACGATTAGTGGTTGAAAAATCAGGCGCGGTGGAAGTCGGCGAGGAGGGCGGCGGTGTCGGCGGCCTTCATGAGCGCCTCGCCGCAGAGGATCGCGTGGGCGCCGCAGGCGCGCACTCGGGCGGCGTCGGCGGCGGTGAAGATGCCGCTCTCGCTCACCGCGGTGACGTGCGCGGGAAACTTCGGGATCAGGCGCTCGCTGAGGCCGAGGTCGCAGCGGAAGACGGCGAGGTCGCGGTTGTTCACGCCGATGATCGTGGCCTCGTGGGCGAGGGCGCGATCGAGCTCGGCCTCGTTGTGAATCTCGAACAGCGCGTCGAGACCGGCGGCCCGGGCGGCTTCGTGGAGCACGCGGATGTCGGCGTCTTCGAGGGCGCGCACGATGATGAGGATCGCGCTGGCGCCGGCCTCGCGGGCCTCGAGCACCTGGACGGGATGCACCATGAAATCCTTGCGGATGCAGGGCAGGGCGGGCGCCGCGGCGGCGTGGGCGCGGAAATGACCGGTGACGGATTCGAGATCGGCGAGGGTGCCGCCAAAGTATTTCTCGTCGGTGAGGATGGAGAGCGCGTCGGCGCCGGCGCTTTGGTAGCGGAGGGCCTGGTCGAGCGCGGGCACGCCGGCCTTGATGTCCCCGGCGGAGGGCGAGCGGCGCTTGATCTCGGCGATCACGGCGAGGGCGCCGTCGGCCCGGCGGAGGGCGGCCGCGAAGGAGGGCGGGCGCGGCAGGCGGGCATCGAGCGCGGCGAGTTCCTCGAGGGAGACGGGGCGGACGCGGGGCGCGACTTCGCGGCGCTTGTGCGCCATGATCTCGGTGAGTTTGTCGGACATGGGAGGAGGACCACGAAACACACGAAAAGACCCGAAAACCAGACTGGAGTGGGGCGTGTAAATTTCACGTGCCAGCCGGCCCGGGGAGGGTTTTGTGGGGGCATGAGCCAAGCCCTCGACGACCTTCGCGCCACGATCGCCCGCCTGCGAGCGCCCGGCGGCTGTCCCTGGGATATCGAGCAGACGCACCAGTCGCTCGTGCGTTGCCTGATCGACGAGGTCAGCGAGTTGATCGACACCATCGACCGCGAGGACTACCCGCACATGCGCGAGGAGCTGGGCGACGTGCTGATCCAGGTCGTGTTTCACGCGCAGATCGCCGAGGAGCGGGGCGCATTTGACCTCGACGCGGTCGCGCGCGAGGTGAACGACAAGCTCATCCGGCGGCACCCGCACGTCTTTGGCGACCATGCCAAGCTCGGCACGGCCGGCGACGTGATCGTGAAATGGGAGCAGATCAAGGCGCAGGAAAAAAAGAACGGCCCGGCGCGTGCGGGCGTCTTCAAGGAGCAACCGCCCCGCCTGCCGGCCACCATGCTCGCCGAGGCGGTGTGGAAACAGATCGAGAAAAACACCCTGCCGGCGGAGGACGCGGTGGACGTGGCGCGGGTGCGCGAGCTGGGCGCCACGCTCGACGACGAGGCGCTGGGGCGGACGCTTTTCGAGCTGTGCGCGGCGGCCCGGGCGAGAGGTCTCGACCCCGAGGGCGCGCTGCGGCGCGAGAGCGACCGCGTGATGCGCGCCGTCGAGGCCAAGGCGGCGGCGGCTCGGTGAGGACGATGAGCGCCGGCACGGAGCAGGCGGACGCATGGGTGAAGCGGTGGTGGGCGCCCTTTGCCGACCACCTCGCGCTCGAGCGCCGCTACTCGCCCTACACCCTGCGCAACTACCGGCAGGCGCTGGAGGATTTCGTGGCCTGGCGGCGCGAATCGCTGGGCGAGGGGAGCGAAGGCGCGGAGTTCGACGGGCTCACGCCGCGGGTGATGCGAGACTTCGTGATCGAGGCGCAGGGGCGGATGGGGCGGCGCACGCTGCACAACCACGCCTCGGGCTTGCGGGCGTTTTTCAAATACTGGCAACGCCAGGGGCGGGTGGCGAAAAACCCCTTGGTCGGGCTGGCCCTGCCCAAGATGGAAAAGCGCCTGCCCCAGTTTCTCACCGAGAAACAAATGCGGGAGCTGCTCGACGGGCCGCGGCGGCTGATCGAGAACGGCGCCGAGTCGCCCTTCGTCGCCTGGCGGGATCGGCTGGCGATGGAGCTGCTCTACGGCGCGGGGCTGCGCGTGAGCGAGCTCACCGGGCTCAACTACGGCAACCTCGAGGCCGACGGCGCGGTGGCGCGCGTGCTCGGCAAGGGCAAAAAGGAGCGGCTCTGTCCGCTCGGAAAAGTCGCCGCGGGCGTGCTGGCGAAGTGGAAAACTGAATACGCCCGCGACACCGGGCCCGACGCGCCGGTGCTGGTGGACACGGCGCACCGTCGCATGAGCGACCGCGCGGTGCAGCTCATGCTCAAGCGCTACCTCGCGCTGGCCGGCCTGCCGCTCGACCTCACGCCCCACAAGCTGCGCCACAGCTACGCCACCCACCTGCTCAACGCCGGCGCGGACCTGCGCCTCGTGCAGGAGCTGCTCGGGCACGCCTCGCTCAACACCACCCAGGTTTACACCCACGTGACGGTGGCGCGGCTGCGCGAAGTTTACAACAAAGCCCACCCGCGGGCCTGAGCCAAAGGCCGAGCCGACCGGGCCCCAAATCCGGAAAAGCGAAGATTCCTGTTGATGCCCGCCGGGACCCGCCGCACGGTGCGGGCGGCCAGGCGCCATGCATGGGCAGGCGCGTGAACCCCGCCAGGGCCGGAAGGCAGCAACGGTGACGACGTTCTCCCAGTGCCGTGGAGTGCCTGGCCACTTGTTTTTCCCGAGCCGCGTTTTCGGGTTTGCGCTTCCCGCCGGGGCGCGTGCTTTCCTCCTTCGCCGTGTCGCAAGCCGCCTATCAAGTCATCGCCCGCAAATGGCGCCCGCAGACCTTCGACGACGTCGTGGGCCAGGACCACGTGGTCCGCACCCTGCGCAACGCCATCGCCCGCCAGCGCATCGCCCACGCCTACCTCTTCGTCGGCCCCCGCGGCACGGGCAAGACCTCCACCGCCCGCATCTTCGCCAAGGCCCTCAACTGCACCGGCGGCCCCAAGGCCGACTTCGAGCCCGAGGATCCCGCCTGCCAGGCCATCGCCGCCGGCACCCACCTCGACGTCATCGAGATCGACGGCGCCTCGAACAACGGCGTGGACCAGGTGCGCGACCTGCGCGACACGGTGCAATACTCGCCCGCCCAGGGCCGCTTCAAGATCTACATCATCGACGAGGTGCACATGCTCTCGGCCGCGGCCTTCAACGCCCTGCTGAAGACCCTCGAGGAGCCGCCGGCGCACGTGAAGTTCGTCTTCGCCACCACCGACCCGCAAAAGGTGCTGCCGACCATCGTCTCGCGTTGCCAGCGCTTCGATCTGAAGCCCATCCCGGCCGCGCTCATCGTCGAGCGGCTGAAAAAGATCGCCGCCGCCGAGGGTATCCAAGCCACGGATACGGCGCTGGCCTGCATCGCCCGCATGGCCGATGGCGGCATGCGCGACGCGCAGTCCATCTTCGACCAGATGATCTCCTTCTGCGGGACGCAGATCGACGAGGCCGACGTGCTCGACGTCTATGGTCTCGTGTCGGGCGAAAAACTCGCCGCGCTCGCCGCCGCGCTCGCCGCCGGCGACCACGCGCAGATCGTGCGCCTGGTGGACGAGTGCGACGCCTCCGGCCGCGATCTCGCGCGCCTGCTCGCCGATCTCCAGGGCCACATCCGCGAGGCGCTGCTCGATTCCATCGCCCAGGGCGGCCGCAGCCCCGCGCTCGGCGGCGTGCCGCTCACGACCGAGCAGCTCACGCGCATGCTCGACGTGCTGCGCCAGGGCGAGGACGGCGTGAAGCTCGGCCTCTCCGACAAGATCAACCTCGAGGTCACGCTCCTCAAGGCCGTGGACGCCTCGCGCGCCCGCGCCATCGACTCGCTGCTCAAGGAACTCGCCGCGCTCGGGGCCGCGTTGCCCGCGGCCGAGGCTGCGGCGGCCGCCCCGGGCGGCGACGGCGAAAAAAAAAAGCCCTGATCGAGCGGCTTGACGCGGCGATCCTCGCCTTCGTCGCCGAATCGGCGGCGAGCGCCCCGCCCCCGCGGCCCGGCCCGCCGTTGATCCCGCCCCCGCGCGCCTCCGCGCAGCCGGTGCGCGCCTCCGGTTCCGCCGTCGCCGATCTCGACGGCGGCGGCGCCCATGCGGACGACAGCGCGCCCGAAGGCGAAGATGAAGGCTTGGCGGCGTATTCCGATCCCTTCGGCTCGGGCGGGCCCGTGCCCGCGGGCGACGAGGACGGCCCGCCGCTCGACGAGATCGAGGCGCAGATGCGCGGTGAAGTCTCGGCGCGTGACGGCGCCGCCGCGGCGTCCGCCTCCGCCCGCCGGCTCGTCGCCGCGCGGGCCGACGACGAGGACGAGGGAGCGGAGGGCAAATCGGCCAGGCTGCCCGAGCTCGACGAATTGGTGGCGCGCATCCCGGCCGAGGTGCGCGAGACGTTGGACGAGCTTTTCCGGGCTAGATTTATCCAAGTGAAGCGCTTGCCCAAGAAGGCCTTCGCCGCCGCGAAGACCAAGGGCGCGCCCCCGGCCGACGGGGCCGCGGCCGCCTGAGCCGCCGGATGCGGGGGCGGCCGGGGAGGGTGTGGGACGCCCGGTGGCTTTTCGCCACCTGTTTTCGCCGGGGAACCACATCGGGCGCAGCGGGTCCGTCCGCGTTTGCCAAGCGGCCGCCGACTCCCGATGTTCGCGGCCCGGACTTGGTTCCGTTCTTCCCGCCGTGCGATTTTCTCCCATTCCACATTTCCCGCTCCTTTCGTCGCGTCTGGTCTCCGGCCTGGGCGCTTTGGTTTTGATGACGGCGATCGCCGCGCCCGCCTCGGCGGCGATCGAGCGGCTCGAGGTGAATTTCGACTATGTGCGCAAGCAGGCGGTGCAGCGGGCGGCGGCGCCGTTCAAGGAGCCCGACCGCGAGCTCCCCGAGCGGCTGGCCAAGCTCAACTACGACCAAAATCGCGACATTCGTTTCAAGCCCGACCAAGCGCTCTGGCGCGGCGAAAACCTGCCCTTTCACCTCCACCTTTTTCACCGCACTTCCGGCGTGCGCGAGCAGGTGCAGATCCGCGAATTCAGCTCCACGCACGTCCAGACGATCCCCTTCATCCGCGACTTTTTCGACTACGGCAAACTCGCCAACCTCGGCTGGCTGCGCTCCTCGCTCGGCTACTCCGGCTTTCGCGTTCACTATCCGCTCAATCGCCCCGACATCTTCGACGAGCTGATCGTGTTTCACGGCGCCTCCTATTTTCGCGCGCTCGGGGCGGGGCAGATCTACGGCCTCTCGGCGCGCGGACTCGCGATCGACTCGGGGGTGCCCGACCAGCCGGAGGAATTTCCGGTCTTCACCGATTTTTGGATCGGCAAGCCGCGGACGGGCGCGCGCTCGCTCGTCGTTTACGCGCTGCTCGACAGCCGGCGCGTGACCGGCGCCTACGAGTTCACGATCCGGCCCGGCCGGCCCACGACCATCGACGTGCGCGCGGAGCTGCACCCTCGCGCCGCGCTCGAGCTCCCCGGCATCGCGCCGCTGACCAGCATGTTCTGGTTTGGCAAAAACTCCGACCGCCCCGCCGACGACCCGCGGCCCCAGGTGCACGACTCGGACGGCCTGCTCGTCCACACCGCCGACGGCGCCCACCTGTGGCGTCCTTTGCAAAACCCGCGCGTGATCCTCAACAGCGAGCTGCGCGTGGAAAAACCCGTGCGCTTCGGCCTCCTGCAACGCGAGCGCGCCATCTCCGCCTACGAGGATTTCGAGGCACGTTACCACGACCGCCCGAGTTGCTGGATCGAGCCGGTCGGCGACTGGGGCGGCGGCCACGTGCGCCTGGTCGAGCTGCCCACGCGCGACGAATACGGGGACAACATCGTCGCCTATTGGGTGCCCGACGCGAAGCCGCAGCCGGGCAAGCCCTACGCCTTCGCCTACAAGATGACGTGGTCGCTCGACCAGCCCGGCGACGACAAGCTCGCCCGCGTGCACGCCACCCGCTACGGCGGCCTGCCCGGCGGCGGATGGGGGCGCCTGTTCTGGATCGACTTCGCCGGCGCCGGCATCGGCCAGCGCAGCCCGGAGACGCTGTCCGCCCAGGTGGAGATCCTCAACCCGGGCGCGAAGATTCGCCATCAGACCCTGATCCGCCATACCGGCCTCGACGGCTGGCGCGTGGCGCTCCAGCTCGAGGGCACGGACGCCCCGCCGGAGGGTTTGCCCGAGCCGCGCCCCGTCGAGGTCCGCGTGCAGTTGCGCGATGGTTACGAACCGGTGTCCGAGACCTGGGTTTACACGTGGTTGCAATGAGCGACTCCCGTTTTCCCGCGGCGCCCGCCGCCGCGCCTCTTCCCGCCGGCGCCGATGTGGTCGGCCCGGCCTGGGACGAGGCTTTTCTGCGCGTGGAGAGCTACCTCCGCGCCCATCAGATCGAGAGCCGCATCGTGCTCAACCGGCTCGCGGTCGAGATCTTGGCCGCCGCGCGCGCGGTGGCCGACTCGCCCGCCGGGGCGGGAGCGGATCCCGTCACCCTCGCGATGCGCGAGGCCGAGCGCCGCACCACCGCCTGGTTTGCCGGGGTGCTGGGCGACGCGGCCGACCCCGAGGACGAACGCCTCGGCACGCGCGGCCGCATCGCGCTCGTGATGGCCGATGTGCCGGCGCGCTGGCCGCAGCATTTTCTGGCCTCCACGCCGCCCCCGCCGGAGCTCGTCGAGGCGATGCGCGCCGCTTACCTCGAGGCCGGTCCCGAGCTCGAGCTCACCCGCATGGTCCCGCGCCCGCTCGACTTCGGCCCCATCGCCAACGTCGCCGACGAAGCGTGGAAAACCTTCAAGCGCTGGCCGGTGCTGCGCGCCGTGGTGGGCTGGACCTTCTTCGTTGGCCTGCTCGCCGCCGCCTGGTGGACCACGCACTGATCTTTTTATCGCCCGCCACGCTTCCGCTTCATGAGCGACCTTCGCTTCGATCCCGCCCGCCTCGACGGCACCCGTGTCACGCAGCGCCGCCTGCTGGTGGCCACCCTCACGCTGCTGCTCGTGGGGCCGGCCGTGTTGCTCATGGCCGACCTGCATTGGCGCACGGGCATGGACAACTGGAAGATCCTCCACCTCGTGCTTTTCGCGGTGCTCTTTTCGCTCGTCGCTTTCGGCGCGGTGCAGGCGGTGATCGGCTGGTTCTGCCGCATGGGCGGCGGTGACCGTCAACGCATCCTCAAAAGCCTCGGTCCCGAGGACGAGGAGGCGCCGCTCGACGCGCCCACCGCGATCGTGATGCCGGTTTTCAACGAGGACACCTCCCGCATCATGGAGGGCCTGCGCGTCATCTACCGTTCGCTCGAGGCCACCGGCCGTCTCGACTCCTTCGACTTCTTCATCCTCAGCGACACCACCAACCCCAACCGCTGGGTCGAGGAGGAGTCGGCCTGGGTGGCGCTCACCCGGCAGCTCGGCGCCCGCGGGCGGATGTTTTACCGCAAGCGGCGGGTCAACCTGAACAAGAAGGCCGGCAACCTCGCCGACTTCTGCCGCCGCTGGGGCAAGCGCTACCGCTACATGGTCGTGCTCGACGCCGACAGCATCATGAGCGGTGAGGCGATCGTGAAGCTCGTGCGCCTGATGGAGCGCAACCCCGGGGCCGGCATCATCCAGACGGTGCCGCGCCTGGTGAACGGCGAGACGATCTTCGCGCGCCTCCAGCAGTTCGCCTCGCGCCTTTACGGGCCGGTCTTCGCCGCGGGTCTCAACTACTGGCAGCAGGGCGAGGCCAACTACTGGGGGCACAACGCGATCATCCGCGTGGCGCCCTTCATCGAGCACTGCTCCTTGCCGGAGCTGCCGGGCGTGGAGCCCTTCGGCGGGCGCATCCTGAGCCACGATTACGTCGAGGCCGCCCTCATGCGCCGCGCCGGCTGGTCGGTGTGGCTGGCCGTGGATCTGGAAGGCAGCTACGAGGAGTGCCCGGGCAATCTGATCGACTTCGCCAAACGCGACCGGCGCTGGCTTCAGGGCAACCTCCAGCACGCCTGGCTCGTCACGGCGCGCGGCCTTCACGCCGCCAATCGGCTCCACCTCGCGCTCGGCATCCTGGCCTACCTCGCCTCGCCGCTCTGGCTGGCTTTTCTGGTCGTTTCCACCGTCATCGCCTGGCGCTACGCGGCCACCGGGCTCTCGCCGCTGCCGATCGACAGCTTCGCGCGCTACCTGCGGATGGGATTCCACGCGCAGGCCTTGTTGCTCCTGTTCGGCACGCTCGGGCTGTTGTTTTTGCCGAAACTGCTCGCGCTCTTCGACCTCGCGCGGCGGCGCGGCGCGGCGGCGGAGTTTGGCGGTTGGCCGCGCGTGATCGGTGGCGCCGTGGCGGAAACCTTCGTCTTCACGCTGATCGCGCCCGTCCTGATGTTGTTTCACAGCAAGTTCATCGTCGTCACGCTGGCCGGGCGCGGCGTGGCCTGGGTGGCGCAGCGCCGCGGGGCCGACGGTGATCCGGAGTGGCGCGAGGCCATCCTCACCCACGCCAGCCATACCTTGATCGGAATAGGGTGGGGGGGGCTCGCCCTCTGGATCAACCCGGCCTTCGCCGCCTGGATGTCGCCCATCCTGCTCGGGCTGGCGCTCTCGATCCCCGTCTCCCTCGTCACCGGGCAGCTCGGCGCGGGGCGCTTCGTGCAACGGCGGAGGCTCTTCCTCGTGCCGGAGGAGACGTCTCCGCCGCCGGAGCTGGCGCGCTTGGCGCGCAATCTCGAGGCCTGCCGCCGCCACGTGCAGCCCCTGCCTGAACTGGCGCCCGACTACGGGCTCATGCAGGCCGTGCTCGATCCTTACGTAAACGCGGTGCACCTCGCGCTCCTGCGCGAACGCGAGCAGAGCCAGGCGTCGGCGAGCGAGGAGCGCTTTGCCACGCTGCGGGCGAAGCTCCTGCGGGAGGGGCCGGGCGCCTTGTCGGCGCGCGACAAAGTCGCGCTGATGCTCGACTCCGACTCCATGGCGGCGCTCCACCGCGACCTGTGGTCCCAGCCCGCGGAGGGTTTGGCCGCTTGGTGGCGCACGGCTATCCGGGCCTATAACGTGTTGGCCCCCGCGCCTCAGACCGCGCTCTATCGGTAAAAAATCAGAAGATTGAAGTAGGGGTAAAAACCTATTTTCGTGAGTTTTTTACTGTAGTCACTTAGCAGCTTTACCTCTGAAACCAGGGGGCAGACCTACTTATTTTGCTCGGTCGCAAAGTTGTTTTTGACAATTCCGAGACAATTTACGACCTGCTTTACGGTTGCTGGGTTCATCGCCTCCCTTTTGCCTCAGCACCCCACCGGTTCTACCCCTCCGGTGTAACCCTTAATCCCCTTCCAGCAGTGTCCGCGAAAATCCTTCTTGTTCGCACGGGTCCCGACGTTTTCCAAGCCAAGGCCTATGTTGCTGTAGAATCCGGGCTTTATGCTCGCGACATCAGCGACCAATCGGAGTTGGAGACGACGCTGAAATCGGAGCAGTTCGATCTTGTTATCCACGACGGCTCCAAACTGGGCAAAGATCCTCTAACGCTGGCGGAAAACGTGCGCAGCCATCAGCGCACCGCCCCGATTTTGCTCCTCTGCGCCAAGCCCGAGATGGATGTGATCGTCCGGGCGATCCGGCTGGGGGTGCGCGACCTTTTTCATCCGCCGCTCAATCTGAGCGCCTTTTTCGCGCGGGCCACCGAGTTGCTCCAGCCTCGCCTCAACGGCCACACCTCGGCGATCGCCCAGCACTGCCGGCAGGAGATGACGCTCTTCTTGGCGGGCGAATCCCGCCCCTCCTCCGCCCAGCCCTTTGTGGTCGGCGCGGCTTCCGCCGCTGGTGGCGTGGAGCTTGATTCGCTCCGTGCGGAGTGCGACCGGCTGCAGAAGCAGTATCAGGAGGAGGTGAATCGTCGCGATGCCGCCGAGCGCGAGGTGAAGTCCCTCACCGCCCGCATCGCCGAGCGTGAGCGGGGTCTCGGTGCCACCGAAACCGATCTCGGCGCCGAGCGCTCCCGGATCGAGGCCGAGCGTGAGTCCGTCGCCCAGGCGCTTGCCGACCTCGAAAAGCAGAGGAAGCAGAACGAGAAGCGCGCGGCCGAGCTTGCCAAGGCCGACAAATCGCTGGCCCCCCTTCGAGCCGAACTGGAGGCTGCGCAATCCGCCCTCGCCGAACGCGAGTCCGCGCTGGCCGCCGAGCGCCAGGCGCTCGATCAGCAACGCGCCGAGCTGGAGGCTGCCCGCGCCGCCGCGGCTCAGGCCAAGTCGGAAGTGGATCGTGCCAAGAAAGCTCGCAACGAGCTGGAGGCCGCGCTCGCCGCCCGCGAAGCCGAGATCGACGTCGCCCGCGCCCAGCTCTCCGCCGAGCAGAAGCGTATCGCCGACGAGGCCGCCGAACTCGAGCAGGCCAAAGCCGATGCCGGAGATTCGGTGAAACTTCACCAAAAGCGTATGGCCGAGCTCGCCCAAGCCGAGGCCGCCCTTGGCGAACGCGAGGCCGCGCTCGCCGCCGCGCAGGCCGCGCTCGCCGCGCAAGAAAAGGCCGTCGCCGAGCGCGAGGATAACTTCTCCGTCCGCGAAAAATCTGTTCAGGCCCAGGAGAAAAAAGTCGCCGCGCAGCTCTCGCGAGTCCGCGCCGAAGAGGAGACATTCGCCGCGCGCCAGTCCGAGCTCGAGGCCGAGGAGGCCCGCCTGCAGCAGGAGGCCAAGCGCGTCGCCGCCGACCGCGCGGCCCTCGAGGGGGAACGCGCCGCCGCCGCCGCCGCGACCGCCGCCGCCGCCGCCAAGACCAAGGAGCTTGCCGCCGCGCAAAAATCGCTGGAGGAACGCGAGAGCGAGCTCGCCGCCGCCCAGAAATCGCTCGAGATCCAGAAGAAGAAGGCCGCCCAGGCCGAGGCCGAGGCCATCGCCCGGGACAAGGCGGTCGCCGCCCGCGAGAAGCAGCTGGCCTCCGCCCAGGCCGCGCTCGCCGCCGAACAGACCGCGCTGGCCGAGCAGTCCGCCGCGATCGAGGCCGAGCAGGCCCGGATCGCCGAGGCGGGCAAGCGGATCGCCGCCGATTCCGCCGCGCTCGACAAGGCCAAGGCCGATGCCGCCGCCGCGCTCGAGGCCCACAAGAAGCGCGCCGCCGAGCTCGCCAAGGCCGAGCTGGGACTCTCCGAGCGCGAGGCCTCCCTCGCCGAGATCCGCAAGGAGCTCGATGCCGAGGCCGAAAAGCTCCGCGGCCGCGATGCCGAGCAGGCCCAGCGTGAAAAAAAGCTCGTCGAGGCGGACAAAAAGGTGGCCGCGCAAAACGAAGCCCTTGCCTCCTCCGAGAAGGCGCTTGCCGCCAAACAGGCCGCCGTCGCCGATCAGGAAAAGCAGCTCAAGCAGGCCAAGGCCGAGCACGAGGCCGCCCTCGCCGCCCTCGCCGCCGACCGCAAGGCGCTCGCCGCCGAACAGGCCGCCGCCGCCAAGGCCGCCGCCGCCCTTGCCGAGCGCGAAAAGCAGCTCGCCGCCGACCAAACCTCTCTCGAATCCGCCCGCAAGAAGCTGGCCGACGCCGAAAAGGCCCTCGCCGAGCGCGAGAAGAAGCTCGCCGCGCAGGACGCCGAGCTCGCCGTTCGCGACACCAAGGTCGGCCAGCGCGAGGCCGCCGTCGCCAAGACCGAGGCCGCCCTCGCCGCCGACCGCGCCAAGGTCGAGGGCGACCGCAAGAAGCTGAAGCAGGATCAGGAGGCCTTCGCCGCCGAGGCCGCCGGCATCGAGGCCGCCAAGGCCGAGATGGAGAAGGAGCGCAAGACGCTCGCCGCCGCCCAGCAGGCCGTCGGCACGAAGGAGCAGCAAGTCGCCCAACGCCAGTCGGAGCTCGAGGCCGCTCAGAAAAAACTCGCCGACGCCGAGGCCGCCCACGCCGCCCAGGTCAAGGCCCGCGAGGCCAAGCTGGCCGAGCGCGAGGCCCTGGCCGCCAAGCTCGACGCCCGCGAGGCCGAACTCGGCGCCGCCGAGGCCGAGCTCGCCTCCTCGCGCACCAAGCTCGAGGCCGAGCGCAAGAAGTTCAAACAGGAGCAGGACACCCTCGCCGCCGACATCGCCAGCCTCGAGGCCGCCCAGGCCGAACACGCCGCCGCGCTCAAGGCGCTCGCCGCCCGCGAGAAGACCTTGGCCACCCGCGAGACCGAACTGGCCGCCCGCACCTCCGCCCTCGCGCAGGCCGAGCAGAAAAACGCCACCGTCGCCACCCAGCTCGACGCCCGCGCCAAGTCGCTCGACGACCGCGACCAGCGTCTCGACGCCCGGGTCGCCTCCGTCGGCGAGACCGAGAAGCAGCTCGCCGCCGAGCGCAAGGCCCTCGCCGCCGAGCGCAGCCGCATCGAGGCGGACGCCGCCGGTGTCGAGGAGGCCACCCACGAGATCGTTTCGCGCGAGAAGAAGCTCAAGGCCGAGTCCGACAAGTTCGAGCTCAAGCGAGCCGAGGTCGAGGCCGGCCTGGCCGAAATCGAGGCCGCCAAGGCCCAGCTCGCAAAGGAGCGCGCCGCCAGCGAGAAGCTACGCACCGAACTCGCAGCCGAACGCGAGGTCCTCGAGGCGGAGATGGCCAAGCTCACGGAGCGCGAAAAGGCCTTCGATGCACGGAAGAAAAAGCTCCTTGAAGCAATGTAAGGTCCTCTCGCTCGACATCATCTTCGCGGCCCAAGCCTAAATCGTTGCATCCGGCCGCTTCCCGCAATCATTACTAGTATTTTTCATTCCATGGCCACCCCCACCGCCTCCCTCGCTTACGCTGAACTCGCTCCTCACTCCCTCCACCTTGCCGTCCTGTCCGGACGCAAGATCGTTGCGATCCGTTCCTTCTCGCTCGATGCCAAAGCGGACCTCGCGGCCTTCGTCGCGGAACACAGCATCTCGGGGCTGGCGCGCGCGTCGCTGATCGGCGCCAAGGGATACCTCCACCGCTCCGGCGAGCCCGAGTCCGGCGCCGTCCGCCAACCCGCC
>JAUWBD010000046.1 GCA_030605125.1 Verrucomicrobiota bacterium | reverse complement strand
GGGAGCGGTGGATGGCGTTGAAGTGGTCGAGGAGCGTGCCATCGAGGTCGAAGAGCACGGTGCGGAAGCGCGCGGTCATGCCCCATTGGAGCACAGCCCGCCCCGCCCGGCGCAAGGCCGGCGTTTATCTTCGCACCGCCGCCAAGGCGGTCATCAACGCATCCCCAGCTCGTCGTTCTTCACGGTGAACTTCACCGTCGAGCCGTCGGCGACCTCGCCGGACACAAGGGCGCGGGCGAGCTTCGTCTCGACGTGGCGTTGCAGGAAACGCTTGAGCGGCCGCGCGCCGAAGACCGGGTCGTAGCCCTTCTCGGCCGCCCATTCCTTCGCCTTCTTGTCGAAGTCCACCGTGACGCGGCGGTCGGCAAGGCGCTTGTTCAGGTCGGCCACCAGCAGGTCCACGATGCGGGTGATCTCCTCCAGCGTGAGCGGCTTGAAGAGGATCGTCTCGTCGATGCGGTTCAGGAACTCCGGACGGAAGGCCTTGCGCACCTCCGTCATTACGCTCTCGCGGACGCTCTCCGGGATCGTGTCGCCGGTCACGCCCTCGAGCAGGTGACGCGAGCCGAGGTTCGACGTAAGGATGATGACGGTGTTCTTAAAGTCCACCGTGCGGCCCTGCGAATCGGTGATGCGGCCGTCGTCGAGGACTTGTAGGAGCACGTTGAATACATCCGGATGCGCCTTCTCGACCTCGTCGAAGAGGACGACCGCGTAGGGCTTGCGGCGCACGGCTTCGGTAAGCTGGCCGCCCTCGTCGTAGCCGACGTAGCCGGGAGGCGCGCCGATGAGGCGCGCGACGGCGTGCTTTTCCATGTATTCCGACATGTCGATGCGCACGAGCGCGGCCTCGCTGTCGAACAGCGTCTCGGCGAGCGTCTTCGCCAGCTCGGTCTTGCCCACGCCGGTGGGACCGAGGAAGAGGAAGGACCCCACAGGGCGGCGCGGATCCTTGATGCCAGCACGGGCGCGCAGGATCGCCTCGCTCACGAGTTGCACGCCCTCGTCCTGGCCGATGACGCGCTGGTGCAGCGTGTCGCCGAGGCGAAGGAGTTTTTCCTTTTCGCTTTCGACGAGGCGCGTGATCGGGATGCCGCTCCATTTGGCGACGATGCTCGCGACCTCCTCGGCGCTAACCTCCTCCTTGAAGAGCTCGGTCTGGGCGGAGGCGGTCTCGAGTTTCTTGAGCTCGGCCTCGAGCTGCGGGATGCGGCCGTGGCGGAGCTCGGCGAGTTTGTTGAGGTCGTAGGCGCGCTCGGCTTTTTCGAGCTCGATGCGGGCGGCGTCGAGGTCGCCGCGGACCTTGCGGACGCGTTCGACGGAGGCTTTCTCGGCCTCCCATTTGGCGCGGAGGCCGGCGGTCTGCTCCTTGGCGTCGGCGAGCTCCTTGTTGAGGGCGTCGAGGCGGGCCTTGGAGGCGGTGTCTTTCTCGAGTTTCAGCGCGGCCTGCTCGATCTCGAGCTGGAGGACGCGGCGCTGGAGGGCGTCGAGCTCCTGCGGGGCGCTGTCCATCTCGGTGCGGATGAGCGCGCAGGCCTCGTCGATGAGGTCGATGGCCTTGTCGGGCAGGAAGCGGTCGGAGATGTAGCGCTCGGAGAGGGTGACGGCGGAAACGAGGGCGTTGTCCTGGATGCGCACGCCGTGGTGCAGCTCGAAGCGCTCCTTCAGGCCGCGGAGGATGGAGATGGCGTCCTCGGTGGAGGGCGGGTTGACCTGCACGGGCTGGAAGCGGCGCTCGAGGGCGGCGTCCTTCTCGATGTATTTGCGATACTCGTCGAGCGTGGTGGCGCCGATGCAGTGCAGCTCGCCGCGGGCGAGCATGGGCTTGAGGAGGTTGCCGGCGTCCATCGCGCCCTCGGTCTTGCCGGCGCCGACGATGGTGTGGAGCTCGTCGATGAAGAGCAGGATGCGCCCCTCGGAGGCCTTGACCTCGGCGAGCACGGCCTTGAGGCGCTCCTCGAATTCGCCGCGGTATTTGGCTCCGGCGATGAGCGCACCCATGTCGAGGGCGTAGATGGTCTTGTCCTTCAGGCCTTCGGGGACGTCGCCGCGCACGATGCGCTGGGCGAGGCCCTCGACGATGGCGGTCTTGCCGACGCCGGGTTCGCCGATGAGCACGGGGTTGTTCTTGGTTTTGCGCGAAAGGATGCGGATGGCGCGGCGGATCTCGTCGTCGCGGCCGATGACCGGGTCCATCTTGCCCTTGCGGGCCTGGGCGCAGAGGTCGGTGCCGTATTTGGCGAGGGCGTCGTAGGTGGCCTCGGGGTTGTCGGAGGTGACGCGCTGGTTGCCGCGGGTGGCCTTGAGCGCAGAGAGCACGCGGGCGCGGTCGAGCCCGAAGGATTTGAGGTATTTGGCGAAGCTCTCGGGCTTGGCGACCTCGACGAGGCCGAGCAGTAGGTGCTCCGTGGATACAAACTCGTCCTTGAGCTGCTTGGCCTCGGCCTCGGCGCGGGTGAGGGCGTCGTTGACCGCCTGGGTGACGAAGACCTTGGACGTGTCGGTGCTGCCGGAGGCGCGCGGTAGGCGGGCGAGTTCGCGCTCGGCGGCGAGCTGGAGGGCGGAGGTGGTGAGACCGGCCTTGTCCACGAGGGCGGGCACGATGCCGTTTTCCTGGCCGAGCAGGGCGAGCAGGAGGTGCCAGGAGTCCACCTCGGTGTGGCCGTGGCGGCGGGCGATCGCCTGCGCCTCGGTCAGGGCGGTGCGGGACATCTGCGTGAAAGAGTCGGGATTCATATGCCGGAGGTATTTGCACATGGCGCGCCAAAGCGGCCCAAACGGGTTTCCCTAGGACGGGCCGTCCCGAGGCGGGACAGGGACGGGCGACTTGTCCCAGCCCGGCGAACCGAAAGCGCCATCACGGCCCAAAAACGAAGACGGCCCGCGCCCGCCCCGGCGTTTTTAAAGCGAATAACATCCCCTATGCATTTGCTTTGCTCGCACCGTGACGAACGCGGACCGAAAGTCTGGGGAAGAACGCGGGCGGCCGCGCTTCTGCGTTTGGAAGGTGCCGGGGGATCGGCTCCAACCTGAGGCGATGCGGGCAACTTGGCCTCTAGAAAGGCGAAGTTCAGGCGGCTGTCGAGCCCTGGGTGAAACCTAGTAATAAATTCTTTTTATTCAGTTTATTACAAATCAATGGGCGCGGGGCGGTTTCGGGGGCGAATCCGGCCCCTTCAGCCCGTCCAGACCTACCGCCCGCCTCGATCCGGCTTTTCGAGCGAGAATCGCGGGCGCCGAAGTCCCGCGGCGCCCGCAACCCCATCCCGTATCCGCATCGCCGATACCGATATTTTCCCATTCCGGACAGCGGATGGCTGTTGCGGGGAGGGCGCGAATTCCCCTCTCATTTTCCCCTATGCCCGCCTCCGTGCTCGCTCCCGATCCCGTTCGCCGTGCTTCCCCCCGCCCCGTCATGGTGGACGCTACGGCCACCCGGCCGCTGCCGCTGCTGCGCTACGCGATCTTCACCGCGCTCAATGTCGCGATGATCTACGGCATCTGGCTGATGGCGCGCGTCGGCGGCACGAGCCTCTTCAGCGAAGGGAGCCGGCTCGAGTGGACACAGTTCTCCGCCCTCGTCGGGGTGGCGGCCCTTTTCTTTTTCGCGGCCGTTCGCCTGCCGTCGCACCGCGAGCTGCACGTGCTGCTCGGGGCGGCCGCCTGCCTCGGCGGCATCCGCGAGCTCGACGCCTATTTCGACCGCTGGCTGCCGGGCCTCGGCTGGCACCTGCCCTTCTGGTGCGTGCTCCTGGCGGTGGGCGCCTACGCTTGGCGGAGCCGGACGGCGCTGCGCACGCAGATCCGCGATTTCGCCGCCCATCGCTCCTTCGCCTTCATGTGGTGCGCCTTCATCCTCGCCGCGCCCTTCGGCCAGATGATCGGCCACGGCGCCTTTCTCCAGGAGCTGTTCGGCGAAGACTATCGCCGCCCCATGAAGCGCGTGATCGAGGAATCGGCCGAGACGCTCGGCTACCTCTGGGTCCTGCTCGCCTCCATGGACTGGCTGATCGATCGTCGCTCCGCCGCCCGCTCCGCGGCACGAGGCTGAGCCGGGCGCCCCGGGGAAGCCGTTCGCCAAGGACGGCTTTCCTGCCATGGTGGCCGGTCCCGCCATGTCCCCGCCCAAGCGCCACCGCCTTTTCGTCGCCCTGCTCCCGAGCGAACCCGCGCGCCTCGCGCTCGGCGCGCTGGCGGAGCGCATGCCGCGCGCGCTCTGGACGCCGCCGGAGCGGATCCACCTCACCCTGCGTTTCATCGGTGACGTTTCGGACGAGCAGCTCGAGGCGGTCCGGGACGCGTTGACCAAGGTCGCCGTGGCGCCCTTCCCCCTCGGCGTCGAGGGCGTGGGCCGTTTCCCGCCCCGCGGCCGGCCTTCCGTGCTTTGGGCCGGGGTGGGCCGCGCGCATCCGTTTCTTCTCCGCCTGCGCCAACAAGTGGACGACCGCCTGCTGGCGAGCGGCGTGCCCTTCGCGCTCACGCCCTTCGTCCCCCACTTCACCGTGGCCCGGGTCGCCGAGGCGCCGCCCGTGGCCGCGGAGCATTGGCTGAAACGCCACTCGGACTTCGTCGGCCCCCTCTGGCGCACCGAGGCCTTCCACCTCATGGCCAGCACCCTCGGCCCGACCGGCGCCCGCCACGAAATCGTGCAATCTTTCCCGCTCCGGACCGAAGCGGCGTAACGCGAGCCCCACCCCGCGCTTGCCCAAGGGGCGTTCGTCATTCGGCATTCGTCATCCCATCGCACATGCCCACCACCGTTTTCACCATCGCCAACCAGAAGGGCGGCGTCGGCAAGACCACCACCGCCGTCAACCTCGCCGCGGCCCTCGCCGAAAAGAAGATCGCGACCCTGCTCGTCGATCTCGACCCGCAGGCCAACGCCACCTCCGCCATCGGCGTGGAGAAACAGGAGGGCCGCTCGCTCTACGGCCCCCTCCGCGGCGAGGGAGACGCGCTCGCGATGATCACGCCGACTCCGGTCGAGCGCCTCGAGCTCATCCCCAGCGAGGAGGACCTCGGCGCCCTCGAAATCGAGCTGGCCGGCACCGACAACTATCTCGGCCGCCTGCGCGCCATCCTCGAACCGGTGCGCGCCTCGGGCCGCTATGGCGCCGTCGTCATCGATTGCCCGCCCTCCATGGGCATGCTCTCGATGAACAGCCTCAGCGCCGCCGACCACCTCCTCATCGCGCTTCAGTGCGAATACATGGCGCTGGAAGGCCTCGGCCAGATCCTGCGCAACCTCGAGCGCATCAAGGGCGCCCTCAATCCCTCCCTCACCCTCGGCGGCGTGGTCATGACGATGTTCGACATGCGCACCAACCTCTCGCGCCAGGTCGTCGAGGAGGTGAAGCAGCACCTGCCCGACAAGATTTTCCAGACCGTCATTCCGCGCACCGTGCGCCTCAGCGAGGCCCCGAGCTTCGGCAAGACGATCTTCGCCTACGACAACAGCTCCCCGGGCTCCACCGCCTACCGCAACCTCGCCAAGGAGGTCATCCAGCGTTTCCAACTGGCCGCGAAATGAACCGCAAATTACGCGGATAAGCGCGGATAAGAAATCCTCCGATCCGTGTCCATCCGTGCCATCCGTGGTTAAAACCCCGCCTCATCCGCGCCCATCCGCGTGATCCGCGGTTAAACCACGCCTCCCCCGCCCCATTGGTCATTGGGCATTGGTCATTGGTCATTTCTCTCCCCCTCGTGTCCGCGCTCGCCAAATACCGCCAAGTCTTCCTCACCGGCATCCAGACCAACCTCGTCTATCGCTGGAACTTCGCCCTGCGCGCGGCCTTCTCCCTGCTCCACCTCGTTTACGTCTTCATCCTCTGGGGCGCGGCCTACCAAGGGCAGACGGAGATCGGCGGCTTCCCGCTCTCCGCCACGCTCACCTACTTCACGTTGCTGCTCGTGCTGCAGTTTTTCCTCAGCGCGGCCAACGACGACTACGAGATCTCCGAGGAGATCCGCAACGGCCTCATCAACCAGTTCCTCACCAAGCCGATCAACTACCTCGGCTACCGGCTCAGCCTCTACTTCTCGGCGCGCTTCATCATGGGCGGACTTTCGCTGCTGCCGGTCCTGCTCGCGCTGCCGCTGCTCTGGCCGCACCTCGCGCTGCCCGGCGAGGAACACCTGCCGCTCTACCTCGTCGCGATTCCCGCCCTCCTGCTCTCCGCGCTCATCCAGTTCACCATCGCCTACTGCTTCGGCCTGCT
Source organism: Verrucomicrobiota bacterium (assembly GCA_030605125.1). GTDB lineage: Bacteria > Verrucomicrobiota > Verrucomicrobiia > Opitutales > Opitutaceae > IMCC26134_A. Next base: position 22,860 of record JAUWBD010000046.1, on the reverse strand, counting down.
GACCTTCTGGTTTCTCGAGATCCAGTCCTTCGTCATCCTCTCGCTCGCAGTCGAGGCCGTCCTCGGCGGGCAGGTGTTCCCCTTGGACCTCATGCCGGGCTGGCTCTACGAGCTCTCGCGCTGGCTGCCCTACTACTACCAGATGTATTTCCCGGCCGCGCTCCTCACCGGCCGCATCACCGACTTCGGCCTCGCCCTCCAAGGCCTCGCCATCCAGGCCGGCTGGACCGTTCTCCTGCTCGGCATCGCCCAGCTCCTCTGGCGCCGCGGCCTCCGCCGCCACACCGCCGTCGGCGGATAGCAAACCTCGAACCGTCGAATGTCCAAAGTCTCAAAGTCAAAAGTCGCCACCGGCCGCGCGCGATGCGCGCCGCACCCGACCTTCGACGCGTGACCTTCAGACTCTAGACTTCTTCCATGTCCGCCCTCGCCCGCTACGCCCGCATCTGGCTCGCCAGCATCCGCTACTCGCTGGTGCGGGCGATGATGTTTCGTGGCGACTTCATCATGTGGGCGCTGGTCGAGTTGTTCTGGATGAGCGTCAACGTGCTGCTCGTCGGCATCATCTACTCGCACACCGACAGCATCGCCGGCTGGTCCCAATATCAGATGCTCCTCCTCGTCGGCACCACGCTGCTCGTGCAGCGGCTGCTCATGGCCTTTTTCTGGAGCAACCTCTTCGAGATGGGCCGCAACGTCCGCAGCGGCCACTTCGACTTCTTTTTGGCCCAGCCCGGCTCGCCGCTCTTCATGGTTTCGACCCGCAAGTTCGACCTCGACGGCTTCATCAACGTCCCCGTGGCCATCGCCATCGTCGTTTACGCCGCGAAGCAGCTCGGGCTCGAGCCCACCACCGGGCAACTCGCCGCCTACGCGCTGTTCATCCTTTGCGGGCTCGCCCTCCACTACGCCACGCTGCTCGCCATCATCTCGATGGTCTTCTGGCTGCAAAGCGCGAAGGGCATCGAGGGCGGCTACTTCGGGCTCACCGAATTTTCGCGCCTCCCGCGCGAAGCGCTGCGCGGCGTGGCCAACGTCGTTTTCGTTTACCTGCTCCCGGTCATCATCGTGAGCAACGTCCCCGCCCGCGTGCTGATCCACGGCTTCGAGCCGATCTACGCCGCCTGGATGGTCGGGGCCACGCTGCTCTGGCTGGCGATCGCGATCCGCATCTTCCACGCCGGCCTCCGCCGCTACGCCAGCGCCTCGTCGTGAACTGGAAAACCTTCCCCTGATGAGCCTCGCCATCCACCTCGGCCCCGAGCCCATACCCGCCACGCTCCCGCCGCCCGCCACGGGCGCGGGCGTGGGCGCCGTCGCCGAATTTCGCGGCCTGGTGCGCGGCGAGGAGAAAGGCGCGCCCATCGCGGCCCTCGTTTACGAGGCTTATCAACCCATGGCCGAGCGCGAGATCACCCGCATCCTCGACGAGCTCACCACCGCGCACCCCTGCCTCGGCGTGCGCGTGCACCACCGCCTCGGGCGCGTGCCGGTCGGCGAGGCCGCGATCTACATCGGCGTCGCCGCCCGCCACCGCGCGGAGGCCTTCACCGTGCTCAGCGCCTTCATGGACCGCCTCAAGCAAGACGTCCCCATCTGGAAAACCGACGTCGTCCCCGCCTGAGCCCCGCGCTTCCCATGCTGACCGTCGCCGAAGTCTGGCAACGTCTCGACGCCCTCGCCGCGCCGCTCCCCGCGGAGACCGTCCCCCTCGCGCTCGCCGCCGGCCGCGTGCTCCGCGCCGACGCCCTCGCGCCCGAGGACCAGCCCGCCTTCGACCGCTCCTCGATCGACGGCTACGTGGCCCCGCTCGACACGCCCGTCGGCGCCACGCTCCGCGTCGCGGGCGACATCCCCACCGGCCAAGCCGCGCCCGCCACGCCCGACGCCGGCACCTGCCTCAAACTCTTCACCGGCTCCGCCGTGCCGGCAGGCGCGCTCGGTCTGCTCATGTGGGAAGACGTGGCCCGCGCCCCCGACGGGACCACGATCACGCTCCGCGCCGCGCCCTCCGCCAGCCTCATTCGCCGCCGCGCCTCCCAAGCCCGGGCCGGCGCCCTCCTCCTCCCCGCCGGCACCGTGCTCAACGCCGGCTCGCTCGCCCTCCTCGCCTCGCTCGGCATCACCGCCCCGTCGGTCGCGCGCCGCGCCCGCGTCGCCCACCTCGTCACCGGCGGCGAAATCGTCCCCGCCGAAGCCACCCCCGCGCCCGGCCAGATCCGCGACAGCAACTCCCCCCTCGTCGCCGCGCTCCTCGCCGCGACGGGCTCGGCCGAACTGGTCGCGCACGCCCGCGCCGACGAGACCCACGCCTCGGCCTCCGCCTCCTTCGCGCGCCTCCTCTCCACGGAGCCCGACCTGCTGCTCGTCTCCGGCGGCTCCAGCGGCGGCGAGCACGACCACACCGCGCGCCTCTTCGCCGAGCACGGCTTCACCCTCGCGGTCAACCAGGTCGCCTCCCGCCCCGGCAAACCCCTCCTCATCGCCACCCGCGACACCCCGCACGGCCGCCAATTCGCCGTCGGACTCCCCGGCAACCCGCTCTCGCACTTCGTGTGCTTCCACCTCTTCGTCGCGCGCCTCCTCGCCCGGCTCGCCGGCACCACGCCCGCGCCCACGGTCCGCGTCCCCCTCGCTCCCGGCGCGCCCCTCCGCTCCAACCCGCGCGAGACCTGGTGGCCCGCCGCCCGCGCCGCCGAGGGCTACTCGCCCCTTCCCTGGGCCGACAGCAGCGACCTCACCACCCTCTCCCGCACCCACGCCCTCCTCCGCGTGCCGAGCGCCGCCGCGCCTGAAACCACCGCCGAAGCTATCCTCGTCTGATTTATCCGTGTCCATCCGTGCCATCCGTGGTTAAAAACTCCGCCATGTCCGACGCCTCGCCCGCCTTCAGCCACCTCGACGACACCGGCGCCGCCCGCATGGTGGACGTCGGTCACAAGCCCGTGCAGGCCCGCTCCGCCACCGCCGTCGGCGAGCTCCTTTGCCAGCCCGCCACCATCGAGCTGCTCCGCGCGCAGGCCCTCCCCAAGGGCGACGTGCTCGCCGCCGCCCGCCTCGCCGGCATCCTCGCCGCCAAGCGCACCGACGAGCTCATCCCCCTCTGCCACGGCCTGCCCCTCGACTCTGTCGCCGTCGATTTCACGGTCCTCGCCGACCGTATCCAGATTTCCGCGACGGCCCGCGTCGCCGCGAAAACCGGGGTGGAGATGGAGGCGCTCGTCGCCGTCACCGTCGCCGGCCTCACCCTCTACGACATGATGAAGGCCGTGGACAAAACCATGACCCTCGGCGGCGTCCGCGTGACCGAAAAACTGAAGACCTGAACCACGGAGGGCCTCCTCCCTCTGTTCTCTGCCTCCTCCTCTCCGTGCTCTCCGTGCCCTCTGTGGTTAAATCCTCCGAAACCTCCCCCCTCCGCATCGCGCGCGTCACCCTGAGCGACCGCGCCTCCGCCGGCGTCTATGCCGATTTGAGCGGCCCCGAGATCGAGCGCGTGCTCCGCGAGCACCTCGGCCCGGACCACGAGATCCTCGCACGCCTCATCCCCGACCACCGCGACGGCCTCGCCGCGCTCCTCAAAGGGCTCTGCGACGACGAGGGCTGCGATCTCGTGGTCACCACCGGCGGCACCGGCCCGGCCGCGCGCGACTTCACGCCCGAGGCCACCCGCGCCGTGATCGACCGCGAGCTGCCGGGCTTTGGCGAGGCGATGCGCGCGGTGAGCTTCGCCAAGGTGCCCACCGCCATCCTCTCCCGCGCCACCGCCGGCACCCGCGGCCGCAGCCTCATCGTCAACCTGCCCGGCAACCCGCGCGCCATCGGCGAATGCCTCCCGCCCCTCGTGCCCGCCATCCTCGAGTGCCTCCGCCACCTCCGCGGAGAATGAGTTTTCAACGCAGAGACGCAGAGGCGCAGAGCCAACAACCCCGCGCTCTTCTCTCCGCGTCTCTGCACCTCTGCGTTAAAACTTTTCCGTCATGATTCGCGTCGAGCACCTCTACCTCTCCCCCGGCCACAACTACTTCGGCCACCACGGGCGCGAGCCCGACGAGCACCCCATGCTCGCCGTGCCCGAGGTCGAGTGCGTCGCCGGGCGCGGCCTGCGCGGCGATCGCTTCTTCGACTACAAGCCCGACTACAAGGGCCAGATCACCTTCTTCGCCGGCGAGCTGCACGACGAACTCTGCGTGCTCCTGCAAACCTGGGATCGCGATCCCTCGGTGTTTCGCCGCAACGTCATCACCCGCGGCGTGGACCTAAACACGCTCATCGGCGTGGAGTTTGAGATCCAGGGCGTGCGCTTCCTCGGCAGCGCCGAGTGCTCGCCCTGCTACTGGATGGACCGCGCCTTCGCCCCCGGCGCCGAGGCCGCGCTCAAGGGCCGCGGCGGCCTGCGCGCCAAGATCCTCACCGACGGTTTGCTTCGCGTCGATGCCCGCTCCTGAACCCTTCTCCGCCCTTCTCCTCGCCGGCGGACGCTCCACCCGCATGGGGCGCGACAAAGCCCTGCTCCCCCACCCGATCTCGGGCCGTCCCTTGATCGAGCACCAGGCCGCGCTGCTCCGCTCGCTTCCCGGCTGCGCCGAGCTTCTCCTTTCCGCCCCCGCCGAGCGTGGCTACGCGCTCGCCGGTCCGCTCGCCGACGCCCGCCTCGTCACCGACGCCGCCCCCGACTGCGGCCCCCTCGCCGGTCTCGCCGCCGGCCTCGCCGCCGCCACGACGCCGCGCCTCCTCGTCCTCGCGGTGGACCTGCCCTTCGTCACCCCCGCCCTGCTCGACCGCCTCCTCTGGAGGGACGCCGTCCCCGGCGTCCGCGAACACCCTTGCGGCCTCGCGTCTCCCGGCCTCGCCCCCCGCCACGCCGACGGCCTCTTCGAGCCGCTCTGCGCCGCGTATCCAGTTTCCACCGACAGTCGCGCCGCCGTCGCTTCCGCCCTCGCCCGCCGCGAGCTCTCGCTCCAACGCCTCCTCGCCGCCGCCTCCTCCGCCGGCTGGATGCGCCCGCTCTCCCTCGCCCCCGCCGATCTTCCGCTCTTCGCCAACTGGAACACTCCGAACGATCTCGCCCCACCCGCTTCCTGATCCGATCTCATGTCCGCGCGCAGCCCTCGCCGTCTTAACCGTCTCATCCTCGCCGCTTCGCTCGCAGCGGCACTCGCCTCCGTGCCCGCCATTCACGCGGCCCGCGTCGGCATCTTCACGGAGCAAGACCGGGCGAACGACCAGGCCGATCAAATCAACACGGCCATCGAAAAAGGCGACGCCGCCCACCTGCTCCAACTGATCTCCGGCAGTCTCCGCCCGATCCCGGTCCAAGATCATCTTCGGCTGACTCCCGCGCTCGCCCGCGCCTATTTGCTGCTAGGCCAGCCCGAACGCGCCTTGCCTTTCGCGCTCGACGCCTACGCGCGCACCCACGACGCCGACGCCGCCTGGCTCGCGGCCGAGCTCCTATACGCGACCGACGACTTCGCCCTCGGCGATCGCATCGCCCGCGAGCTCCGCGAACGAGCCCCCTATCACCCCGCCCTGCCCTACCTCGAGGTTCGCCGTCTCCTTGCCCGGTTTATCCTCGGCGACGCCGACACCGATTGGCCCGCCCTTCGCGAACAGCTGCCCGCCGCGCGCCAGGCCGCCATGCTCGCCGCCGCCGGCCTGGAGGACAATACGCCCGGCGCCGACCCGCGCTTTCTCACCGCCGGCCTCGAACTCGCGCTCTTCGAGCTGGATTACCCGCGCGCGGCCGACTTCGCCGCGCGGCTCTCCGCGCTACGCCCGCGCAATCCCGGCCTCGCCCGCCTCGCCCTTGCCTGCGCGTTCCCCGTCGAGGCCCGCCGCTCCGCAATCCTGCGCGAGGTTCAGGCGCGCGACACGCTTCCGGTCGCGGAGCACGCGCTGTGGACCGAGCTCGCCGCCCGCCTCGCTTCCGCTCCCGATCCGGTTCACGCTTGGACCTCGCTTGCCGAGGCGACCGTGCAGCCGCCCGGTCTCGCCGCCGCACGCCTCGTGTTTCTCGAACGCGCCCTGGCCTCCGTGCCGGAAACACCCGCGGCTCTTTCCTCGCCCGCCCTCCCCGCGCTGCTCTCCGACTACGACGAAGCCGCGCGCCAAGCCCGCTCCTTCCCGCACGCCGCCAACGCCCTCGCGCTTCGCGACAAGCTCCGGCTACTCGCCCCCGACTTCCCCGCGCTCCCGGAAAACGAAAGCAGCGTGCGCCTGCTTTCCCTCGCCGCCCGCCCGCGCCGCGCCGCCGAACTCGCCGTCGCGCTCCTGCCCGCCCATCGCGACGACTTCGAGTGGCTCGCGCGCAATCGCTCCGCCGCCGCCCGTCATCCCGCTCCACGCGCCTACCTCGATCACCTCCTCGCGATGGAAGCGCTCCGTCCCGAGGACCCGCGCACTTTGCTCGAACTCGCCCGCGCCCTGGACCGCGACACGCAGCCGCGCGCCCTCGCCATCTACCGCCGCGTTTTTGCGCTTTGTCCGCGCGAAATCCGCCCGCAGGCGAAGGACTGGTTCGCTTTGGAAAATCTGCTCCAGGCCGCCGCCGCCCGCAGAGAACTCGCCTCCGATGAGGCCCGCGACGAGTTCGACGCGATGACCGAGCGCATCCACCGCGACGACGACACCTACGCCGTCGCGGCGCACTTCCACGCCCGGCTCCTCGAACGCCGCGCCGTAGCCGCGCGCTCGCCCGAAGCGCATCAAGTCGCCCACGAGGCCTACCGCCGCGCCATGATGCTCGATCCCTTCGCGAGCGACATCTTCGCCCGGCTCGGCCGCTCGCACTCCGTCCGCATACCGTGATGCGTTTGCACCGCCGTCTGGTCCGTCAGGCCGCGACCGACGAGGTCAACGACAGCGCCCCCGTCCACGGATGCCGGCCGCGATGCCTGGTCTTCATCCGTGCCCATCCGTGAAATCCGTGGTCAACAAACCCGCGACCTTTCCGGCATCCGCGCCCATCCGCGCCATCCGCGGTCCACAAAAAAGCCCGCCGGGGGTTCCGGCGGGCGTGCGAGCCATCGGCTCGACTCAGATGTGGATCGCCTCGTTGCTCGTGGCGGCGGCCGCCTCGGCGAGGGCCTCGGAGAGCGTCGGGTGGGCGTGGATCGTCTGGTGCACGTCCTCGATCGTCGCCTCGAGCTCGATGGCCAGGCCATACTCGGCGATCAGCTCGGTGGCGTCGCTGCCGACGATGTGCGCGCCGTAGATCTCGCCGGTCTTCGCGTCGGAGATCACCTTCACGAAACCGTCGCTGTCGGCCGAGGCCACGGCCTTGCCGGAGGCGGTGAAGGGGAATTTGCCGACCTTGTAGTCGAGCTTCTTCTCCTTGGCCGCGCGCTCGGTGAGGCCGGTGGAGGCGACCTGCGGCTGGCAGTAGGTGCAGCCGGGGAAGCCGCTCACGCGCTTGGGCTCGCCGTGGCCGAAGATGCCGTTGACGGCGTTGACCGCCTCGAAGGTGGCGATGTGCGCGAGCCAGGGCGGCCCGATGATGTCGCCCGCGGCGAAGATGCCCTTGATCGAGGTCTCGTAGCGGTTGTTCACCTTCACGTAGGTGCGGTCGAGCTCCACCTGAGCGCCGCGGCCGAGCACGCCGTCGATGTTGGCCACCACGCCGATGGCGGAGAGCAGCACCTCGGCCTCGAGCTCGGTCTTCTTGTCGCCCTCCACGAGGTCGAGCTTCACCGAGTCCTTCCCGACGCGGAAGTTTTCGCACTTCGTGTTCACGTGGATCTTGACGCCCTGCTTCTCGAAGGAGCGGTGCACGGCCTTGGAGACCTCCTCGTCCTCGACGGGCAGGATCTGGGGCAACATCTCCACGAGGGTGACCTTGGTGCCCAGCGCGTTGAAGAAGTAGGCGAACTCCACGCCGATCGCGCCGGCGCCGACGATCACGATGGACTTGGGCTGCTTGCGGTTGGCGAGCGCCTCGCGCGAGGTCATCACGCGCACGCCGTCATACTCGAGGCCGGGGATGCGGCGCATCTTGCAGCCGGTGGCGATGAGCACGTTCTTCGCCTTGAGGATCGTGCCCTTCTTCTCGCCGTCCTGGATCTCGACCATGCCGGCGGCGGGCACGTGGGCGCGGCCGATGATGTAGTCCACCTTGTTCTTGCGGAAGAGGAACTCGATGCCCTTGGCCATCTGTTTGGAGACGTCGCGCGAGCGCTCCATGACGTTGGCAAAATCGAAGGAGACCTCCTTCGCGCTCAGGCCGTAGGCCTCGGCCTTCTTCATCTTCACGTAGAGCTCGGCGCTCTTGAGCAGGGCCTTGGTGGGAATGCAGCCCCAGTTGAGGCAGGTGCCGCCGGCGCGCTCCATCTCGATGCAGGCGACTTTCTTGCCGAGCTGGCCGGCGCGAATGGCGCCCGCGTAGCCCGCCGGGCCGCCGCCGATGACGATGAGGTCGTATTCCGTAGTGGTGTCAGCCATGATGAAAAAGAGGTGCGTTTGGCGCGAAAAAGAAAACGCCCACGGTCAAGCACCCCACCCCGCCCCGCAAGGGGGAAAATCCATGCCGCGCCACCGCCGCCTCACACGTCGATGACGTCCCCGCCACGCTCGCGGCCGAGGGCGCGGCGCCCTTCGCGGCCGCCGCCCGCCGAGCCGCCGCCGGGCGGCTGCTTCATCACGATCGTCATCGCGAAGTTCGTCAGGCCCACGATCACCGCCGCCCAAAAGGCCGCCCAAAATCCGGCCACCTCGAAGCCCGGCACCAACGCGCCCACCAGCAGGAAGAGCAGGGCGTTGATCACGATCAGCCCGATGCCCATCGTGAGCACGATAAAGGGCAGCGTGAAGAGCACGAGCAGCGGCCGCAGGACCGCGTTGAAAAAGCTCAACAAGACCACGACCAGGAAAAGCGTCAGGCCGTCCTGGCAATTCACGCCGCCCACGAGCCGCTCCGCCAGCGTCACCCCGAGGGCGAGCACCAGCCAACGCACGATCAAGGAAAACAACGGACGGCTTTTCATGTCGCGCACCTTCAAGCCCACCACCCACCGCGCAACGAAAAACCTCGGTTGCCACCCGGGCCCCCGTCCTCCATGCCGGGCCTTTCCCCGATGACGACCAAGCAGCGCCTCGACCTTATCGAACGCTACATCCGCGAGCACAAATACGCCGATCTGCACACGCTCGCCGCCCGCTGCGACACCTCCCTCTCCACCATCCGGCGCGCGCTCGACACGCTCGAGGCCCGCGGCGTGCTCCGCCGCCACCACGGCGGCGCCACCTTGATCGAGACCGACGAGCGCGCCCGCGAATACGACTTCATCGCCCGCGATCAGCGCCAGGCCGCCGAGAAACACGCCATCGCCCGCCGCGTCGCCGACATGGTGCAGCCCGGCATGACCGTGATTCTCGACGGCGGCACGAGCGTTTACGCCGTCGCCCGCCTCCTCGTCTCCAAGCGCCTCCAGGTCATCACCAACTCGCTGCCCATCGCCGCGCTCTACGCCGACCTCGGCTCGCTCGAGACCATCGTCACCGGCGGCAGCATCGACAGCCGCCTCGGCGTGCTCGTGGGCCCGCTCTGCGAACAATCGCTCGGCCAGATCCACGCCGACCTCGCCATCCTCGGCGGGGCCGGCGTCACCGAGGCCGGCGTGTGGAACCACAACGCGCTCATCGTCGCCACCCAGCGCCGCATGATCGCCGCCGCCGAGCGCACCGTCTTCGCGATCGACGGCTCCAAGTTCGGCCGCAAGGCCCTCGCCCTCACCACCGCCTTCGAGCCGCGCCTCACCGTGGTGACCGACCGCGCGCCCGCGCCCGCCGTGTCCGCCTCGATCAAGGCCGCCCGCGCCGGCATCGAGATCGAGGCGGCCGGATGAGCCGCAAGCGCGGAGAATCGGCGCGGTTCGCCCGCGCTTCTCCGCACTGCTTCGCGTCACACGCCCGGACCCATACCTTTCGCCGATGCTCCTGCTGCTGTTCGTCTCCCTCCTCTGGGCCTTCTCGCCCGGCCTCATCAAACACTTCCTCGGCGACCTCTCCTCGCCCGCCGTCGCGACCGTGCGCCTCGGGCTCACCTTTCTGGTCTTCGCGCCCTTCCTCCGGCCCTCGCTCTTCGCCAAGCGCACCTCGGCGTGGCTCGCCGGCATCGGCGCCATCCAGTTTGGCCTGATGTATCTTTTCTACCTCCAGGCCTTCAAACATCTCCAGGGCCACGAGGTGTTCCTCTTCACGATCCTCACCCCGCTCTACGTCGTGCTGCTCGATGGCGCCATCGCCAACCGGCTCGCGCTCCGCCACGCCCTCGCCGCGCTGCTCTCGGTCGTCGGCGCCGGCATCATCATCCCCCGCGGCGCGGGCACCGCCGACGTGATGATCGGCTTCGTCTTCGTGCAGGGAGCTAATCTCTGCTTCGCCGCCGGCCAGATCGCCTACAAACGCACCCGCCCCGCCCTCGCGAAAAAAGCCACCGACGCGCAGCTCTTCGCCTGGCTCGCCCTCGGCGGCTTCGCGGCCACCGCGCTCGTCGCCGCGCCCGTGACCGACTGGTCCGCCTTCGCCCCGAGAGACGCGCAGTGGCTCGTGCTCGCCTTTCTCGGCGTGGTCGCCAGCGGCGCGGGTTTTTTCCTGTGGAACCGCGGTCTCGCGCAGGTCAACGCCGGCACGCTGGCGGTGATGAACAACGTGAAAATCCCGCTCGGCGTCGCCGTGTCGCTGCTGGTCTTCCGCGAGCCGGCCAACCTGCCCCGTCTGCTCGCCAGCCTCGCCCTCCTCGCCGCCGCCGTGTGGCTCGCCGAGAGCGGCAAACGCCCCGCTTCCGCCCCGGAAGCCGCCGCCAAGGGCTGACGCGCCGCCCCGCCGTTCCGACCGGCGGGATCAGCCCAGCGCCTCGATCAGCAGCTTCGCGAACACCGTCATCAGGATCAGCGCGACCGGATAGGCGGAGGCGTAGCTGACCACCGGCTGTTGCGAAGGCGTGCGCGCGGTCAAGGCGCCGAGCGCGGGCGTGCTTGTCATGCCGCCGCAGATGCCGCCGAGCGACTGCAGGATGTTCATCTTCAAGACGCGCCGCGCCACGATCAGCGCCACCAGCATCGGCACGATGGTCGCCGCGACGCCGATCAGGAAAATCGGCAGACCATGGGACTGGAGCGTCGCCACCAGCTGCGCCCCGCCGCGCACCCCGGCGTCGGCCAGGAAGAGCACGAGGCCGAACTCCTGGAGCATCAGGCGCGTGTTGCGGGGGATGTGGCCGACGATGCGCCCCACCCGCCCGAAATGGCCGAGCACCAGCGCGACGAGCAGCGGTCCGCCCGCCATGCCGAGCGTGATCGAGCCCGCCCCCGGCAGCCCGATCGGCATCAGGCCGACGATCACGCCGAGCGTGAGGCCGATGCTGAGCGAGAGCAGGTCCGTCTCGTCAAAGCTCTGCGGCCGGTGGCCGATCGCCTCGGCGAAGCGCTGGAGGTCCTCGGGCTTGCCCACCGCGGTGAGCGAGTCGTTGGCCTCCACGCTCGTGTCGGCGTGGGGCACGAAGGTGAGGCCGAGCCGCGTGACGCGCGTGATCACCACGCCGTAGTTCTTCAAGGGCTCGAGCTCCCGCAGCGTGCGCCCGCCGATCTTCTTCGAGGTCACGAGCAGGGTCTGCCGCTCGTTCTCCACGTCCTTGATCATGCGCCGCTCGCTGCGCTGGCCGATGTAGTCGATCGCGATGTCGAGCTCGCGCGCGCGCCCCACCAGCAGCAGGAGTTGGCCGCTCACGAACACGTCGTCGTAGCGCAGGGGCTCGAGCCGCTCGCCGCGCACCACGCGCGAGACCGTGACGCCGTTGATGTTGGCCAGGCCGCTCTCCGAGATGCGCTGGCCGAGGATGTTGGCGTTGGTGACCTCCACCAGGACGTTGTCGAGCCGCGTGTTTTGCTCGGTCGTCCGGTCCGTCTCGGCCGCGACCTTTTGCAGGTCGATGCGCAAGAGGCGCGGCAGCACCTGCACGAAAAGCACCACGCCGATCACGCCGAAGGGATAGGCGATGCCGTAGCCGACGATCACGTCGCCCGCGCCGCCGTCGCGCAGCCCCTCCGTGGCGGCGGCGAGGGCCGGCGTGCTCGTGAGCGCGCCGGCGAAAATGCCCGACACGAGGCCCACGGGCAGATCGAGCAGCCGCCCGCCGACCCAGCAGATCGCCGCGCCGCTGCCGACGACGATCAGGGAGAGCTTCGCGAGATCCCCGCCTTCGCGGGCGATGATCGAGAAAAACCGGCCGCCCGCGCCGATGCCCACGCAATACACGAAGAGCACGAGGCCGATGTTTCCGACCGCGGCCGGCAGCGTGTAGCCGAGGTGCCCGGCCGCGAGCGCGACAAAGAGCACGCCCGAGCTGCCGAGATTGACGTCCTTGATCGAGAACCCGCCGATGAGCAGACCCGCGCCGATGGTGGCGAAGAGCGCGATGAGCGGGTTGCCCAGGAGGATGTGGATGAAGTCTGGCATGGGATCGACGGTGTGGCGGGAAACTATCGCGCAAACGGGCGCCGCCGGCTGCTCGCGGCTTGGTGAAGCCGGAGCATGCCTTGGCGACGCCGAAGACGAGCCCCGCGTCGTAGGCGCCACGCGTCGCCCCGGCGACGTTTTTATGGGCGCCGTCGCAAACCGCCGCGCGCGGCATCGGGGCGCGGACGGGCCCGTGCCCCGGGGGCCGCGCCGACACGGGCCGCGCGAGTTGCGGCGCGCGCGCGGCCGGCTAACGCGTCGCGTGTCTGCTTCGCCCACGCACGCCCTCCTGTTGCGCCGATGGCTCTTCGCCCTCGTCGCCTTCGTCGCGCTGATCGCGATGGCCGGCACGTCGGCGCCGGCCCGGGCGCAGGCTCCCGCCGAGGAAATCGTGGTGGTCGAGCCGGCGGCCGATGCCGCGCCCGACCCGGCCAGTCCGGAGCGGGAAGAAAAAATCCCAAAATCGGAGGTGATCGAGGAACTCGTGGACCAGGCCCTGCGGGCGGCGCACCTGCCGACCTCGGGAAACACGCCCGCGCACTTCGCGTTGGCGGCGGGTTTCCTGCTGCTCGCCCTGCTGCTGCGCCGCACCGTGGTGCGCTGGGCGGTCGGCGCGCTCCGGCGCGTCACCGCGCGCACGCCTTTCGAGTTCGACAGCTACATGGTGCGCCCGCTCCAGCAGGCGCTCGAGGCGCTCATGCTCCTTTTCGGCCTGGTGGGCGCGCTCCTGGTCCTGCGGCTTCCGCCGGCCGCGGAGCGGCTGCTCCGCTACGCCTACGTCGCCGCCTTTGCGTTCATCCTGCTCGTTTTCCTGCTCCGGCTGGCCAACGCCTCGCTCGACCACCTGCAAACCCGCGCGCGCCGCAAGCAGCTCAACGTCGTCGCGTTCATGCCGTGGATAAAGCGCGTCGTGCTCTCGCTCATTCTCGTGATCGGGGTGCTCACGATCGCGCACTCGCTCGGGGCCAACGTGCACGCCTTCCTCGCCGGCCTCGGCATCGGCGGGCTCGCCGTCGCGCTCGCCGCGCAGGACACGTTGGCCAACATTTTCGGCTCCGTGGTCATCGCCGTTGACCAGCCCTTTCGCGTCGGCGAGGCCGTGCAGATCGGCCCCAACTCCGGCGTCGTCGAGGACATCGGCCTGCGCTCCACCCGGCTGCGCACCCCGCAGCGAAATCTCGTCACGATCCCCAACAAGACCGTCGCCGCCGAGCCCATCGCCAACCTTTCCCGCTTCATCCAGCGCCGCGTGGAGCAGACCTTCGCGCTCACCTACGACTCCCCGCCCGAACAACTCGAGGCGATCGTGGAGGACATCCGCGCCATCGTGCTCGGCGAGCCGGAGGTCGATCCCGGCAGCGTGATCGTGCAGTTCACCGACCTCGCCGCCTCGTCGCTCAACGTCTGGCTCGCCTACAACACGCGCGACCCCGACTTCGTGAAGCACCTGAAGCTCAGGCAGCGAAACAACCTCGCGATCATGCGCGCCGTCGCCGCCCGCGGACTGCGTTTCGCCTTTCCCACCCAGACCGTGCACCTCGGCGACGCGACGGCCGCGAAGGCCCGGCCGCCCGCGGGAGACGCGGGATACGCTCGCGACGCCGAGACGAAAAACCCCGGGCCGCGCGCTGGCGAACCCGGGGGAACTTGAAAACACGCAGGCGCGCCGCGGCGGCGGCCGGCGCCCTTACTTGGCGAACAGCGAATCGACGTTGTCGCTCTCCACGTCCACGTCCGCGAAGAGCCACGAGGAGAGGTAGCGCTCGGCGCAGGAGGGGATGATCGCGACGATGGTCTTGCCCTTGTTCTCGGGGCGCTTCGCGAGCTCGAGCGCGGCCCACACCGCCGCGCCGGAAGAGATGCCGAGCGGGATGCCGTCCTGCGTGCTCACCTGCTTCGAGATCGGGCCCGAATCGGCCTCCTTCACCGCGATGATCTCGTCGATGATCTTGGTGTTGAGCACCGCCGGCACGAAGCCCGCGCCGATGCCCTGGATCTTGTGCGGGCCAGGCTGCCCGCCGGCCAGCACCGGCGAGGCCGCCGGCTCGATCGCCACCATCTTGATGCCGGGCTTCTTCGCCTTCAGCACCTCGCCCACGCCGGTGATCGTGCCGCCCGTGCCGACGCCGGAGACCACGATGTCCACCTTGCCGTCGGTGTCGCGCCAGATCTCCTCGGCGGTGGTCTTGCGATGCACGGCCGGGTTGTCGGGATTGGCGAATTGTTGGAGGATGACGCTGTTCGGGATCTTCGCGTTCAGCTCCTCGGCCTTCGCGATCGCGCCCTTCATGCCCTTCGCGCCCTCGGTGAGCACGAGCTTCGCGCCGAGGATCTTGAGCAGCTTGCGGCGCTCGAGCGACATCGTCTCGGGCATCGTGAGGATGAGCTTCAGGCCCTTCGCCGCCGCCACGAAGGCGAGCGCGATGCCCGTGTTGCCGGAGGTGGGCTCGATCAGGATCGTGTCCTGGTTGATGCGGCCGCTCTTCAACGCTTCCTCGACCATCGCGTTGCCGATGCGGTCCTTCACGCTCGAGAGCGGGTTAAAAAACTCCAGCTTCAGGAGAATCTCCGCCTGCGCCCCGTGCGCCGCCGCCGTGCGGTTCAGACGCACCAAGGGCGTGTTACCAATCGTCTCCGTGATATTGTTATAGATACGGGCCATGTTAGGTATGTGGGTTAACTTATCTAAGATTAAACCGCGCAGTGCTCCGCGAGGCAAACGTGAAGTGCGGTCCGCGCGGCGATTTTCAAGCGGCGGAAGCGGTTAAATAAGCCCTCGTGATTCGCTCCAGCTAGAAATCTTAGTTGACCCTAATTTTCGGGTGAACAAGGTCCCTTCCATGCTCCGATCCGCCCTCCTCCGCCTCCTGCTCCCGCTCGCCGGCCTCCTCGCCTGCCTCCCGCTCCACGCCGCCGAGGGCAAGCGTATCCGCGTAGTCACTACTTTCACGATCCTCGCCGACATGGCGCGCAACGTCGCCGGCGACCGCGCCGACGTGGAGTCGCTCACCCCGCCCGGCGCCGAGATCCACGGCTACGAGCCCACGCCGCAGGATATCGTGCGGGTCTCGCGCGCCGACCTCGTGCTCTGGAACGGCCTCAATCTCGAGGCCTGGTTCGAGAAATTTTTCGCCAACGTCCGCGACGTGCCCTCCGCCGTGCTCACCGAGGGCGTGGAGCCCATGCCCATCGGCTCCGGCCCCTACACCGGCAAGGCCAACCCCCACGCCTGGATGTCGCCGACCAACGCCCTGCTCTACGTCGAGAACATCCGCGCCGCCCTCGCCCGCATCGATCCCGCCAACGCCGAGGCCTACGCCGCCAACGCCGCCGCCTACGCCGACAAGATCCGCGCGCTCGACGCGCCCATCCGCGAGCAGCTCGCCCGCATCCCGGAGGAGCGGCGCACGCTCGTCACCAGCGAGGGCGCCTTCTCGTATTTGTGCCGCGACTACGGCCTCGGCGAGCTCTACCTCTGGCCGATCAACGCCGACGCGCAAGGCACCCCGCGCCAGATCCGCGCCGTGATCGACGCCGTGCGCGCCCGCAAGATCCCGGTCGTCTTCAGCGAGAGCACGGTGAGCCCGCGCCCCGCCCGCCAGGTCGCGCGCGAGACCGGCGCGCGCTACGGCGGCGTGCTCTACGTGGACTCGCTCACCGACGCCAAGGGCCCCGCGCCCACCTACCTCGCCCTGCTCGAGACCAACGCCCGCACCATCGTGAACGGCTTCCTCGGCGCCAAATAAGCCCGCCCCCGCCCCCTTGTCGTCCGCGCTCGGAGAAATCATAAGTCACAAATCATAAATGATAAATGCCTCCGAGCCCCCGCTCACCCTCGCCGCCGAGCGCGTCGCCGTCACCTACCCCAACGGCCACACCGCGCTCGCCGACGCCAGCTTCGCGCTCACCGGCGGCACCATCGCCGCCCTCGTCGGCGTCAACGGCTCGGGCAAGTCCACCCTCTTCAAGGCGCTCATGGGCTTCGTGACGCCCTCCGCCGGGCGCGTCACCCTCGCCGGCGCGCCCGTGCGCGAGGCCCAGCGCCGCGGCTGGGTGGCCTACGTGCCGCAGACCGAGGAGGTGGACTGGACCTTCCCCGTCAGCGTGCACGACGTCGTGATGATGGGCCGCTACGGCCACATGAACTTCCTGCGCATCCCGCGCGCCGCGGACCGCGCCGCCGTCGCCGAGGCCCTGGAGCGCGTCGGCCTCCAGGACCTGCGCGACCGCCAGATCGGCGAGCTCTCCGGCGGGCAAAAGAAACGCGTCTTCGTCGCCCGCGCCCTCGCGCAGCGCAGCCGTGTGATCCTGCTCGACGAGCCCTTCACCGGCGTGGACGTGAAGACCGAGGAGGCCATCGTCGCCCTGCTACGCGAACTGCGCGCCGAGGGCCGCCTCATCCTCGTCTCGACCCACAACCTCGGCTCCGTGCCCGAATTTTGCGACCAGGTGGTGCTCATCAACCGCACCGTGCTCGCCTGCGGCCCCACCGCGGAGGTGTTCACCGCCGAGAACCTCTCCCGCGCCTTTGGCGGCGCGCTCCGCCTCTTCGACCTCGCGCGCTCCACCGTCGAGGCGCACGACGGCCGTCAGGTCACCGTGCTCACCGACGACGAGCGCCCGCTCGTGCTCGGCCAGGGCGGTCACCTCGAATACCTCGACCGCGCCGCCCACGCCAAACTGGTGGCGGAGCGCGAGAGGAAAGGGAGTGAGAGGAAAGGGAATGAGGGAGCGAGGGAGTGAGGGGGCATCCTGTGTTCATTCGTCATTAGTCATTCGTCATTCATCATTCTCACGCAGTGAGCCTCCTCCTCGACCCCTTCGCCTACGAATACATGCGCACCGCCCTCTGGGTCTGCGCGCTGGTCGGCGCCGTCTGCGGCCTGCTCTCGGGCTTCGTGACGCTCAAGGGCTGGTCGCTGCTCGGCGACGCGCTCTCTCACGCCGTCGTGCCGGGCGTGGCCCTCGCCTATCTGCTCGGCCTGCCCTTCGCGCTCGGCGCCTTCACCAGCGGCCTGCTCGCCGCCGCCGCGATGTCCTTCGTGAAGCTCAAGACGCCCGTGCGCGAGGACGCCGTCATCGGCGTGGTGTTCACCGCCTTCTTCGCCCTCGGCCTGCTGCTCATCTCGCTCTTCCCCGCCGGCCTCGACCTGAAGACGATCATCTTCGGCAACATCCTCGCCATCGCGCCCGAGGATGTCGCGCAACTGGTCGCCATCTCCGTCGCCTGCCTCGCCGTCGTCGCCCTGAAGTGGCGCGACCTGCTGCTCTTCAGCTTCGATCCGCACCAGGCGCGCATGCTCGGCCTGCGCGTGCGCCTGCTGCACCTCACGCTGCTGCTCCTGCTCTCGGCCACGACCGTCGCCGCGCTCCAGACCGTGGGCGCGCTGCTCGTCGTGGCCATGCTCATCACGCCTGGCGCCACCGCCTACCTGCTCACCGACCGCTTCGGCCACATGCTCTTGCTCGGCGCGGCCATCGGCGGCTTCACCGGCTTCGCCGGCGCCTACGCGAGCTACCACCTCGATGGCGCCACCGGCGGCTGCATCGTCGTGCTCCAGACGCTGCTCTTCCTCGTCGCCTTCGTCTTCGCGCCCAAGCACGGCCTGCTCGCCGCCCGCCGCGCGCGCCTCGCCACCTGCCTGATGCCCGCGGCCAAGACCTGAGCCCCCGCCGCACCCCGCCCCCCCCGCATGCTCTGCTCATTGGTCAGTGGTCATTGGTCATTGGTCATTCCCGAGGCTCTTCTCGAGCCCCTGCAACACGCGTTCATGCTCCGCGCCTTCTTGGTCGGCTCGCTGGTCGCCGCCGTGTGCGCCGTGCTCTCGTGTTTCCTCGTGTTGCGCGGCTGGTCGCTGATGGGCGACGCGATCTCGCACGCCGTGCTGCCGGGCATCGTGCTCGCCTACATCACGGGGCTGCCGCTTGGCGTCGGCGCCTTCGCCAGCGGCCTGCTCTGCTCCACCGCCACCGGCTGGATAAAACGGCACACGCGCGTGAAGGAGGACGCGGTGCTCGGCGTGGTGTTCACCGGCCTCTTCGCGCTCGGCCTCGTCCTCCACGTGCGCACGGAGAGCGACCTGCACCTCGACCACATCCTCTTTGGCAGCCTGCTGGGCATCGAGCCGGGGCAGGCGCGCGAGACCATCGTGCTCTCCCTCCTCGTGCTCGGCGTGGTGTTGCTTCTGCGCCGCACGCTGTTGCTCGTCGCCTTCGATCCGGCGCAGGCCCGCGCCCTCGGTTTTCCGCTGCGCGCCTTCGACACCTTGCTCCTCGCCCTGCTCGCGCTCGCCGTCGTCTCCGCCCTCCAGGCCGTGGGCATCATCCTCGTGATCGCGATGCTGGTCACGCCCGGGGCCACGGCCTTTCTGCTCACCCGCCGCTTCGACCGCATGCTGGCGGTCGCGGTCGCCGTGGCCGTGGGCTCCACCCTGCTCGGCGCCTACGTGAGCTTTTTCGCCGCCGCCCACACCGCGGCCTGCATCGTGCTCGCGCAGGCGCTGGCCTTCGTGGTCGCCCTGCTTTTCGCGCCGGGGAAGGGCCTCCTGCGCAGGACCGCCCCCTCGCCGCGCACCGCCTGATCAGTCGATCCTCACGCCCGGGCCGTCATTAGCGGCGCATTCAGTCGTGCAAGCGGCTCGGCCAAGCGGGCCAGTTCGCCCACCGACAGCGCCCGGCGCCACACGCCGACGCCGGCGATCACGCCGCCGAAGAAGTTGCCCATCGCCCCGCGCACCGAGTTGGCGCCGATCGCAAACACGGCGCCATCCGCCCCCCCGTTGAAAAGGCCTCCGGGCGCGGGGAAGGGATTCGAGTCCGGTTCCACGTCGAGTCTGCCGTCGCGCCACAGCTCCACCCGCCCCGCGCGGTAAACCAGCGCCGCCTGACACCACACGCCCACGGGGGCGGGTGTGCCGCCGGTCGCGTAGGTGTGGCAAAACTCTTTGCCGCGCGTGGGCTCGCCTACATCCGAGACGTGGGCGTGCAGCCGATCCGCGCAGGGCACGCGTTCGAGGGATCGGTCGAGCGTGCGCAGGCGGGCGTGCGCGAAGAGGCAATACTGGCGCTTGTCGCGCGACTCGTCCCATACGCCGGCGATCGCCTGCCAGGGCTCCGGGTGGTCGCGGCGAAACCAGGCGGCGAGCGTCACCTCCGCCTCCGGTCCGTGGATGTCCAGGGCGCCCAGCGCCTCGCGCGGAGCCTCCAGCCACTGCCCATGCCGCACACGCAGCATGCGGTCACCGAAGACTCCGCCCTCTTCCGTCTCCATCGGCCCCGCCGCCTCGAACAGTGCCGGTCCGTCGCCCAGCGGTCGCCGCGGCTCGCCGGGCCCCTCGTCTAGCGGCCAGAATGCCGCCAGTCCGGGAATCGCGGCCGGAGAATAAAACGGAGCTTGGCTCATGCCCCATCTCACCCCGCGCCACCGCGCCACGTGAAGGCGCGACAGAAGGCTATCGTAACCCCGCATGCCGGGTCTCGTCGGTCTGCCGGCGATCAGCTGCCAACGGAGGCGTCTCGGAGCAGCAGCTCCGCCACGGGCGCGGGTTCGAAGGCGCCGATGGCGGGCGCCTCCTTCACCGGGCGCGGACGTCCGGCAAAATCCTCCTTCAAGTCCTCCACATGCCGGCCGCGACCCGCCGCCGCCGAGCCCGGCTCGATGCGAAAATCTCCGGCGGCCGGATTTACGAAAAGCGGGTCCCACTGGATCGAGCGCAGGTCCTGGTGCTCGGCCGCGCGCCACTCCTCGAGCGATTGCGAGCCGGCGCGCTGCGTCTTGCCCCAGCGGCAGTAGGCCGAGAGATCGCCCTCGTGCTGGAGCAGCGCCGCGCTGGAGTGGAAGAGATTGTAGTCGCTGCGGTTGTCGAGCACCTCGCCGGCCTTGGCCGGATTGCGCGGCTGCGGCGTGACCATGAGGTTGTCCCAGGAATTGTCGGCGAGCAGGTTGTTGAAGACGTCGTTGGCCCGCAGGCGGTAGGTCTCGGTCGAGTGGCCGGGATTGCCCGCCTGCTGGTAGGCATGGTGGCGGAGCTCGATGCCGCAGCGGCGGTTGCCCACGC
The DNA here is from genome assembly GCA_030605125.1 of Verrucomicrobiota bacterium. GTDB lineage: Bacteria > Verrucomicrobiota > Verrucomicrobiia > Opitutales > Opitutaceae > IMCC26134_A. The sequence continues at coordinate 2,350 of JAUWBD010000046.1, read as the reverse complement.
AGGTGTTGTTGTGCACGCGCACGTTGCGCGACATCTGCACCAGGATGCCCTGGCCATAGACCGGCTCGGCGTGGCCCACCGAGTTGAGGATGGAGTCGAAGCGGTGGTCCTTGCGATAGGCGTATCCGTTTTTCCAGCACACGTTGTTGCGGATCACGGCGTCGCTGGAGATCTCATACATGATGCCAGGGCCGCTGTTGCCCTCGCACCAGCAGCGCTCGATCACCACGTCGTGGTTGTCGATGTCGAACCAGATGCCGGGGCCGTCGTTGCCGATCGCGCGGCAGCCGCGCACCGTCCAGCGGCCGGCGCGGCAGATCTTGGACCCGCCCTGCTCGAAGCACACGAAGCTGGAGTGCTTGGTGTTGTTGAAGAGCATGTCGCAGTCTTCCATGAGCACGTCCTGGCCGTAGCCCGAGAAGCCCATCTGGCCGTTTAGCCGCGTGACGCAGCGGCGAAAGACGGAGCGGTTGGCCCGCGCGTCGAAACCGCGCGCCGCGCCAAATTCGAAGAGGCAGTCCTCGACCAGGAGATCGCTCCCGCCGAAGCGCGCCATCGCCTGCTGCGGCAGATCACCCGAGGCTCGGAGAACCAGCCCGCGCACCACCACATGGGCCACGCCGGCGCGATTGTGGTCGCCCTCGGTGGAGAAGATGCGCGCGCGCCGCGTCACCTCGATGGTGTGCGCCTTCGGCTCGAAGGCGCGCACGAGAAACTGCCAGCAGTTTTCCGGCGCGTCGCGGTCCACCGCCTTCACACCGCCACCGGTGATGGCTCCGGCGTCGATGGACTGCTTGCCGCCGCGCAGTTCGCCAGTGAAAGAATGCGGGCGGATGAAAAGCCGCTTCGCCCCCACGTCGTAGCGGAAACAACCGCCCTTCATCTGGTCGGCGTGCAACACTTGGCGAAGCGGTTGCCCGTCCACGAAGACCTGCTCGCAACGCCCCGCGAGCGTGCCATAGCGCGAACCGTCGGGAAAGTGCGAGAGGTCGCAGGGCGCGCTCCATTCACCGGAGCCGGCGGCGGTCTCGGACCAACCTCCCACGATGTCCGCGCCCGTGATGATCGCGGTGCCCTTGCACTCGGCCTCGATCGTGATCGGCGCGTCGGCAGTGCCGGAGCGGCGCATGATCACGCTTTCGCGATAGATGCCCGGGGCCAGCACGATCCGGTCCCCCGGCTCCGCGGCATCGAGCACGGCTTGCAAGGACCCGGCGCGGGGCGAAACGCGCACGACACGAGAGGCGGAAAGGACGGCGGGCGAGGGACTCATGCGCGCACCTTGGCCCCCGCACCGGCTCTCGGGAATCACGCCGCCGCTGGTAGCGTAACACGCTCGGGCAAGCGCATCACGCCCCGGCCAGTCTCGCTTCGCCGACGGCGGCCATAGCGTAGTCCTACCCCCTTGGCAGGCGTAGCCACGGCGGCTGCCTCCACACGTGCTTTCCGGTTACCCTACACCGTGACGGGCGCCTCGTGCGCCTCCGCCGGCGCCTCCGCCCTGCCCCTCCGCTCTCTCCTCCCTATGCAAAAGCTTGCCCGCCTCGTCCTCGCCACGCTGCTCCTGCCCGTCGGCTTCGCCCTCGCCCAGGACGAAGCGCCCGCGTCCGCGCCGCGTTTCGTCATCCCGCCCGACATCAACGGACACCAGACCATCGTCGCCCCCGCCCCCGCCGTCCAGCGCCCCGTCCGCGTCGCCATGTATGCCGGCCCCGGCGCGCCGGGCGTAAACAACGTCGAGACCAGCGCTCGCCAGTTGGCCGGCGTCGAGATCACGCGCATCTCCGCCGAGGAAGTCGCCTCCCTTGATCTCGCCTCGCGTTTCGACGTCATCGTGTTCTCCGGCGGCAGCGGCTCGGCCCAGGGCAATGCGATCGGCGAGGCCGGCCGCGACAAAGTCCGCGAGTTCGTGCGCAACGGCGGCGGCTACCTCGGCGTCTGCGCCGGCGCCTACCTGGCCTGCACCAACTACTCCTGGAGCCTCGGCATTCTCAACGCCCGCACCGTCTCCCCCAAGTGGCGCCGCGGCCAGGCCTTCCTTGACCTCAAGATCGAGTCGGGCGGCGAGGAGGTCTTCGGCTCCGTCGCCGCGCCCTTCAAATGCCGCTACAACAACGGCCCCATCCTCAAGCCCGCCGGCCGCGAGGACCTGCCCGACTACGTCACCGTCGCCACCTTTCTCACCGAGATCGCAAAAAACGACACGCCCGTCGGCGTGCAGGTCGGCAGCCCCGCCATGGCGCTCGGCACCTTCGGCAAGGGCCGCGTGTTCGTCTCCAGCCCGCATCCCGAAAACACCCCGGGCCTCGAAAACATGATTCCCCGCGCCCTCCTCTGGGCCGCCGGCGAC
>JAUWBD010000007.1 GCA_030605125.1 Verrucomicrobiota bacterium | reverse complement strand
TTGAGGTAGCGGCGGTAGAGCTGGAGCGCCTCGTCGCCGTTGCGGGCGATGTCGTGGGTGTAGTCGAGGCTGGCGATCATGGCGCCGGTGAGCTCGCAGATCTTCGGGTCGTCGTCCATGAAGAGGATGCGGCCGGTGCCGAAGCGGATGGCGGGGGCGGCGCGCACCTTCTCCTGTAGTTGTTTCACCGATACGGGGAGGAAGACGCTGAAGAGGGTGCCGATGCCGGGGGTGGACTGCACGCCGATGCGGCCGCCGTGGCGGCGGACGATCGAGTCCACCGTGGCGAGGCCGAGGCCGGTGCCGGTCTTCTTGGTGGTGAAGAAGGGCTGGAAGATGCGGGCGAGGACGTCGGGCGGGATGCCGGCGCCGTTGTCCTGCACGTCGATGCGGAGGTAGCGGCCGGCGGGGAGCTCGTCCACCTCGCGGTCGGCGAGGTCGAGGTTTTCGGCGCGCACGACGACGCGGCCGTCGGCGGGCACGGGCATGGCCTGGATGGCGTTGATGACGAGGTTTTGGACGACCTGGAGCATCTGGCCCTTGTCCACCTCGATGGGCGCGAGATCGGCGGGGGCGTCCACCTTGACGACGACGGGGCTGCCGGAGGCGGCGATGCGGACGGCGTTTTGGAGGAGGTCGGCGGGGGAGACGACCTGGCGGGTGGCGTGGGTGCCGGCGCCCTTGGCGAAGGTGAGGAGCTGGCGGGTGAGCTGTTTGGCGGCGAGGCAGGCCTGCTCGGCGGCGTCGAGCTGGTTGAAGTCGCGGTTGTCCTTGGCGGTGGAGACGCCGCCGAGGATGGTGGTGAGGAGGTTGTTGAAATCGTGGGCGATGCCGCCGGCGAGGAGGCCGAGGGATTCGAAGCGGTTGGCGCGGACGAGCTCCTCGGGGGTGAGGGCCATCTCCTCGGGGTCGCGGAAGACGACGATGAAGCCGAGGAGGGCGCCGGCGCGGTCGCGGGCGTCGCGGGCGGTCCAGACGACGGGGCGGGGCTTGGCGCCGGGGTAGCGGGGGGCGAGGGAGTGTAGGTCGTTGAGCCGAGTGGGGGTCTCGGGGGCGGAGGATTGGTTGAGCGCGACTTCGACGGCCTCTTCGGCGAGGCGGCCGTCGGTGCGGTGGACGAGCGTGAAGATGTCGGCGAGGGGCTTGCCGGAGGCGTCGAGGGCGGAGAGGTCGAGGAGCTTGGCGGCCTTGGGATTGAGGGAGACGACGAGGCCGCGCGCGTCGGTGATGATGATGGCCTCGGCGACGGCGGCGAAGGCGGTCTCGACGAGTTCGGGGGGCGTGGTGTCGCGGCCGGTGGCGAGGCCGGCGAGAGGGATGGCGTAGCCGGTGGCGCGGAGGAGCTCGCCGCGGCGGGTGATTTCGCTCTGGAAGCTGAGGAGGGCGAGGAAGGGCTCGCCCTTGGCGTTGCGGAGTTCGAGGACGCTGCGTCCCTCGCCGGTCTCGGAGTCGGCGGGGCGGAAAAGTTCGGTGAGGCCGGCGGAGGCGGCGTCGGCGGGGAGGGCCTGGAGGAGGAGGGTGGGCTCGGGGAAGGTGGACTCGTCCTCGCGGGCGCTGGTGCCGAGGAGGCGGTGCCAGGCGGCGGAGAACCAGTGTTGGTGGGAGGTGAAGTCGAGGTCGAAGGCGGCGAGGGTGCCCTGGGTGGAGAGGCGCTGGAGGCGCTCGTCGTTGAGGAGGCTGATCTCCTCGAGTTCCTTGCGTTCAGTGATGTCGAGGTGGACGCCGGAGACGCGTTGCAGGGCGCCTTCGGGGCCGAAGACGCGGGTGCCGACGCAGGCGACCCAGAGGTAGCGGCCGTCGCGGTGGCGGAGGCGGTATTCGACGGAGAAGGGGCGGGAGCCGGCGGGCTGGCGGCGGGGGGCGTGGTCGGGGGCGGCGGCGGTGTCGTCGGGGTGGACGAGGCGGCGCCAGGTGGCGAGGGTGTCGGGGAGTTCGTGCTCGGTGTAGCCGAGCATGCGTTTCCAGCCGACGGAGGTGACGAGTTCGCCGGTGTCGAGGCGGAGGTCGAAGAAGCCGATGGGGGAGCGGTTGGCGAGAAAGCTGAGCGCCTCCTGCATGGGATGCAGGCTGGCGGCGGGGCGGAGGGAGCCCGTCTCGGGGAGCGGGACGAGGGTGGCGAACCAGGTGTCGGCGGCGGAAGTGGTGGCCTCGAGGCGGAGGTGGAAGGAGCGGGTGGAGGCTAGGGGGCGTATGCTTTGCGGGCGGGAGCCGGCGGCGCCGAGCAGGGCTTCCCACTGGATGGCCTGCATGGCGGGGTCGTCGGTCAGGAACTCGAAGTGGAGAAAGGAAACGAAGGGTTGTCCGCAGAGGTCGGCGGCGGACCGGCCGAGGGCGGCGGCCGCGGCGGGATTCGCGGACACGATTTTTCCCTCGGCATCAAGCAGCAGGACGGCGGGAGCTTCGGTCGTGGCGACTGGGGCCATGGTGGCTGGGCTCAGGCAAGCGGTCCGCGGGGCGACGTCGAGCCCGGGAAACGCGGCGGCGGGCGGAAGCGGGCGGCCGCGGGTGAATTCGGATTTTTTTGACGAGGCATGCCGGCGTGGGGCGGGCGCGCGCGCCGGGCATCGCAGGCCTCGCTCAGCGGGTGGAGGCGAGGGTGCGGGCGGATTCGGCGCGCTGGGTGGCCGTGGGGGTCTCGCCGGCGAGCCAGCGGCGGACGCGAGCGGCGAGGAAGTCGATGAAGGGCGGCTGGTCGTTGAGGCAGGGCACGTGGTGGAAGGCCTCGCCTCCGGCGTGCATGAACTCCTCCTGGCCCTCGCCCGCGATCTCTTCGAGGGTCTCGAGGCAGTCGGCGACGAAGGCCGGGGTGAAGACGAGGAGGCGTTTGCGGCCCTCCTTGGGCAGGCGTTCGAATTCGTGGTCGGTGTAGGGGGAGAGCCAGGGCTCGCCGGCGAGGCGGGACTGGAAGGAGATGGACCATTTGCCGTCGGGGATGCCGGCGCGTTTGACGAAGGCCTGGGTGGTTTTCACGCACTGGGCCTTGTAGCACATGGCGTGGGCGGCGGAGCAGGTGTTGCAGCAATCGGGGGCGATGGTGCAGTGGGCCTTGGAGGCGTCGCCGACGCGGAGGTGGCGCACGGGAATGCCGTGGTAGGAGAACAGCACGTGGTCGTGCGGGTTGTTTTCGAGGTGGGGTTTGGAGACCTGGTAGAGCGCCTCGATGTAGTCGGCGTCCTCGTAGAAGGGCTGCACGCAATGGATGCGGGTGCGGGGCGCGTGGAGCTTGGCGTCTTCCTGGACCTTCACGACGACGGTTTCCCAGGAGGACATCGCGTAGTGCGGGTATTGGGGGATGAGGAGGAGCTCCTCGATGCCGGCGGCGGCGATGGCCTGGAGCACGCCGGGGATGGCGGGCTGGCCGTAGCGCATGGCGAGGAAAACGGGCAGATCGGGGCCGAGCGCGGCGACGAGCTTTTGCTGCACGCTCATCGAGGTGAGCACGAGCGGCGAGCCTTCGGGCCGCCAGATGGTCTTGTAGGCCTCGGAGGATTTGGGCGCGCGGGTGGGGACGATGATGCAGTTGACGAGGAGCTTGGCCAGCCAGCGGGGCTTCAGGTCGATGACGCGAGGATCGCCGAGGAATTCGCGAAGGTAGCGGCGGACGTCGGGGACGTCGGTGGAGTCGGGGGAGCCGAGATTGACGAGAAGAACGGCGCGCTTGGGCGTGGACATGGAAGCGGGGAATGGGGCGGGGGAGCGCGCGTTTTGTCAAACGAGGGCGCGGGTTCGAAAAACGCGCCTCGACGGCGGGGCGCGGGGCGCCGCGGGCGCCGGCATCACGAGGATGCGCGGGGGCGGACGATCGCGTGCACGTGCTCGAGGAGGTCGGTGAGCACGAAAGGCTTGGCGAGGAAGCCGACGCGGCCGAGGCCGGGCAACGCGGCGATGTCGAGCGCGCGGCTGTAGCCGGAGAGGATGATGACGGGGGTGAGGATGGACTCGGCGCGCAAGGCCTGGACGAGCTCGAGGCCGGTCATGAGCGGCATCGTCTGGTCGGTGACGACCAAGGAGAAGGCATCCCGGTCGGCGCGCAGGGCCTCGAGGCAGGTGCGCGCGTCGGGCATGATCTGGGCGGAGTAGCCGTAGCGCTCGAGCGCCTGCTGGGTGAGGAGGGCGACGCTTTCTTCGTCGTCGATGACGGCGACGCGTTCGCCGCGGCCGGACGGGAAGGCGAGCGCGTCCCCGCCGACGGGGCGGGCGAGGGGGGCGGCTTCGCCGGAATCGGGGAGGGCGGGGAGATAGAGGCGGAAGCACGTGCCGCCTCCGGGCGCGTCTTCCACGCGGATGCCGCCGCCGTGGGCGGAGATGATGCTGTGGACGATGGAGAGGCCGAGGCCGGTGCCTTCGCCGACGGGCTTGGTGGTGAAGAAGGGCTCGAAGACGCGTTCGACGGCCTCGGTGGGGATGCCGCAGCCGTTGTCGGCGACGACGAGGAGGAGGGCGGGGCCGGCGGCGATGGCGCCGACGTGGAGCGCGGGGAGCTCGGTCAACTCCAAGGGGTCGAGCGTGATCTCGAGGCGGCCGCCGGTGCGTTCGCCGATGGCGTGGGCGGCGTTGGTGCAGAGGTTGAGGAGGACCTGTTGGAGCTGTGTGTGGTCGCCGAGGACGCATTGGTCGGCGTCGGGCGCCACGCGGGAGCGAATCTCGATCGTGGACGGCAGGCTGGCGCGGAGCAGGGGCAGGGTTTCCTCGACCACCTGCGCGACGCGGACCGGGCGGCGGGGCTGTTCGCCGGCGCGGGAAAAGGCGAGGATGCGGCGCACGAGCTCGGCGGCGCGCTGGCCGGCGTGGCGGACGTTGGCGAGCTTGGCGAGGGCGGGGTGGTCGTCGGGGAGGAGGCCGCTGGCGATCTCCGCGTAGCCGAGGATGGCGGCGAGAAGGTTGTTGAAGTCGTGCGCGATGCCGCCGGCGAGATTGCCGAGGGTCTCCATCTTTTGCGACTGGGCGAGCTGGTGCTCGATGCGGGCGCGCTGGTCGCGGTCGCGGCGGGCGGCGGTGACGTCGCGCGAGATGCACATGATGGCGAAGAGATGTCCTTCGCCGTCGATGAGGCGGTGCGAGCGTGCGTCCACCCAGACGCGCGAGCCGTCCTTGCGGGGATTTTCAAATTCGCCGCCGAGGTCGCGGCCGGCGAGGGCCTCGGAGAGGAAGCGGGCGAGGGCCGGCTGCACGTCGGGGGGGAAGCAGTCGGCAAGGGGGCGGCCGAGGACTTCGTGGGCCTGCCATCCGTAGAGGGTGGAGGCGGCCTGGTTCCAGTAGGTCACGACTCCCTGGGGATCGACGCAGACGAGCGCGTCGGGCACGTGGGCGAGAAGCTCGAGATCGCGGGCCACGGCGAATTCGGCGCTCTTGCGCGCGTCGATGTCCTGGGTGGTGCCGAGCATGCGGAGGGGGCGGCCGTGGGCGTCGCGCTCGGTGACGCGGCCCTTGTTGGCGACCCAGAGCCATCCGCCGGTGCGGGTCTCGAAGCGATGTTCGCAGTCCCAGACGGGGGTGTCGCCGCGGAGGGCGGCGTCGAGGGTGGCGCGGACGCGCGCGCGGTCGTCGGGGTGCACGCGTGCGAACCAGTCCGAGCCGGTGTGGGCCCGGCCGGAGTAGTCGTCGCCGAGGATGCACCAGCCGGCGGTGTTGGTGGAGAGTTGGTCGCGGGCGACATCCCAGTCCCACCACACGAGCCGCGAGGCCTCGATCGCCAGATCGAAACGATCCTGCATATGGCGCACGTCGGTGATGTCGGCGAAGGTGATCACGACGCCGTCGATGGCGCCCTTCGGATCGCGGAAGGGGAGGATGCGCTTGAGGAACCACCGCCCCTCGCGGGAGCGGAGCTCGCGACACACGGTCGAGCCGTCGGCGAGCACGTGCGATACGTCGGCGATGAGGCGTTCCTGGTCGTCGAGCTGGTAGGCGATGTGCACGATCGGCCGGCCGACATCCTGGGGCAGGAGGTGGAAGCAGCGTCCGACGGCGGGATTGAATTTCCGGATGCGAAGCTCGCGGTCGAGGAAGAGGGTGCCGACCTCGAGGGCGCCAAGGAGGTTGTCGAGATCGGCGTTGAGCTGGCGGAGTTCGTGGTTCTTGCGCTCGAACTCGGCGTTCACCGAGTGGAGTTCCTCGTTCAACGAGTGCAGCTCCTCGTTGGCCGCCTGGAGCTCCTCGTTGGCGGCGAGGAGTTCCTCGTTGGCCGAGTGCAGCTCCTCGTTGGCCGACTGGAGCTGGTCCACCGTGGACAAGAGGCTCTCGCGGGTGGTTTGCAGCTCGGCCTCGAGGTCGGCGAGGCGATCGCCCCGGGCTTTTTCGGGGGTGAAGTCACCCGGGGCGTGCGCGGGCGATGCAGCCGGGCACGGGGCGCCGTCGCGCCGCAGCACGATGTGCACGAGGGCGGGCGGCTGGGTGGAGTCGGTGATGGCTTCGGCGAAAAGGTCGAGCTCCTCGATGGATCCATCGGGCAGGGTCACGCGCACGCCGCGAGCCTCGACCTTCGCCCCGGCGCGCAGGGCGCGGGGGATGAGCGTGGAGAGCGCGAGCCGGAAATCTCCCGCGGTGCGCGCGAGCAGGTGGTTCTCGACCCGGCCCTCCGGCGGCAGGAGCAGGCGACCGGCGTCGCCGAAACAGTGGAGGAGGGCGCCCGAGGCCTCGACGAGAAAACCGGGCGGGACGTGCCGCCGCAGGAGCTGGTCGTAGGCGCGGATCAAGTGGCGGTCGAGAGGGCCTGCGGCGGAGGGGCCGGCCAAGGTGGGCGGGACTTGAGCGGAGGCGTGGGCGGCGGGCAGGGGATTGGGCACGCGGCGCAGGTCGAGCGGGATGCGGCGGTCGTCTTTTTTGCGAAAGAGCTTGTGGCGCGCGTCCAGCACCTCGAACGCCGCCCCGTGTCGTCCCGGGCTTTCGCTGGCGCCAAGGAAAAGCACGCCCTGGGGGCGGAGCGCGTGGTGAAACCGTGCCACGACGCGTTCCTGGGCCTCCGGCTCCAGGTAGATGAGGAGGTTGCGGCAAACGACGAGGTCGATGCGGGTGAAGGACGGATCGACGAGAATATCGTGCGGGGCAAACACCACCCGGCCGCGCAGCTCGGGGGAGACGCGCCGATGACCATCCTGGGCGGGCGTGAAGTGGCGGGCGATCCGCTCGGGGCCGAGCGCGACAAGTTTGCCCTCCTCATACCGGCCCTGGGCCGCGACCTCCAGCGCCCGGGGATGCACATCCGTGGCGAAGACCGAGAGGCGGCCGGAGTAGCCGACCGCGCGCGCGCACTCCTCGAGAAGAATGGCGACGGAATAGGCTTCCTCGCCGGTGGCGCATCCCGCGCACCAGGCGCGAAACTCTTCGCGGGCGGGATCGCGCAAGAGGTCGGGAAGCACGTGTTCACCCAGCCACGCGAACGCCTCGGGTTCGCGGAAAAACTCCGTCACGCCGATCAGCAGGTCGTGGCGCAGCAAATCCAGTTCCTCCGGGTCGGAGAGGAGGCGCGCCACGTAGGCCTCCGCGCTGGCGCAATCCAGCAGGGCCATGCGCCGTCGCACGCGCCTTTCCACCGTGCCCGGGCGGTAGAGGCCGAAATCGAGCCCCTGGCGCTCGCGCAACACGGCCAGCACAGGGCCCAGATCTGCAGGCGGGCGATGCTCGGAGGGGGAGCTGGAGCTGGAGGACGGGTCCGTGATCAAGAGCCTATAGTAGGGGTGAAAGTGAATTGTGAGGCGATCGTAAAGTAAATGGCATTAACGGGGTTTTTACCCTAGTGAACCGACCTTCGTCGGCGCGGGGTGCGCGCAGACGAGATCACGCTCAGTCGGGCTCCGCTTCGAGGAAGTCGCGCAGGCCTTTCTCGGGGCCGAAGAGCACGAGAATGTCGCCCGTGAGGAAGGGTTCGTCGAGGCCGATGGTGCCGAGCGTGCGCACCGGGGCCGGCGCGTCGGGATCCACCTTGAGCAATCCGCCGAAGAGCGGGCGCTCGGGGCGTTTGAGCGTGACGAGCCGCACGTCGTGACGGCGGAAGAGCGCGGCTTGCTTGGCGATGGTTTGGCCGACCAGCGCCGGCGGGGTGGCCGCCTCGATCAGGGCGTGGCCGCTGCCCAGATCGATGCCCTCCACCGCGCCGCGCATGAGCAGGGAGTGCGCGAGGCCGCGGGCGGCGAACTCCTCCGGCACCACGAGCCGGTCCACCTTGAGCAGACGCAGCAGGCGGGCGTGCATCGGCGAGAGCACGCGGCACACGAGGCGGCGCGCGCCCAATTCACGGGCGCGCATGGTGAAGGCCATGGAGGCCTCGAAATCGTCGCCGATCGCGATGATCACGGCGTCCAGCTCGGAGACGGGGAAACGCGTGAGCGGCGCGGTGTCGGTGAAATCGATCACGGCGGCGGCGGCGACCTCGTCCTTGATCGCGGTGATGTTGTCCTCGCGGCGGTCGAGCGCGACGACCTCGGCGCCGAGCTGGCCGAGGTGGAGGGCGAGGTTTCGTCCGAAGACGCCGAGGCCGACGATGAGGCATTTCATAAGGCGGGTAGCGCGGTGGGGAGGGATGGGCGAGGGTGGGGCGGGCGTGGATCAGGAGAGCACGATGGTCGTCTCCGGCAGTCGGAGCACGGGGGGCTCGCGGCGGGGGAAAAACGACACGAGAAACGCGAGCACGCCCACGCGGCCGATCAACATCGCGATCACGAGCACGAGCTTGGCCGGATCGCCCAGTTCCGCGGTGACGCCCCGGCTCAGGCCGACGGTGCCGACCGCGCTCACCGTCTCGAAGACCAGGCTTTCGGGCGGCAGTTCGGGGTGGAGCGCGCAGAGCGCGATCGAGACGAGGGTGATGAAGCCCAGGGCGGTGATCAGGATGGAAAGCGCGCGATCCGCCAGTTCCGGCGCGAAGCGGCGGCCGAAGGCCTCGATATCGGCACGGCCGAGCAGCACCCGGCGCACCGAGAGAAACGCGATCGCGAGGGTCGAGGTCTTGATCCCGCCGGCGGTCGAGGCGGGGCTGCCGCCGACAAACATCAGAAACATGATGATCACCGTGGTCGCGGGCAGCAGAGCGTCGGTCGGGGTGACGTTGAACCCGGCGGTGCGGGCGGTGACGGAGTGGAAGAGCGCGGTGAGCCAAGGCGAGCCGGCGGCGACCTGCGCGCGCCCGCCGCCGGCGACAAATTCGGTCAACCAGATCAACGTGGCGCCACCGACGAGCAGCACCGCTGTGGAGATGAGGACCACGCGGCTGTGGGCGGTGAGGCGAGGAGGTGCGGCCAGCCGGAGACCGAGCAGGCGACGCACCTTGGCCGAGAGGAATTGCCACAGGTTAGTGACGACCGGAAAGCCCAGGCCGCCGAGCACGATGAGCACCATCATCACGCCCAAGAAGCCGCCATGGACCGACACCGACGGATCGGCGAGCCCGTCCGGCAAGGTGGAGAAGCCGGCGTTGCAAAAGGCCGAGACGGCATGGAAGAGCGAGAAAAACGCCAGGTTCCCGGGCGCCGAGGGCGAGTCGAGCAAGGCTCGATGAATGAGCAGGGCCCCGGTCAATTCCACCACCACGGTGAAGGCGACGATGAGCCCGAGCACGGCGCCGATGTTGACCAGGTTTTCCTCGCTCAGGAGGTCTTGCAGGCCGATGCGGTTGCGCAGCGATACGCCGCCGGCCACGAAGTAGGCGAAAAAGTAGGTCAGGGTCATCACACCCAGGCCTCCGATCTGGAACAAGCCGAGCAGCACCCACTGACCATGGGCGGTGAGGGTCTCGGAAATATCCACCGGCGTCAGCCCGGTCACGCAGACCGCGCTGGTGGCGAGGAAAAGCGCGTCCGTCCAGGAGAGCCCCGGCGCCCGCGTGGCGTGCGGCGTCTGCAACAGGAGCGTGCCGACGAGGATGAGGCCGGCGAAGCTGATGATGAAGACCAACCCCGGCGAGAGGCTACGGGTGCTCAGCCAGCGGTTGTCGCGCATCGTGCGCAGGGCCAGCGCGAAGAGCAGGGTGAGCTGCGTGCTGCCGAGCCATAGCAGCGCGATGGTGGTCGGCGCGATCCCGGTGCCCATCTCCTGCAACCGGGTGACCAAGGTGGCCCCAAACAGCAGCTCCAACGAGGCTAGCAGGGCCAGAAACGCCTCAAGCCGGCGCGTGCGCAAATAAGCCGACCGGCGCGGGGCCAGCGCGAAACGAGCTGCCTCCTGCGCGATGAAGAGCGCGAGGATGAGGCGGGTGGAGCGCGCCACCTCTTCACGCAGTATCTCGGATAGCGGCCAGCCGAGCACGAGCACGAAGAGGCCCAGGGCGAGCACGCCGCAGAGCAACTGCGCGAAGTCCAGCAGGCGGGCGGCCCGGGGGTGCGGCGAGGCGGAAGCGCTTTCGGCGGCCAAGGTCGATCAGCGGATTGCGGCGCCGCCGGAGCCCCGGTCGTCGCGTTGGGCCTGCTCGACCACGGTCACGCGGCCGTCCTGAAAGGTGATGCGCACCCGGTCCTCCATGCGCGGCGCATAGACCGGCTGGTAATCCGGCTCATGATACACGCGGTAGCTCTTGCTCGCCGCGTCGTAAACGACGTTGCGCCGATAACCGACCAGCCGGGTGCCCTGATACTCCTGCCAATAGGCGCTGTAAACCCAGGTGGTGGTGCGCCCCTCCGGCTTCACAAGATCCCGCTTCTCGTCGGGCGCCCCGAGCGCGATGTAAACCATGTCCTGTGTGTCGCCGACCTCGATTTGTCGGGCTTCCAGCCGCGCCTGCGTGGCGGGGTCGAGCGCGCTGAAGACCGCCGATTTCTCCTTCGCGCGCCGCTCGAAGGTGTTGCAGCCGGCCAACAGCAGCAGGACGAGCAGGGAGAACAAAAACCGTGGGCCACTCGAGACGAGCATGAGCGCAAAGTGGACCTGGCTCGCTGAAGCGCAACGAGCGAAAGCACCCGATAGGAGTTTAGGGTTGAACCCTGATTGCGCGGAATTACGCATATCTCGTGCGTAAATGGGTCGTTAATTTAATATGCCTGCTCTGCGCGGTGGCGGGCCTTTTCCAAGCCGGTTGCCAGAAAGGGCCGGCCGCTCCTCCCTCCGGTCCGAGCAAGGCCGAGCGCGATTATCTAAGTTCCCGCACCTGGACCTCGTCCGACGGCCGCACCTTGGAAGGCGCTCTGGTGGCTCGCTTCGGCGAAGACGGCGTCATTCGACGCTCCGCCGACGGAGCCCTGCTGCGCATGCCGCTTCGCTTCCTCGACCAGGATAACCTCAGGTTCTTGCAGGACGCCTTCGGCAGCGGAGCCGTGCCCGCGACCATTCCCGGCGTCTGGTATGTGCGCACCAAACTCACCATCCCCGGCGGCGAGGCCTGGGTGGCGCCCGACACCCGCGCCGCCATCGGCCCGCGCATCGCGAAGGTCGAGGCCGCCTACTGGCTTCTCCTGAGCGAGCTCGATGGCAGCCAGGCGAAGTGGGTGCGGGTGGACAACCACTCGTCGTCGAAAGTCCGCGTTGACTCCTTCCTGCCCCGCACCGAGCTGGCCACGCAGATGAACGGCGGCGGTTCCTTCATCGACGAGCTGCCCTGCCCGCGCAACGACCTCTACGTGATCGACGCCCGCTACGGACTCACCTCGCGACGCATCAACGTCACCCGCGCCGTCATGGGCTTCCTCGCCGAGGGCCGCCTGCCGCTCACCGTGGACCCCGCGCTTTTCGGTCTCCCGCCGCACTTTCCGGACGTGTGGGACCTGACCGTCACCTGGCAACGCGTCGGCGGCGGCACGCTCACCCGCGTCGTTCGCGACGGCTCGATCTTCGCCTGGCCGGAAGGGCATTGAGCCCACCCGCCACGCCTGCGGCCGCCCGCCCCGCAGACTACTTCGGCGGGGGTGCGTGGAGCAGGTCCTCGAGCTTCAAGCCGGTCAGCTGGCGGATGCCGCGGAAAAACAGGAAGAGCGCCACCATCATCACCGCCATGCTCGGCAGCACGATGACCGGCCAGCTCAGCCACTGCATCTTGGCGAGTTGGGCGTTGAACTCGGCCGAACCCGCCGGCCCGCGCAACAGCCAGCGTGCGAGCAAAAAGTTGAGCACGGCGCTGACCGCGAAAGAGCCGGCGGTGAGCCAGCCCGCCATCCGCAGCAGTCTTTCGAACTCGGGCCGGTTGCCGCGCTCCTCCAGCGCGGCGTCGATCCGCGGCACGTTCACCACTTGGTCGTTGTAGAGAAACTCGCGCACCAGCGGGCGGGGCGTGCGCATCGAGATCAGCACCATCAAGCCGATCACCGTGGGCACCGAGGCCTCTTTCACCGCGAACCACAGCCCGTCGAGCTCCGCCAGCGCGAAGCCGCCCGTCAGCAGCGTGCTGAGAAAGCCGATGCCCGAGATGAAGTTGAATTTCCCTCGCTTTGCCAGGTCGCGCAGCCCGTAGCCGAGCGGAAAGGCCAGCGCGAGCAGCAGGGCCAGCACCGGCCCGAGCCGCTCCTCCGGGCTCAGCTTGCCCAGGATGAGCGCGGGCGCGGCGATGTTGCACGCGAGATTCAGCAGGAGGTTTTCGCGCGAGGGGCGAGGATGCGGGGCGTCGGGCTGGGGGGCGGTCACCATGGGAAACAGGCGATCACACCGCCCGCCGCGGCGGAGTCACCCGAAAATCCGTGTTTCAAACGCGCGGCATCCGCGTAGCTTGCCCCTCCCACCATGATTCTTCTCGGCGTCAACATCGACCACTGCGCCACCGTGCGCCAGGCCCGCTACCGCGGCTACGCCTCCACCGTCGGCGGCCCTGTCGAGCCCGATCCCGTCGCGCTTGCCACGCTCGCCGAGCGCGCCGGCGCCGACGGCATCACCATCCACCTGCGCGAGGACCGCCGTCACATCCAGGAGCGCGACGTGCACCGCCTGCGCGAGGTCGCGCAGACCCGCATCAACCTCGAGATGGCCTGCACGCCGGCGATGACCGAGTTCGCGCTCCGCGTGAAGCCCGAGTCCGTCTGCCTCGTGCCTGAGAGCCGCGAGGAGATCTCCACCGAGGGCGGCTTCGACGTCGTCGGCCAACGCGAGCGCGTGCGCGCCGTCTGCGAGGCGATGCGCGAGGCCGGAATCACCGTGAGCCTTTTCATCGACGCCGACGCGCCCCAGATCGACGCCGCCGCCGAGCTGCGCGCGCCCTGGATCGAGTTGCACACGGGCGCCTGGGCCAACGCCTACCACACGCCGAAGCGCGCCGAGGAGTTTGCCCGTCTCTGCGACGGCGCCCGCCGCGCCCACGCCGCCGGCCTCGTGGTCAACGCCGGCCACGGCATCAACTACGTCAACGTGTCCGAGATCCGCACGCTCCCGCACGTGCACGAGCTCAACATCGGCCACAGCATCATCAGCCGCGCGCTCTTCACCGGCATCGAGGAGGCCGTCCGCGAAATGAAGACGCGGATGAACCCCTTCACCTGAGGATACACCTGCCCACGAAACACACGAAATGACACGAAAACCAAACCACGCACCCGCCGCCGCCGGTTTCCTTTCGTGTCTTTTCGTGTGTTTCGTGGGCTACTCTTCTGAACGATGATCTCCGGTCACGTCCTCGGTCTCGGTTGCGATCTTTGCGACGTCGCCCGCGTGCGGGCCGTGTGGGAGCGGCAAGGCGAACGCTTCCTCGACTACACCTACACCGCCGCCGAGAAGGACTACTGCCTGCGCATGCGCGACCCCTCGCCCTTCCTCGCCGCGCGCTTCGCCGCGAAGGAGGCCGTCGCCAAAGCCTTCGGCACCGGCATCGGCGCCGAGCTCGGCTGGAGATCCATCGAGGTCGTGCACGACGAGCGCGGCGCTCCGCTGGTGCGCCTCGACGAGCAAGGCCGCGTGCTCCTCGCCGCCCGCGGCGCCAGCGGCGTCCTGCTCACGCTTTCGCACACCGACACCACCGCGATGGCCGTGGCCGCATTGGTGGGCGCGCCTTAGTAGCGGTGGTTGCTCCTTCCGGGCCGGCTAGTCGGTTTCTGGCTCGCTGATCGCGACCTCGGCGTCGAGCTCCAGCTCGAAGAGCAGGTCGTCGCGGCAGATGTCGCAGTGGAGCCGCACCACCGGCGGATTTCGCCATCCCGCGCGCTCGCACCAAAGGTCGAAGGCCGGCGCGTATCCGGGGGATTTGAAGTAGGCGATGCCGCGCGTGGCGTCGCTCCAGCCCAGGCCTCGCGAGCGCAGGATCGCCTCGATCACCCGCATCGTGAGGTCCACCTGGTTCCAGACTTCGCCCCTCCACGCCGTCGCCCCGTCCGGCTCGATGCTCGCGGTGCCCGAGACGAGCACGCGGCGCGTGTTGCCGAGATCGAGTTCCACCGCGCGGCTAAACGAGCTGCCATAGGCCGGCGCCGGGCACTGCAACGGCGAGGTGAGCGGTGTCGCCACAGGGCCGCCGGAGAGCGGACGCGCGGCGAGGCCGGCCAGCACCAGCGCAGCGCCCGCCCGGTTGGCGGCGGAGATGCCCGTGCTCGCCGGCGTGGCCCCGAGGCGAAAGTCCACCGTGCGGTAGAGCGCCGTGCGGGCGTGGTTGAATTCCGGATACCACGCCAACAGGTCGTGGTTGTAGCACCAGGTGCGAACCAGGTCGCCGAGCGCAAAACCCGCCGCGCCCAGCGAGGTCTCGAGGGCGCGAAAAGCTTGGGTGGTTTGCGTCCCGGGGCTCGCGCCCGGATCGCGCGGGAGCGATTCGCCCGCCCAGCAAAGTTCGGCGCGCCCGAGCCGGTAACGCGAGGCGATCACGCGCCCGTCCACGACCACGCGCTCGACCGCCGCGCCCTTGAGGGCGAAGGCCTGCGCGCCGGCCAGCGGAGCGCCGTGGACGCTCGCGCCGTCGATCCAAAGCACCGGCCAGTCGGTCTCGCCGAGCGTGGCCCGGAGGGCGGCCTCGATCTCCGCGCGGGCGGAGAACGCGCCGAACAGCATCAGGCCGATCACTTCCGCGCCGCCGGCTTTGTGCAGCGCCCACGCCACGCGGCGCATCACGGCCAGGGGATTCTCGCCCGGCCGGGCTTCTTCGGTGACGACGAGTTCGCGCGCCGAGCGGGTCCGCCCGGCCGGGGGCGGATCGGGGCGAGACGGAGAGAGGGTGCCTGGAAGGATCGCCGGGTGCATGGAGCCGCTGACGCGACAGCCTGCGACGGAGTTTCCGTCCCCGCGACCTCCGGCGCCGCCGGCCGCGGGATAGTATGGCCCGCGATGGGCGCGATAAGGCGGACTGGAAACGGCGCGGAGCGCGTAGTCGGAGCCGCGTCGTCGGCGTCTCCCTGCCAAACTATTCCGCATGGCTCGCGCGCGATCGCTTCTGGTTTTTGTCGGTGTGGCGGCGTTCTTGTCGGCCGGTCGCCCGCTCCCCGCGGCGGATGCTCCCGCGGCGGACGCCGCGGTGTTCGAGGCGCCCTCCCTGCTTGTGCCGGGCACCGCGGTGGACCGGCTGGTTGAGGACCGGCTGCGCGTCCTCGGGATCGCGCCGGCCCCGCTCTGCTCCGACGCGGTCTTCGTGCGTCGGGCTTTTTTGGATACGATCGGCACGCTGCCCTCCGGCGAGGAGGCGCGCGCCTTCATCGACGATCCGGCGCCCGACAAGCGTCGGCGGCTTATCGACGCGCTGCTGGAGCGGCCCGAATACGCCGACTACTGGGCGATGCGCTGGGGCGACCTGCTGAGGATCAAGGCCGAGTTCCCGATCAACCTCTGGCCAAACGGCGCGCAGGTTTACCATCGCTGGATCGTGCAGGCCCTGCGCGAGAACCGCCGCGCGGACCTCGTCGCCCGCGAGCTGCTCACCGCCACCGGCAGCAATTTCCGCTCCGGTCCGGCCAACTTCTACCGCGCCGTCCAGGGCCGCGACCCGGAGACGCTCGCGCGCGCCGTGGCGCTGACCTTCTGGGGCGTGCGGCTGGAGAAGTGGCCCCGGGAGCGCCGGGAGGGTGTCGCCGCTTTCTTCACCGGCCTGCGTTACAAATCCACCGGCGAGTGGAAGGAGGAGATCGTTTATCTCGACCCCTTGTCGCCGATCGACGCGGCCCGCCCGCCGGTGTTTCCCGACGGCCGGCCGGCCTTCATCGCCGAGGGCGCGGATCCCCGCGCCGCGCTCGCCGACTGGATGCTGGACCCGCGGCATCCGTGGTTCGCGCGCTCCTTCGCCAACCGGGCCTGGGCTTGGTTCCTCGGGCGCGGCATCGTGCACGAACCCGACGATTTTCGGGCGGACAACCCGCCCTCGAATCCGGAGCTGCTCGCCCTGCTCGAGCGCGAGTTCGTCGCCTCCGGCCACGACATCAAGGCGCTGTTTCGCCTCATCCTGAACTCCCGCGCCTACCAGCGCTCCTTCCTGCCGCCGCCCGGGATCGAGGCCGCCTCCGCCTGGGCCGCGCACGCGAGCTACCCGCCGCGCCGCCTCGAGGCGGAGGTGCTGGCCGACGCGTTGAACCAGATCACGGGCGGGGCCGACACCTACGTGAGCCCCATCCCCGAGCCATTCACGCACGTCCCCGCCAACGTGCGCGCCATCGCCCTCCCGGACGGCAGCATCACTGGCGTGTTCCTGGAAAAGTTCGGACGCTCGCCCCGCGACAGCGGCCTCGAATCCGAGCGCGATAACACGATCAACGCCGCCCAGCGCCTGCACCTGCTCAACTCCGCCCACGTGCTGCGCAAGCTCGAGAGAGGCTCCGCCATGCGCGCATTGCTCAGACCCGGCGGGCGCGGCGCCGACGCGCCGCTCGACCGGCTCTACCTCGCGATCCTCTCGCGCCGTCCCTCCGACGCGGAGCGTCGTTTTCACGAGGAGGCCGCGGCCGCGCGCCGCGAGGTCTGGGAAGACCTGGCCTGGGCTTTGATCAACAGCGCCGAATTTCTCCACCGCCATTGAGTTTCCCTCCATGAGTTCCTCCGCCTCCCTTTTCCGCCCGATGGGGCGTCGCGAAGCCATCCTCACCGGTCTGCTTGCGGCGGGCGGGCTCGTGTTGCCGCGGCTCCACGCGCAGCCCGCGCCGACGCCGATCCCATCGTCCGCGCCGTCGCCGAAGGCGCGGGCGGTGATCCAGATTTGGCTCTGGGGCGGGCCCGCGCATCTCGACACCTTCGATCCCAAGCCCGAGGCCGGGCCGGACTACTGCGGCCCTTTCACCCAGCCGATCGAGACCAAGGTGCCGGGCGTTCGCATCAACGAATTGCTGCCGCTGCTCGCGGAGCAGGCGGACAAATACGCGCTCATCCGCGGCCTCACCCACGGGGTGAACGCGCACGAGACCGCGGCCTACATCGTCCAGACGGGGCACCCCGCCGGGGGACGCGATGTGTTTCCCAACCTCGGCGCGGTGGTCTCGCTCTTCAAGGGGCGAGCGGCCGGCTATTCCGGACTGCTGCCACCCTACATCGTGCTCACCGAACCGCAGGGGCGTTTCTCCGAGGCGGGGTTTTTGGGACCGCGGCATAAACCTTTCGCGACCGGCGGCGATCCCGCGGCGGAGCGATTTTTGGTGGAGGGCGTCGTCTCCCCCCGATTGAGCGAGGCGCGTCTCCGGGAGCGGCGGGAGCTGCTGGCGGAATCGGACACCTTCGGAGCGGCGCTGCGCGCTCGCGCGCCCGGAGCCCTGGCGGCCTTCGACAAGGCGGGCGAGGAGGCCTACGAGATGATTCTCGGCGAGACGGGAAAGGTGTTCGATCTGCGGCAGGAATCCGAGGCGACGCGCGAGCGCTACGGGCGCAACACCTGCGGGCAATCCTGTCTCGTGGCGCGGCGTCTGGTGGAGCGCGGGGTGCCGTTTGTCACGGTCAACGTGAAAGGCTGGGACACGCACAAGCAGCACTTCCAGGCCATGCGCCGAAAACTCCCGGAGCTCGACCGCGCGCTGAGCGCGCTGCTGGAGGATCTCGCGGGGCGCGGCCTGCTCGAGTCCACCCTCGTCTGGGTCTGCGGCGAGTTTGGCCGCACGCCGAAGGTGCAAACCGACGCGCCTTGGAACGGCGGGCGCAACCACTACGGCAAGGCCTTCTCCGCGTTGCTCGCGGGCGGCGGGCTGCGCGGCGGCGTGGTCGTGGGCGCGACCGACGCGCGCGGCGAGGAGGTGATCGAGCGCCCCGTGCATCCCGCCGATTTGCTCGAGACGATCTACGCTCAGCTCGGCATCGACCCGTCCGCGCGCTTGCCGCACCCGGAAGGGCGCGAGGTGCGGGTGTTGCCGAGCCTGGCCGAGCTGCCGCAGCGCCATGGTTTGTTGCGCGAGATCATGTGAGCCCTTCACGCCCTCTTTCCTCCATGCCTTCGCCTCGTCTCTCTCGCTTTTTCCGCTTCGTCGCCGCGTGGGGATTTGTCGCGGCGATGGCAGGCGCGGCGCCGCCCTCGGCAAACACGCCGCAGCCCGGATACGTTTACCCGGCGGGGGCGCCGCGCGGGGAAACGCTCCGCGTGTTCGTGGGCGGACGCCAACTGCAGGGCGTCGCGGAGGCATTCGTCTCCGGCGGCGGCGTGATCGCGCGCGTGGTCGGGCACGAACGTCCGCTGAAGCCGGAGGAGCGAAACCAAATGAAGGAGGAGTTGGCGGAGCTAAAAAAACGCGCCGACTCGCCCGCGCCCGAGCGCGTGGCCGAGCTGGAGCGCCGGCTCGCGAGCCTCGGTGGGGCCGCGCTGCCGCCGGCTTTGCAGGAGGCGGTCGCGCTCGAGATCGCCGTCGCGCCCGACGCCGAGCCCGGCCCGCGCGACCTGCGGCTGAGATCGCGCGCGGGCTTGTCCGCGCCGCTCGTCTTCGTGGTGGGCGATTTGCCCGAGACGACCTTTCCCGCCGTGACCGCGATCATGCCGCGGCCCGAGCCGGGCTCCCCTCGCGCGCTCACCCAGGCCGAGAACGCCGAACTGCGCGTCGCGCCGCCCGTGGTGGTCAACGGCCAGATCCTCGCCGGAGAGACCGACCGAATTCGTTTTGTCGGCAAGAAGGGCGCGCGGCTAATCGTGGCTGTGCACGCGCGGTCCTTGATCCCGTATCTGGCGGACGCGGTGCCGGGGTGGTTTCAGGCGACCGTGAGCTTGCTCGACGCGGCCGGGCACGAGTTGGCCTTCGCCGACGATTTTCGGTTTCAGCCCGATCCCGTGCTGGCCTTTCGGCTGCCGGCCGACGGCGACTACACGCTGTTGGTGCGCGATGCGCTCTACCGCGGGCGCGAGGATTTCGTGTATCGTGTGGCCATCGGCGAGCTGCCCTTCGTGGCGGGCGTTTTCCCGCTCGGCGGCACGGCGGGCACCGAGCAGGAATTCGTGCTCAACGGCTGGAACCTGCCCGCGCCGACGAGGCGGGCGCGACTCCCGAACGTGGTTGGCCTGGTCGAGCTCGACCTCGGGCGCTGTCTCGCCGCCACGGGGCCGGTGGAGATCGAGTCGGCCGACCTGCCGGAATGCCGCGAGGCGCCCAAAAAAAGAGGCGGCGGCGCGCAGGCGGTCGAGCCGCCGGTCGTGGTGAACGGCCGCATCGAACGCGCCGGGGAAGTGGACGAGTTTTCCTTCCCGGCCGAGGCGGGCGTGCCGCTTGTGGTCGAAGTCACGGCGCGGCGGCTGCGCTCGCCGCTCGATGGCGTGTTGCACGTGCTGGCTCCGGATGGCGCGGTGGTGGCGATGAGCGACGACCGCGAGGACAAAGGCGACGGCCTCTCGACCCACCACGCCGACCCGCGCCTGGTCTTCACTCCTGCGGTGACTGGAATCCATCGTGCGCGGCTGGGCGACGCGCAGGGGCGCGGCGGCCACGACTACGCCTACCGGATCAGAATCTCGCCGCCGCGGCCCGATTTCGAGCTGCGTGCCGAGCCTTCGAGCGTGAATTTGCGCCCCGGTGGAAAGGCCACCGTCACGATCCATGCCTTGCGGCGAGACGGCTTCGACGGGCCGATCGCCCTCGTGTTGATGGATGGCCCGGCTTGGCTGCGTGTTGGGAAATCAGAGGTGCCCGCCGGCGCGGAGAAGGCCGAGATCACCTTGCAGGCGAGCGGGCAGGCCGAGCCCTCGGTTTTGGCGCTCCGCATGGAGGGTGTGGCGATGATCGAGGGGGCGGAGCGTCGGCGCCGGGTGGTCCCGGCGGATGACCGGATGCAGGCGTTTTTCTACCGGCACCTCGTGCCCGCCCGGGAGTGGATGCTCGCCGTGCGGGGGCGCGATAAATAGCGGCGGCGCGGTGCCGGGACGCGCGCCGTGCCAAGTGCAGGCTGGAAGCCAGCTCCGCGCTCTGGTTTTTCAAGGCCATGCACGGTGCCTATCCCATCCTGAGCTGCGCCGAGGCCGGCGCCTTCGAGGCCGCGCTCTTCGGCGGCGACGAGACCCGCGAATGGGCCGCGATGCAGGCCGCCGCCCGCGCTCTCGCCGACAACGTCGCCAAGGACTTCGAGGAGATTGGCGTCTGGCCCGCCGCCCCGCGCGTGCTCGTGCTCGTCGGCAAGGGCCACAACGGCGGCGACGCGCTCCTCGCCGCCGCGCTGCTTCGGGAGCGCCACCCGGCGCTCGTCGTCGATGTGGTTTTCCCCTTCGGCGAACGCTCGCTGCGTCCGCTCGCCTCGCGGGCCTTGCACGCGGTGGCGGGCTTTGCGCGGCCGGTCCGCGCCGATGGACGCGATTGGGCGGCGAGCTACGATCTCTGTCTCGACGGCGTCTTCGGTTTCCAATTTCGCCCGCCTTTGTCGGAACCCGTCGCCCGCCTGCTGGCGCGGGTCAACGCCCACCCGATTCGGCTCCGCGCCGCGGTGGATCTGCCGAGCGGGCTCGATGCGCCCGACGCCTTCCGCGCCGACTTCACCTACGCGACCGGCATCGCGAAGACCCCGCTGCTCAGCCTCCCCTCCGCCGGCCGCATTCGCTTCCTCGACCTCGGCTTCTTCACCCCGCCGCCCTCGCGAGATTGTCACCAAATTGGTGACAATGGCTCGGGGGCCGAGGCGGCTGCGGCTAGCGGAGATTGTCACCAGATTGGTGACAATCTCGGGGTGGAGGCGGGGCGGGATTGGGTGCTGACGGAGCGCGTGCTTGCGCCGCTCGGCGGCCTGCGCGATCCGCGGGCCGACAAACGTCACCACGGCCACCCGCTCGTCGTCGCGGGCTCGCGCCGCTTTCCCGGCGCAGCGCTGATGGCCACGCTCTCCGCGCTCCAATCCGGCGCGGGTCTCGTCACCGCCGCCGTTCCCGAGTCGCTCGTGCCCTCCTTCGCCGCGCGCGTGCCCGAGGCGATCTGGCTGGGCCTCCCCGAGACGCCCGACGGCGGCCTCGCGCTCGAGGGCCTGCACCTCGTGCGCGCCGCCTTCGAGCGCGCCGGCTCCGTCGTGCTCGGGCCCGGTCTCGGGCGCGAACGCGAGACGCTCGCGCTCGCCGCCGAGATCGCCGCGCTCTCGCCGCATCCGTTGGTCATCGACGCCGACGCGCTCCAGCCCGAGATCATCGCCGCCGGCCGCGCGGCCCGCGTCCTCACGCCGCACGGCGGAGAATATTCGCGCATCGCCGACGCGCTTCCACCCGGCGCGGTGGTCATTCGCAAAGGCCCGCTGACGCGTATCGAGACCGCCGGCGCGGGCGGTCTGGTGTATCACAGCTTTTTCGGCGGCCCCGTGCTCGGGCGCGGCGGCAGCGGCGATTTGCTCGCCGGCCTCACCGGCACCCTGCTCGCGCAGACGCCCGCCGACCCGCTCGTCGCGGCGGCGCGCGCCGTCGTCTGGCACGGCCTTGCCGCGGATCGGCTCGCCCGCGCCCGCGGTCCGCATGCGGTGCGCATCACCGAGTGGCTCGACCAGCTCTCGCCGGCCCTGCGCGAGGCCGTCCGCTGAGCCCGTCTCCGCCCTTCAGCCGCACACCCGACCGCGCCGCGCCTCGAGCGCCGAGCGAATCTCCGCCATGCGCGCGGGGGTGAGCGGGAAGCGCGCGGCGAGCACGATCGCGACGCCGATGAAGAGCGCCGGCACGAAGGCGAGCAGCATCCGGATGCTGAAAACGACCTCCGCCGGCTGGGCCGCCCCGAGCTTCGCGTCGTAACCGGCCCACATCACCAGCAGGCCGGAGACGGCCAGCGAGACCGAGAACGAGAACTTGTAGATCCACGAAAAGATTGCCGCGAAGGCGCCCTCGCGGCGCTCGCCGGTGTGGAGCTCGTCGTGGTCCACCACGTCGCCCGTCATCGAGGGCAACAGCACCCATATCGCGGTCATCGCGAGCGCGCTCAGCACGCTGTTGACCAAGGTGAGGTAGGGCAGCCCGGGCCGGTAGGTGACCAGCGTGGCGAGGCTCGAGGTGAAGAACAGGCACATCACGACGACGAGCGCGGTGCGTTTCCCGTGGCGCCGCGCGATCGCTTGGAACACGGGGATGGCCGCGAGGCCCACGAGCGCCGAGACGGTGCCGCTCAGCCCGGTGAGCTTGGCCGCGAGCTGCTGGTCGCCGCCGCACACGTGGTAAAGCCGCGCGAAGAACGCGAGGTTGTCCACCGCCAGCGTGCCGAGCGTGAAGAGCAGCGTGAGCAGCGAGAGGTGCAGGAACGGGCGGTTTCGGAAGGTGAGGCGGATGTTTTTCAGCAGCGGCACCTTCTCCTGCGCGGCCACCTTGGCATAGTAGCGCTCGCGCCCGAAGACCGCCGGCAACACGCCGATGATCGCGACCAGCAGCGCGGCGGCGCAGGTGACGGCGAGCGCGCCCTTGAGCGTGTCGGGCTTGCCCGTCGCCGGATCGGCGAAGGCCGGCAGCTGCGTGAGATACCAGAGCCAGCCGATCACGAACCAGCCGATCTTGCTGAAATAGCCGCGCATGGCGGCGACGTTGGTGCGCTCCACGCTGCTCGGGCTGATCTCGAGCAGCATGCTCTGGTAGGGGATGTTCCAGATCGTGGTGCAGGCGAACATCACGAGCTGCGCGCCGATCATCCAGCCCACGACGGCGGGCAGGCTCCAGTCGCGGTCGAGCAGCCAGATGACTGGCATCCACAACGCGGCGAGCAGCGCGCCGCCAAACACGTAGGGGCGGCGGCGGCCCCAGCGGCTCCGCGTGTTGTCGGAGAGCCAGCCCATGAGCATGTCCGTAATGGCGTCCCAAATACGGTAAACCATGTCGAGGAAGCTCACCAACGCGGGCGAGACGCCGAGCGTGACGACGAAGACCGGCAGCATGAAGCTGCCGGTGGTGTTGTTCATCAGGTTGGCCGCGAACTGGCCGGAGCCATAGGCGAGCTTCTCGCCCACGGGCACGCGATCGGCCGCGGCCACGCCGCCGACCGGCGAGGGCGCGGCCGCCCGCGCCGCCTCGTCCGCGACCGTGCCCGGAGCGCTCACGGGTAGCTCACGCGCACCTCGAAGGTGGCGCCCGCGCCGCGCGGGAGCAGGTCGCCCTCGAGCACCGCGCCGTTGCAGACGATGCGCGGCCGCGCGCCCCGGCGGTAGCCCTCGACGGTGATGTGGTAACGCGCGCCGCCCCAGGTGCGGGAGAGCTTGTAGCCGGGCCAGCCGGTGGGCAGCAGCGGGCGCAGCGTGAGTCCCTCGGTGGTGGCGCGCAGGCCGAGCAACTCCTCCACGATCGTCATGAAAAACCAGGAGGCGGTGCCGGTCTCGTGGTTGAGCGTGGACTCGCCGAAGGCGGCGTGCGTATCGATGCCGAAATACGAATTGGGGAGAAAGATCGGCGCCTGGAGGTTTTTCTCCGGCGGGTTCTTCGGGTTGGTCGGCATGATCTTCACCAGCGAGTCGAGCGCGCGGTCGGCGTCGCCGAGCCGGGCGTCGGCGAAGGCCTTGAAGACCGCGCCGTGGCAATACACCGCGCCGTTCTCGGAGGTGCCGGCGCGCTTCACGCTCACGCGGCCGACGCGGGCGTTCCACCGCGTGAAGGGCGGCCAGCTGATGCGCGGGCCGCAGTCGGAGTCGATGCGGTCGATCGTGGCCATGACCTTCGTCTGCCGCTCGCCGCGGGCGCAGCCGCTGATCAGCGCCCAGGTCTGGGCGTTGAGGAAAACCGCGCCCTGCTCGTCGCCAGGCACGCCGTAGGGCACGCCCTCGTCGTCGTAGCCGTAGGTGAACCACTCGCCGTTCCAGGCGCGGTTGATGGCGTCGTCGAGCTCCGCGACGAGGGCATCGAGCGAGCGCGCGAGCGGCGCGTCGGCCTCCACGCGGCGCAGGGCGCGCAGCTCCTTGGCGACGTGGAGGAGGCCTTGCGAGAGCCAGACCGTCTCGCCCTCGCCCTTGCGGCCGGGGCCGTTGATGGGGTCGGTCCAGTCGCCGTCGTGCATGCGGCAGAGCCCGTGGCGGCCGCGGTCGGCGGCGAGGTGGGCGACCGCGCGGCACAGGTGTTCGAACACCGTCCCGGAGCCGCCGTCGGAGTAGGGGACCAGCTCGTCGAGGAAACGCTCCTCGCCGGCCTGCCGCACGAGGACGAGCGTGCAGAGCACGAGCCAGACCGGACCGTCGTTGTGGTGCAGTTGGGTGAAGGGATGCTTGGGCAGGCTGGGGTGGGCCATCACCCATTGGTCCACCGAGCCGTCGCGCCGCTGGAGCCCGAGCATCTCGCGCACGTGGCCGAGCGCGGCCGCCGGATCGAGGAAACCGTAGCCCATCGCGTCCTGGAGCACGTTGCGGATCGGGTAGGCGCCGGCGTTGCGGCGGCACTCCGTCTGCCAGATCATCTGCTTCTTCACCCAGCCGTTGATGAAGTGGTCGATGTTTGTATCGGGAGTTTCGATACGGAGGAGCTCGCGGACGGCGTCCCAGCGCGCGCGCACGGCTTGCAGCGCCCGCTCGGCGGAGGCGACGGTGAGCGCGCCGGCGTGGGCGCGCACGGCCTCGAGATCGGTCTCCTGGCCGGCCTGGTAGGCGTTGGAAAAGCTCTCGCCCGGGCCGAGCGTGATCGTGTGCGCGATCACGGCGAGCGGGGTGTGCCAGACGCAGCCGGTGTCGTCGAGGCGCTCGGCCAGCACCATCGCGGGTGCCTGCCCGTGGGCGACGCTTTCGCCGACGCCGAAGAAACGCCGCTCGCTGCCGGTCCACGAATCGGGGCGGCGGCTGGCGAGCCAGTATTGCCGCGGGATGCGATCGAGGTGCGGCAGCGCGTCGTCGTATCGGTGGTGGGCCGGGAAGGTCTCGGCGACGATGGCGCCGCTCGGCTCGTCGAGCATCACCTCGGTGCCCATGGGCTTCTCGGCGATCATGGCGAGGCCGGCGTAGAGCGAGAGCGTGAGCGGGCGGTCGGTGGTGTTGGTGACGCGCCAGAGCCAGAGCTCGTGCAGGCCCTCCTCGGGCAAAAAGGTGGTCAAGGTGCTGGCGACGCCGTGCGCGACGGAGCGTATCTCGGTGTGGCCGAGCGCGTGGTCGCATTCGTAGGAATCGAGCGCGGAGCACATCGGCACGTGATTGGGGTTCCACACCGCGCCGGTGGCGTGGTTCTTCAGGTAGAAGTAGCGCCCGGGCCGGTTGATTTCGCGGCGCACCGGCTTGGCGCGGGCGGCCGCGCCCTGGCCGGTCTGGGAGACGGAGCGGTTGTAGCCGAGATTGAAGAGAAAATTCGGCCACGCATCGGGCGTGCGCGGCGTGGTGACGGTGTAGGTGCCGTCGGTTTGGAAGTGACCGTAGGACATAGCGGGGTGGAGCCACCATCCCATCCGCCCGCCGCCGCGAGAGAAGGGCGCCACCGGATTACCCGTTAACCTCGGCCCGCCGCGGCTGGGCCTTGCAACACACTGGACAAAGACGGCGTCGCCTTGCGGGATTGAGCGCATGAGTGAACTCACCGAGACGCAGGCTTTTCTGGTGCTGAACGCGCTGCCCGACATCGGGCCGATCACCACGAACCGCCTGCTCGCGGCCTTCAGTGAGGATCCGCGCCGTCTCTTCGACGCCCCGGCCGCCGAACTCGAGGCGGTGAAGGGCGTGGGCCCCAAGATCAGCGGCAACCTGCGCAACTGGCGCGAACTCGTGAACCTGCCCAAGGAACTCGCGCGGCTCGCCCAGGCGGGCGCGACTTTCGTGACGTCTCGCGATCCGGCGTATCCGCCGCTGCTGCGCGAGCTCGCCGACGCGCCGCTCGGGCTGTATCGGCGCGGCGACTACAGCTTCGACGCGCCGTGCGTCGCCATCGTCGGCTCCCGTCGCACCACGCTCTACGGCCAGGCCGTGGCCAAGAAGCTCGGCTTCGAGCTCGCGCGACTCGGCTTCTGCGTCGTGAGCGGGCTGGCGCGCGGCATCGACACCTTCGCGCACGAGGGCGCGCTCGAGGCCGGCGGCCGCACCGCCGCGGTGCTGGGCAACGGCATCGACATCATCTATCCGCCGGAGAACCTGAAACTCTACCAGCGCATCGAGGAAAACGGCGGCGCGATCCTCACCGAGTTCCCCTTCGGCCGCCGCGCCGACAAGCAGTCCTTCGCCATGCGCAACCGCATCGTCGCCGGCATGAGCCGCGCGGTCATCGTGGTGGAGAGCGACGTGAGCGGCGGCTCGATGATCACGGCCAAGTTTGCCGGCGAACAGGGGCGGTTGGTTTTCGCCGTGCCGGGGCGGATCGACCAGCCTACCAGCGCGGGCTGCCACCAGCTTATCCGCGACGGGGCGACGCTGCTGACCTCGGTGGACGACGTGTTGAGCGAGCTGAACTACCTCGAGGGTTTCGGCCCGGCCGGGGTAGCGCCGGTGGCAGAGAAACCCGCCGCGGCGACGCCTCCCGCCGCCGCCAATCTGAGCCCCGACGAGGCGAAGGTCTTCGGCTGTTTCGCCGGCGGGGCGATCCTCGCGCCCGATGCGCTGGTGACGGCGAGCGGTCTGCCGAGCCACACGCTCTCATCGACGCTCATGATGTTGGAGCTCAAGCGCCTGATAGCGAAACGAGCCGACGGCGCCTACGAGGCGCGCTGACGGGATTGCGCGCCGCGACGCGGTCGCGCAGCCTCGGCGGCATGTCGCAATCTCCCTGGCTCCGGCCGCTGCGTCCGATCGGGCGCGTCGGCGAATCGCTGCTCGACCGCGTGCTCTGCGTGCTCGGAGCGGTGGGGCTTTCGCAGGCACCGGAGTTTTTTCAACAATACCTCCAGCGCCTCGGCGGCCACCTCGACGAGGCGCGGCGCCAGCTGGCGAGCTTCGAGACGGTGGCGCGGCAGAGCGGCATCACGCTCCAGCAGCTCATCGACACCACCCGCGCGCAGCCGGTCGAGCCCGTGGCCAAGCTCGGCAACGTGATCGCGGAGACCCAGGCGCGCGTCGAGTCGCTCGCCGCCGCCGAGACCGCGCTGCGCGAGGCCTCGGTCTGGGACCGCCCCTTCGTGTTTCTCGCCCACGTGGATTCGTCGATCGCCGCCCGCACCTGGGAGGTGTTCAAACCCGCCGTGCCGGTCACGGCCGAGGGTTTCGTTTACGCCGCGGTGGGCATGGTGCTGGCGCTCGCGCTCTACCAGTTCGCGGTCGCGTGGCCGGCGCGGGTATTGATCGCGCGCTGCAAAAAATCTCCGCCGGCCACCGCGCCCAAAGGTTGACCGACACCGCGGCGCGCGGGCAGGGAAGGGTGATGATCAACACCATCGCGGTCGTGGGCGCGGGAGCGCTCGGCATCTACTACGGCGGGCGTTTCGCGCGCTCGGGTCGCGACGTGTGTTTTCTGGTGCGCGGCGAGGCGGAGCGCCTGCGCGACCGCGGTCTCGTGCTCGAGTATGGCGGCGAGCGCCACGAGGTGCGGCCGGTGCGCGCCGAGACCGAGCCCGCGGCGATCAGCCCGGTCGATCTGGTGGTCGTGGCGCTCAAAGCCACGGCCAACGACGAACTGGAGCGCCTGCTCCCGCCCTTGCTCGGCCCGCGCACGCTCGTGGTGAATTTGCAAAACGGCCTCGGCGTGGACGAGGCGGTCGCGGCGGTGGCGGGGGCGGAGCGCACGCTGGGCTCGCTCTGCTTCGTCGCGGTCAACCGCCTCGCGCCCGGCGAGGTGATCTGCTCGGAGCAGGGCTACGTGGAGATCGGCGAGTTCGGCCGGCCGGCCGGCGAGGCGGCCCGCGCGGTGGCGGAGGTTTTCTCGTCGGCGGGGGTGAAGGCCCGCACGCGCGACAGCTTGCTCGCGGCGCGTTGGCGCAAGCTGGTGTGGAACGTGCCCTTCAACGGCCTCACGGTGGCGATGGGCGGCGTGACGAGCGACGAGACCCTGCGCGAGCCGGCCGGCGAGGCGCGGGTGCGCGCGCTCGTGCGCGAGGTGCAGGCGATCGCGCGCGCCGAGGGCGTCGAGATCGAGGATGCGTTTTTGGAAAACCAGATCGAGCGCACCCGCGGCATGCGTTACAAACCCTCCACCATGCTCGACTGGCAGGCGGGCCGGCCGCTCGAGCTGGAGCCGATCTGGGGAGAGCCTCTCCGCCGCGCGAAGCGCCACGGCGTGCCCGCGCCCGAGTTGGAGCGGCTGCACGCGGAGTTGCTCGAACGAGCGAACACCGGACCTCGACCGTCCTAGCCGGCGCTACACAATCGGCTGGATTTTAGAATCCTACCGATTTTAATTGATTCGCTACAGAAGTGTAGCAATCCGTATTCCAATCATGGCAATCCAAGTGAACACCCGACTTGAGGAGGCCGACTGGGAGCAGATCGTCGAGGCCATGCCGGGCATGAGCAACGGCGAGCGGATGACGCGCCTCGTGCGCCAGCAACTCACGCTGCTCGACTCGCGCCACGACCTCGCCCGCGCGCTTGAGCTCGTCGAGGCCGCGCTCGATCCCACCCTTCAAGCCCTCCGCCGGCAGCATCTGCAAGGCCAGGGCTCGGAGGTCGCCGAGGAGATCGCCCGCAGCGTGATCGAGATGGCCGCGCTGCTCCTCGCCCAGACCGACAACCTCGCCAAGGCCCCCGAGAAACATCTGCCTGAGCTGGAGGCCAAGCTCGCCCGCCGCTGGGCCCGCACCGCCCGCCAGCTCCTCCGCACCGCCGCGCTCGATCCGCTCCGCATCCGCCACCAGGCGCAGACCCGCGCCGAGCTCGAGGGCGTGCTCGCCGAGGCCGCCAAGCTCGCCGCCGCCGGTTCGGGCGCCGTCGCTTCGACCGCGCCCTCCCTTTCGTCCGAAACCGAAACCACCACCCCCAACCGAGGATAACGTCATGGAAAACCGACTACGCGACCGCATCGCCCGCGTGCTCACCAGCACCGCCCATACCCTTGTCGATAAGATCGAGGGGCTCAACGAGGAGGGCATCCTCGAGGCCGCCATCCGCGAGGTGGACGGCGCCATCGACGAGGTCCACACCGCCCAGGGCGAGTCCCTCGCCCGCAAGCACCATGTCAACAAGGCCATCGAGCGCCTCACCGCCGAGCGCAACCGCCTCGAGGAGGAGGCCGAGACCGCGGTGCGTTCCGGCCGCGAAGATCTCGCCGTCGCCGGTCTCGGCCGCATCGACGACATCGAGCGCCAGCTCCCCGAGCTGGAGAGCCAGATGCTCGACCACAAAACCGAGGCCGAGCGCCTCGGCCAGTCGCTCGAAAGCCTCAAGGCCCGCCGCGCCCAGATGCACGACGACCTCGTCGTGCTCCGCCGCACCCGCGCCCAGACGCCCTCCGCCGGCGGCGGCGCCCCCGGCGTGTCCGCGCAGCGCAAGGCCGAGCGCGCCGAAAACGCCTTCAACGACCGCTACGCCAAGGCCACCGGCACCGACCGCTCCACCCTCCACGCCAAGGAGGCCGAGCAGGCCAAGCTGCGCGACCTCAGCGCCGTCTCGCGCGACAACCGCGTGCAGCTCCGCCTCGAGCAGCTCAAGGCGCGCCTCAATCCCGGCTCGCCCTCGCCGTCCAACAACTAATCCACCGCGGTGCCGCCACCGCGTCTTCTGATCGTGCCGGGGCGAAAACTTCGCCTCGGCAATTCGCCCGCTTCACGCCATTTCCCTGCTTCGCATGAGCTTCGGTGAACTTTTGACCCACGCCCAAGTCTGGCCCTTCAGCCTGCTGCTGCTGCTCTTCTTCGCGGTCGCCGTGCTCGAGGTCGTGCTGGTGCTCGTCGGCGTCGGCTCCGATCTGGGCATCGACCTCAGCGTGGACATCGACATGCCCGCGCCCGACGTCTCCGCCGGCTGGCGCGTCTTCGACTGGCTCGGCATCGGCCGCGTTCCCTACCTCATTTCGCTCGCTGGGTTGCTGCTTTGCGCGGGCTCCATCGGCCTGTTCGTGCAGACCCTGCAGCTCGAACTGATCGACGTGGCGCTGCCCTGGCCGGTGGTGCTGCCCGCCGCCTTTCTCGCGTCGCTGCCGCCCGTCCGCCTGCTCAACTACGCGCTCGGTCGCGTGTGGCCGAAGGACGTGGAATCGAGCGCCGTCACCGACGACTCCCTAATCGGGCACGAGGCGCAGGTGGTGATGGGCCGCGTGGGCCCGGGCGAGCCCGGCCAGATCAAATTTCGCGACAGCGGCGGCGCGATCCACCACCGCATGGCGTTCTCCGACCGCACGGACGAAACCTACGCCGAGGGGGACATCGTCCTCGTCGTAGGCCGCCGCGGCGCCTTTTACACCGTGATCCGCCACCCGAATCCCTCGCGCGCCGACGAGGCCTGAGCGAGCCGCCGCCTCCCTGTATCCACTTTTCCACGACCTAACCCACCACCATGGACAACCTCACCCTAGTCACCATCCTCTCCGTCGTCGGCGGAGTGTTCTTCCTCGCCCTGATCGGGGCGATGATCGCCAAGCTCTACCGCAAGGCCAATCCCGAGCGCGCCCTCATGCGCACCGGCTGGGGCGGTGGCAAGGTGATCACCGACGGCGGCACCATCGTGTTGCCCTTCCTCCAGCAGATCACCGAGGTCAACCTCCAGACGCTCCGCCTCGAAGTGCAGCGCCGCAACCAGGACGCCCTCATCACCCGCGACCGCCTCCGCGTGGACGTGCGCGCCGAGTTCTACGTCCGCGTCGCCAAGACCGTGGAGAGCATCATGGTCGCCGCCCAGACCCTCGGCCACCGCACCTTCCGCCCCGACGAGCTGACCGGTCAACTCCAAGGCAAGTTCGTGGACGCCCTCCGCGCCGTCGCCGCCACGCTCTCGATGGACGAGCTGCACGAGAAGCGCGTCGAGTTTGTCATGCAGGTGCAGAAGGCCGTGACCGAGGACTTGAGCCGCAACGGTCTCGAGCTCGAGTCCGTCTCGCTCACCGAGCTCGACCAGACCTCGCGCGAATTTTTCAAGGACTCCAACGCCTTCGACGCGCAGGGTCTCGCCAAGCTCACCGAGATCACCGAGAGCAAGCGCAAGGAGCGCAACCAGATCGAGCAGGATACCCGCCTCGCCATCGAGCAGAAGAACCTCGAGGTCGAGCGCCAGTCCCTCACCGTGCGCCAGATCGAGGCGCAGGCCCAATTCGAGCAGGAGCAGGCCATCCAGATGGCCAAGGCCGCGCAGGAGGCCCGCATCGCCCGCGAACGCGCCGAGCGCGAGCGCGAGGGCCGCGAAGCGCAGATCACCGCCGAGCAGGCCGTGAAGGAGGCCAACATCAACGCCGAGAAGGCCGTCGCCGCCCGCGAGATCCAGCGCAAGCGCGAGCTCGACATCGCCGGCCAGGAGGCGCGCATCGCCATCGCCAAAAAATCCGAGGAGCTCTCCAAGGCCGACGCCGAGGCCGCCGCCGCGCGCGCCATCATGGTGAAGGCCGAGGAGCAGGTGAAGACCGTGCAGGAGGTCGCCGCCGCCGAACGCGCCAAGGAGATCGTCGTCATCAAGGCCCGCGAGACCGCCGAGCAGGACGCCGTGAAGGTGATCGTCTCGGCCGAGGCCGAACGCAAATCCGCCGAGGATCTCGCCGCCGCGCTCCGCACCCAGGCCCAGGCCGAGGCCGACCGCGTGCGCATCGTCGCCGAGGCCGACGCCAAGCGCTTCGAGGTCGAGGCCGTCGGTTTGCAGGCGATCAACCAGGCCAAGAATCTCCTCGGCGAGGCGATCATGAGCTTCGAGGTGCGCAAGGACCTCGTGGCCAAGCTCGAGCAGGTGATCGCCGCCGCGATGAAGCCCGCCGAGAAGATCGATTCGATCCGCATGCTGCACATCAACGGTATGCCCGGCCAGGGCGGCGGCGTCGGTATCGGCGGCGGCGCCACGGATGGCCTCGGCGCGGCGGGCGGCAACGGCGCCGGCCTGCCCAACCAGCTCGTCAACGCGCTGCTCCAATACCGCCTCCAGGTGCCGGTCGTGGAGAAGATGATCAGCGAGCTCGGCCTCGATCTCGGCAAAGGCGGCCTGATTCCCGAACTCGGGGCCGACGGCGCCTCGGCCGCCGCCGCGCCGGTGATCACGCCGGCCTCCGAGGCCAAGCCGATCGCCACGCCCGTTACGCCGGTGATCGCGCCGCCCGCTTCGAAAAAGTGAGCTCTGCCAGGTAGGGTCGCCGCTTGTCGGCGACCGCTCCCGGAGCATTCCATGAATCCCAAGCCACCGCCTCTTCCGTCTGCCTCCCGCGGTTCCTCGTTGATCCCGTCCGATTGGGCCGTGCCGGAGGTGTTTCGCCGACGCCTCGGCGTGCAGGCGGGGCGCCAGCGCGCGATGGTGGCGGACGGGCACCTTTTGCTCGTCCTCAGCCTGGTGCCGGAGGCGAGCGCTATCGGCGCAAGTCCGCGCTGTTCTGGCGCGAGCCTCAGGGCAAGTGGCGCTCGACCCTCAGCGTCGAGGGGCTGCGCAGCTTGCAACGTTTGGTCGAGGATTACGTGCGGGTCGCGCAGGAGTTGGAGGAGCGTCTCGACAAGGAGGAAGACAGCGCCGCGAGCCTGCGTCAGATCGTGAGCCGCTGCATCCCGGTGGCCCGCTCGGCGCGCAATCTTCACCACGCCTTGCAGGAGGCGCGTCAGGCCATCGACGACCCCGAATTGATCAACCTCCGCGATCACGCCGGCGAGGCCGAGCGCACGCTGGAGCTCGTGCGCGAGGACGCGCAGTCGGGCTTCGAGTTTCTGCGCGCACGCACCGCCGAGGAGCAGGCCGCGCAGTCGGCGCGAATCGCCGCTTCGGGACACCGTCTCAATCTGCTCGCGGCGATCTTTCTTCCGGTCACCGCCCTCGGCGCCATCTTTGGCATGAACCTCGCCCACGGCTTCGAGGAGGCGGGGCCGGCCTTGTTTTGGCTGATCACCTTCGCGGCCGGAGCGGTCGGCGGGCTGATGCTTGGCTGGACGCGCCGCGGGTAGGCTCCCGGCGACTCACGGGCCTTTGCGTTTGCGCAGTGGCGGGCGCGTTTCGCAAGGTGCGAGCCATGTTCCCTCGCCCCATCGCCCCCTTGTTTTTGTTTGTTTGCTCCGCCCTCTGCGCCGCCGTCGCCGCGCCTCGACCGGGCAACGTGATTCTTATCCACCCAGACGGCGCCTCGCTCAACGCGTGGAACGCCTACCGCATCGCGAGCGTCGGGCCCGACGGCCACACCCACTGGGATCGCCTGCCCGGCGTGGCGCTCTATCGCTCGCACTTTGCCGACGGCCTCTCGCCGACCTCGCACGGCGGCGGCACCGTGCACGCCTGGGGCGTGAAGGTCGTCGCCGATTCCTACGGCACCGACGGCGGGCGGCCGATCAAGGCCCGTTCCGGCGCCGACGCACCGCTGCTCGTCGAGGCGCTGCGCGGCGGCCTCGCGGTGGGCATCGTGCAAAGCGGGCAGATCGCCGAGCCGGGCACGGGCGTGTTTTTGGTGAGTAGCCCGAAGCGCTCCGACTACGCCGGCATCGCGGCCGGCATCGTCGCCAGCGGCGCGCAGGTTATCCTCGCGGCGGGCGAGAAGTATCTGCTGCCGAAGGGCGCCCGCGGCCGGCACGGCGAGGGCGCGCGCGAGGACGGGCGCGACTTGATCGCCGAAGCGCGGGCGGAGGGCTACACCGTGGTCTTCGATCGTGAGGAACTCGCCGCGGCCGCGGCCAAGCCCGAGGTGCTGAAGTTGCTCGGCGTCTTCGCGCAGGACGCCACCTACCATGCTTTGCCCGAAGAGGTGCTGGCCGAGCGCGGGCTGCCGCTTTTCGCCCCCGCGGCGCCGAGCGTCGCCGACATGACCGACGCGGCGTTGCGCGTGCTGGCGCGCACCGGGAAACGTTTCGCGCTCGTGGTCGAGGAGGAGGGCACGGACGACTTTGCGAACAACCAAAACGCCGCCGGCGTCTTTGAGTCTTTCCGCCGTGCCGACGCCGCCATCGGAGTGGCGCGCGAGTTCCTGCGCGCCCATCCCGATACGCTCCTGCTCACCGCGGCCGACAGCGACGCGAGCGGATTGCAGGTGATCGGTCTCGGCCGGCAGACCGCGCCCGACCAGCCGCCGCCGCGCGTGCCGGCGACGACCCGCCTGGGCAATCCGATCGACGGCGTGGCGGGGCAGGGGAGCGAGGCCTTCCTCAGCGGGCCGGACCGTGAGGGGCGGCGTTTTTGGTTTGGGGTCACCTTCTCCAGCACGGGGGATATGGTGGGCGGTGTGGTGGTGCGGGCCGAGGGCCTCAACCGCGAGCGCATCCCGGTGAATCTCGACAACACCGACCTCTACGTGCCTATGTGGGAGACGCTCTTCGGCCGCGAATTGCCGCGTTGCGAGTAAACGACCTCTCATGACCTTCCTGTCCCAGAAGCGGCTTCTCCTCGGGCTCGTCTTGACGATGGGGGCCGGTTTCTCGCCTGGGGTTCGGGCGGAGCCACCGGAGTTCGTCGCCACGGTGGGGCCGGGTTTCAGCCAGTTGACCACCGACGGGCAACAGCTCTGGGCCTTGCGCTACGGAGTGGTTGGCGCCGCGAAGCGGGTGTTGGCGCTAGGTGATTTAGTATCCGGCGAGCCGATACCGTTGCCGGTGGATTGTGTGCACGCCGCCTTGGCGCCGGACGGGGTGTTGTTCGCGGTTTCGGTGCAGAAATGGCGCTCGGCGGCGTATCTGCGCGAATGGGACGCGGCGACCGGCGAGTGGGCGCTGATCGCAACGGTCGCGGCGGCTTTGGATCACGATTCGAGCTGGACGCGCCTGGTGCCCTTGGCGGATCGCGTGCTGATCTCGTTGCCAAATCAAAACGGATTTGGGGGCGATTCATTGTTTCGAGGGCTGGTGAGCGTTGATCGCGTGACGCATGCGCAGACGTTCGTGCCTCAGGACGTGGTCGCCATCGTCTGCGACGGAGCGGCCTTATACGGCACGCTACAGACCGAGGTGCCGGGGGGCTTGCGCATCGATGCCGCGAAATCGGTGGACGGCGGGCTCACTTGGGCCCCCATCGAGGTGGCTTGGCAGACGCTCAACGATCCGTATCCGCCTCACGCCCTTGGGGGACCGAAGGTCGCCATGGGAGGTCGCCTTTTCTTCTCCAACGCGTTCGCCACGTCTTCGTTTTTATTTCAGCATGAGGGCGGCCCGTCCATCGCCGTCCACACCGGGTCGGTGCCGTCGGTCCACCCGCAGAGGTTGCTGGCGATGGCCGTCGCCCGCGGTGGCGAGAGCTGGATCGGTTGCTTCCGAGAAAGGCCGATGGAGATCGGGGCGGCGGAGCGGGAGTTCGTGCGAGTGTCGCACCACTATCTGCGCGATTTCGCCACTCACGATATGGACGACTTCGGGCACCTGGACCTGGCGGCTTTGCCCGACGCGTTCTACCTCCTGCGCGAAGGACCGGGCGGAGGCACTTTGCATCGCGTCCCTCTGCCGGCCAAGCGGCTGCCCCTGGCCGAGGAGGCCCAACTGCGGATTGCGCAAAGCGAGCGGGTGTTCATCGACCCGGTAATCAACGAGCCGACGACAAGTGCCGTGCTCGAACTCACCCCCGTCGGGGAAGCCGGGACCTATCTCCAACTCCAGACCTCGACGGACCTGCGGATTTGGGAACCGCTTGGCCTTCCCGTGCCCGTGGGCGCGGTCGAAACCATCTTGATCGATCCTGATGTGCCGCGGCGTTTTTTTAAGTAACTCACCCAATGGGTCGGGCGAATGCCCGACGGCGGTTTCGGTTGGACGGGGAGCGATGGTGGATTGAGGCTGCACCCTTTATGCAGTTGGAAATACCCGACGGCGACTTCGCCGGCTACATCTTCGACCTCGACGGCACCCTCATCGACACCATGCCCGTGCACTACCGCGCCTGGGAAGCCGCCCTCCGCCACGAGGGCCTCGCCGGCCCGCTCGACGAAGACTACTTCTACGCCCTCGGCGGCGTGCCCTCGATCCAGGTCGCCGAACTCATGGCGGCAAAGCACGGTCTCCGCATCCCCTGCGCCGAGGGCGTGGCCGACCGCAAGGAGCGCCTCTACCTCGAGCAGCTCGACGAGATATCGCCCATCGATCCGGTCGTGGCTTTCGCGCGCAAGGTCGCCGAGACCCACCCCGTGGCCATCGCCACCGGCGGCACGCCCGACATCGCCCTGCCCGCGCTCAAGGCCGCCGGCCTCGACTCGCTCTTCAAGATCGTGGTCACGCCGCACGACGTGGCGCCCGGCCGCGGCAAACCGCACCCCGACATGTTCCTCGAGGCCGCCCGCCGCATCGGCGTGCCGCCCGAGAAATGTCTCGTGTTCGAGGACGCCGAGCCCGGCATGCGCGCCGCCCGCGCCGCCGGCATGCAGGTCGTTCGCGTGCCGAGCCGCCGCTAGGGCGCCCGCCCGTTTCCCAAGACCCCATGGCCGACTTTCTCGACGAGGTTCCGAAAACCGAACGCAAACGCTGCGACCGCGCCTTTCTCGTGGGCATCCAGACCCACGAGATGCAGCCCGGCGAGGCCGCCGAACTGCTCGCGGAGCTCGAGGAGCTGGTGCAAAACCTGCGCATCGACGTGATCGGCACGGAACTGGTCAACCTGCGCCAGCCCACGCCCGCCACGCTCATCGGCAGCGGCAAGACCGAGGAGATCATCGAGGCCGCCAAGGCCGCCGAGGCCGACCTCATCGTGATCGACGAGTCGCTCTCGCCCGCCCAGCAGCGCAACTGGGAAAAACTCTCCGGCCTCGCCGTCATTGACCGCGAGGAGGTGATCCTCGATATCTTCGCCGACCGCGCCAGCACGCGCGAGGCGGTGCTTCAGGTGGCGCTCGCCCGCATGCAGTATTCCTTGCCGCGTCTCACCCGCGCCTGGACGCACCTTTCCCGCCAGCGCGGCGGCGGAGGCGGAAGCGGCGCGATGGGCGGCGAGGGCGAGACGCAGCTCGAGCAGGACCGCCGCCTGGTCAACGACCGCATCACCCGCCTCAAGCGCGAGCTGGTCGAGGTGCGCAAGCAGCGCGGCGTGCAGCGCCACAAGCGCCAGCGCGTGCCCGTGCCCACCGCGGCCATCGTCGGCTACACCAACGCCGGCAAATCCTCCCTCCTTAACTCCCTCACCGGCGCCGCCGTGCTCGCCGAGGACAAGCTCTTCGCGACGCTCGACCCCACCACGCGCCAGCTCCTCCTGCGCGGCAACCAGAAGCTGCTCGTCACCGACACCGTGGGCTTCATCCGCCGCCTGCCGCACGGGCTCGTCGAGGCCTTCAAGGCCACGCTCGAGGAGGCGATCGTAGCGGATTTTCTGATACACGTGCTCGACGTCACCGCGCCCAACGTCGCCGCGCACCACGCCACCACGCTCGGCGTGCTCCGCGAGCTCGGGGCGGACGAGAAGCGCATGCTCACCGTCTTCAACAAGGTGGACGCGGCCGACGAGGCGCAGCTCCTGCGCGCCCGCTCCCTCGCGCCCGACGCCATTTTCGTCAGCGCCCGCACGGGCGAGGGCCTGGCCGGGCTCGAGGACCAGTGCCTGGAATTGATCGCGGACGCCTTTGGCCAGATGCGGCTCATGATCCCGCACGCCCGCTACGATCTGATCGCGCGCGCCCACCAGATCGGCCACGTGCAGCAGGAGGAGCAGCGCGACGACGGGGTGTTTTTGCAGGTGCGCATCCCGCCCAACCAGCAGGCGGCTTTCCAAGGCTTCGCCGTGGCGGGCTAGGCGCCCGGCGAGGGTTCGCGGGAGTGTGGCGGCGTTGCCATTTCCGTTGCCAAAGCGGAGGCGGCCACAAATGCCGCATCTCGGGCCTTGACCACGGTAGCCGGGGCCGCACGGTAGCCGGTCCATTCACTGCCCGATGGTGTAATGGCAGCACAGATGACTTTGACTCATCTAGTCATGGTTCGAATCCATGTCGGGCAGCCATTTGCGGGAGGGGCGTCCGGTTCCCGAACGTTTTTTTGAGCCGCGGTGCTCGACGCCGGTCTCGCGGTTGTTTGGCTCCGCGGTCCTATGCCGAACCAGAATGTGGAGGTGCGTCCGGGGCCTTCGCCGCGGCGCGTGATCGGGCTTGATACCCGCGTGCTCACCGTGCCCGACGATTGGGACCTGTTGCCGCCGGGAGACGCGGCCTTGAGCCGTCGCATCAAGGAGGACGGCCCGAGCTGGACGGTCGTCGAGCCGAAGGGGCGCAAGCGCTTCTCGCGCGGGATCTGGGCGCCCGCGGCGCGGATCGCGGCGCTACGGGCCGAGCTCGAGGCCGAGCGGCTCGATCCGGCCTACCAACGCAAGCTTGAGGCGGGGCGGCGGCGGCGCGCGGAGGAGCAGGCGGAGTATGTGGGCGAGTTTCGCGACGCGGTGCGGGCCTTTCTGGCCTTTCATCCGCGGCACGCGGAGGTCGGCGAGCGGATGGCCGCGCTCATCGCGGCGCACGCCACGCCGGTCGGCAGCGGCACGGTGGCGCGCACGGAGCGCATCCCGGTCGAGGCTCGCGCCGAGGCGGCGACGATCGCCTGGATGCGGCATCAGACGACCGGCTACGACCAGATGGTGATCCCGCGCGTGGCGGGGCGCCGCCGCGAGGTGCGCCGTATGCTCGCGCGTCGCTCGGTGGAGCTGCTCGAGCGCTACCGGCGCGGGGCGGAGGTCTCGCCGGCGACCTGCCCGCTGGCGCAGGCGCTGGCGGCGCGGGCTCAGTAACGCGGCGGGCGGGCGATCCGGTCGAAATCGGCGGCGAGTTGCCGGAGCGCGTCGCGCATCTCGGGGCCCTGCATGGCGGGGCCGTGGCCCGTCACCACGAGCTCGGGCTCGAGCGCGGCGAGTTTGCGCACGGATTCGCGGGCGGCGTCCCAGTCGGGCGTGTAGTAGCGCGGCGGGCCGTGCATCTCGGGTTTCTGCGTGAGCACGGCGTAGGCCGATTCCTGTCGCGTGGTGATAAAGGCGTCGCCCGCGAGGAGGGTGCGGTCGGACTCGCGCCAGAGCGCGACATGGCCCGGCGTGTGGCCCGGGGTGTGGATGGCGCGCCAGCCGGGCATGAAGGGCACCTCGGCGTGCTCGGAGAGCAGGGCGAGCCAGCGGGCGACGTTGATCGGGCGGCGCGGGAAGAGGGCGGCGGCGCGCGACATGAGGCCGCCGCCCACGTCGGTGCGCGGCGGGGGGAATGCCCGGGCGCCGTTGAGGAAGGGATGCTCGAGACGGTGGGCGTAGATCGGGGTCTCCCACTCGGCGGCGAGTTCGGCGAGCGCGCCGACGTGGTCGAAGTGGCCGTGCGTGAGCACGATCGCGGCGGGCGGGATGTTTTCGCCGAAACGCTCGGCGGCGGCCCGGAAGATGGCGTCGGCGGAGCCGGGCAGACCGGCGTCGATCAAGACCCAGCCGGGCTGGCCGGGGAGGCCGTGGAAGGCGACGTTGACGAGCAGGTTCTTTTTGTAGGCGAGGTCGGGAGCGATTTCGACGCAGTGGTCGAGATCGGAGATGTCGGGTGCGATGGCGGTGTCGGTGAGCGGGATTTGTTCGGCCATGGTCTCACCGACTCGCGCGCCGGCGGCGGCGTTCCCGCCGCATTCTCCGGAGCGCGCGTCCGCGCATTTCCCGGGGACGGGTCGGGCGGGATGCGCCCGCCCATCCCGTGGATCAGAATCGCAGGCAGACCGGCTTGGGCGTTGCGAAGGGGGAACCCGCCGGGGTGAGTGCGCCGGTGGCGGGATCGACGGAATACACGGCGATCACACTGGCGTCCTGGCTGGCGGAGAGCAGCCAGCGGGCGTCGGGGCTGAGGGCGAAGTGGCGGGGGTTGGGCGGCACGGGCACGTAGGCCTGGGGCGTGAGGCGTCCGGTGGCGGCGTCGCGTGCGAAGACGGCGAGCGTCTCGGCGCCGCGGTTGGAGGCATAGACGGTGTGGCCGGCGGGGTGGACGGCGATCTCGGCGGTCTTGGTGGCGCCGGCGAAGCCTTCGGGCGGCAGGGTGGAAACGGTTTCCACGAGCGGGAGGGTGGCGGCGGAGGCGTCGTAGGTGGCGACCGAGACGGTGTTGCCCAGCTCGTTGATGATGTAGAGGTGGCGGGAGTCGGGCGAGAACTGGGCGTGGCGCGGGCCGGAGCCGGCGGGCACCTCGATCCAGGGCTGCGGCGCATTGGGGGAGAGCGTGTCGCCGGCTCGCGCGTAGAGATAGACGCGGTCGCCGCCGAGGTCGGGCACGAGGAGCAGGCGGCCGTCGGGCGACCAGGTGATGCCATGGGCGTGGGGCTTTTTCTGGCGGCCCGGGAAAACGTCGGTCGAGTGCGTGTGTTGGGAGAAGAACACCTTCTCGCCGAGCGAGCCGTCGGCCTCGACGCGGACAGCGATCACGCTGCCGCCGCCGTAGTTGGCGGCGGCGACGAGGCGGCCGTCGGGCGAGAGGGCGATGTCGCAGGGGCCGGAGCCTTCGCTCGGGCGCGAGTTGAGCGGGGCGAGGGCGCCGTCGGGCTGGATCGCAAAGGCATGCAGGCCGCCCGCGCCGGTTTCGGAGACGGCGTAGAGATGGCGGCCGTCGGCGGACTTCGCCAGGAAGGAGGCTTTCGGAAGGGGGGCTGCCGGGCGTCCGTCGGAGAGGCCGCCGGTGGCGGGATCAAAGTCGGCGACCTGGATGGCGTCGGCGTAGTTGCCGATGAACAAGCGGAGGGCGGGGGAGGTGGGGAGGGAGTCGGCGGACATGGTGAGGGAGGGGAGGAGCGAGAACAGGGCGGCGCCGACGAAGCGGCGAAGCGGGGCGGGGAAGCGTTTTGGCATAAGGGGTTTGGTCAGCGTGTGGTCTGCGGGGTTGCACGCAAGCGGCGGGATTTTCAGGGTGGCGGGTTCATGGCACTTTTCAGTCTTCTCGATCTCTCGCACGCGTTCGGTGGCGCGCCCGTTCTTGACCACGTCAACTTC
Organism: Verrucomicrobiota bacterium; assembly: GCA_030605125.1. Taxonomy (GTDB): domain Bacteria; phylum Verrucomicrobiota; class Verrucomicrobiia; order Opitutales; family Opitutaceae; genus IMCC26134_A. The sequence continues at coordinate 10,816 of JAUWBD010000007.1, read as the reverse complement.
CAGGTGGACCCGGGCGAGCGCGTCTGTCTCGTGGGCCGCAACGGCGCGGGAAAATCGACCCTCATGAAGCTCATCGCGGGCGAGATGAAGCCTGACGGCGGGCAGGTGTTTCGCCAGCCCGGCGCGCATTTCGCGCGGCTGGTGCAGGAGGTGCCGCAGGATCTCGCCGGCACGGTGCACGACGTGGTGGCGGGGGGCGTGCGGCGCGACGCCGACGGCCACGCCGCGGGGCACGAGGAGGACTGGGAGGTGGACGTGCGCATCGAGGATCTCATCGCGCGCCTGCAACTCGATCCGCATGCCGAGGTGTCCACGCTGTCTGGCGGCTTGAAGCGCCGCGTGCTGCTCGGCCGCGCCATCGCGAGCAAGCCCGACCTGCTCCTGCTCGACGAGCCGACCAACCACCTCGACATCGAGAGCATCCTCTGGCTCGAGGAGTTTTTGATCACCGAAAAGATCGCCCTCTTTTTCGTGACGCACGACCGGGCGTTTTTGCAAAAGCTGGCCACGCGCATCGTCGAGCTCGACCGCGGCGTGCTCACCAACTGGGCCTGCCCCTACGACGTGTTTCTCGTGCGCCGCCAGGAACGGCTCGAGGCGGAGGAGCGGCAGCGCGCCGCCGCCGACAAGAAGCTGGAGCAGGAGGAGGAGTGGGCGCGGCGCAAGCCCTCCGCCCAGCGTAAGCGCGCCGGCGCGCGCCTCGAGCAGCTCGCCGCGCTGCGCGCCGAGCGTCGGGCCCGCCGCGAGCGCGCGGGCAACGCCAACATCCGCATCTCGGTCGCCGAGGAGTCGGGCGTGAAGGTGATCGAGGCGGAGAAGCTCACCTTCGCCTACCCGGGCGCGGAGCCGATCGTGCGCGATTTCTCCACTGTCATCACCCGTGGTGACAAAATCGGCCTCATCGGGCCGAACGGCGCGGGCAAGACCACTTTCCTCAAGCTGCTGCTCGGGCAACTCGCGCCCACCGGCGGCGTGCTCAAGCACGGCACCAAGCTGGAGGTCGTTTACTTCGACCAGCTCCGCGCGCAGATCGACGACAACAAGACCGTCGCCGACAACGTCTCCGACGGAAACTCGCACGTCACGGTGCAGGGCCGCTCGCGCCACGTGATCAGCTACTTGCAGGACTTCCTTTTCGACGCCACGCGCTCGCGCACCCCGGCCCGGGTGCTCTCGGGCGGCGAGCGCAACCGCCTGCTGCTCGCGCGAGTCTTCACCAAGCCGGCCAACGTGCTCGTGCTCGACGAGCCGACCAACGACCTCGACGCCGAGACGCTCGACCTGCTGGAGAACCTGCTCGTCGAGTTCGAGGGCACGGTGCTGGTGGTGAGCCACGACCGCCGCTTCCTCGACGAGGTGGTCACGAGCAGCTTCATCTTCGAGGGCGACGGCCTCATCTCCGAGTATATCGGCGGCTACAGCGACTGGGTGGCGGAGAAGGCGAAGCAATCGAAGACCGCGCCCGCGGCCCCAAAGGGCAACGCCCGCGCCATCGCCACGCCCGCGGCCTCCGCGCCCGCACCGGCGGAAAAAAAGCCGGCCCCCGCGCGCAAGCTTTCAAACAAGGAGCAGCGCGAGCTGGCCGAACTGCCGGCGCGTATCGAAAAACTGGAGACGGAGCAGGCGGAGCTGGTGGCGAAGCTCGGCGAACCGAAGTTCTTCAAGTCCGACGCCGCCACGGTGCGCGCGGCCGAGGCGCGCCTGCGCGAAATCGAGGCCGAGCACGCCACGGCCTTCGCCCGCTGGGAGGAGCTGGAGGCGGCGGCGGGCTGAGCAAGCGGACACGAAAAAAGGCGCGCCGGGGAGGCGCGCCTTCGGGCGAGCGGGGCCGGGCGGTCCCGCCCGGCCTCAGCCTCAGAACCGGTAGGCGAGGCCGACGGCGTAGAGCCAGGGATCGAGGCGGGCCTCGGCGACCTTCACGCCGCCGACTTTTACGTCGCTGCGGATCATGACGCGCTTCACGTCGAAGTTGAGCGTCCAGCGCTCGGCGAGCTTGATGTCGAAGCCCGCCTGGCCCGCGGGGCCGACGCTGTAGCTGTCGAGCTTGGCGGCGCCGTTGAGGATGTCGTCGTCCATGATGAGGGTGAAGTTCACGCCGGCGCCGACGTAGGGCTGGAAGCGATCACCGAGGGCGGCGAAGGTCGGGTGATACTTCAGCATCAGGGTCGGCGGCAGGTGCTCGAAGTCGCCGATTTCACCGACGCCCTTCAGGTTGACCGTGTGCTCCTGGGGAACGGTGAGCACGAGTTCCAGCGACCAATCGGCGGAGAGGCGGTAGTCGATGTCGAACTCGGGGATCAGCTTGTCGCTGACGCTGATGACGTTTTTGCCGAGCAGGCCGGTGGATTTGTCCACGGTCTCGAGATAAGTGGCGCGGAGGCGGACCGACCAGGGGCTCGGCGCGGAACTGTCCGTGACGGGGATGGTTTCGGCGGCACGGGCGATGCCGGCGAGGGCGAAGCCGCCGAGAAGAGCGGAGACGAGGAGCGTTCTGAAGGAGGACATGTTTGGGTATGTAGGTGGGGGTCGCAACTTAACGAATTCCCGTGCGGCCGGCCCCGCGGGGTTTGCCCTAGAATGCGCGGCGTTTGCCCAGATAAGATTAAGTGGTAGCCCCTATTGTTAAAATAATGTCAACGGTGCTATCTTCCACGGAAACCTATGAGCGAGCCCCTTCGAACTGTTGTTGAAGCCCCGGCGAGCGGCCGGGTTTTTGCGGTGGTGGCCTCCGACGAGGCGCGTGCGCGTGAGGTGGTGCGGTGCTTTTCCAGGCAAGGCGAGCGGGTCCAGACAGACTGGTATCCGGACGCCCATGCTTTGGTGCTGGCAGAAGAAACACCGCGTTTTGAGGCGGTGATTCTCTTCGCGCCGGAGGATTGTCCTAAAGGCGACGCGGAGGAGATGGAGCTGCGCGGGGCGTTTCGCGGGCTGCCGATTTACCGGCTTTAGGGCGTTGCGCGGGCGGGGCGACGGGGTTGACGGCGCCCGGGAGCTTATTTTTGGCGCCAGACGCTCGGGGTGAGACCGGTTTGTTTGCGGAACCAACGCGCAAAGTAGTTCGGGTCGTCGAAGCCGGCTTTCGCCGCGGCCGCGGAGACGTTGGGCAACTCGCGCAGCGCGGCCTGCGCCGCCTGGAGCCGCTCCTGGTCGCGCAGACCGCGCAGGCCGAGCCCGTGCTCGCGCTTGAGGCGGCGAGTGAGCGCGTCGCGCACGTAGCCCGTCTCCTTCGCGATCTCGGCGAGCGGTTTTTCGGTGCGCAGACTTTCGCGCACCCGCACCACGAGCGGGGAGGGCGCGGCGAGCGGCGGGGCCTCGTCCGCGCGCGGCGGCTCGAGCAGGCGCGCCACGACCGCGAGCACCGCCGGATAGTCGGAGAGGGCGAGGCTGCCTTTGGTGGGCACGCGGGCGAGCAGCGCGTGCAGCTCGTTGAGCGATTGCTGCGGGAGGTGGCGGTGCAGCACGCGCGAGCCGCCGCGGCGTTCATACTCGAGCACGAGACAGAGCGGGCGACTGTTGCCCGACATCGCGAAGCCATGGTCCACGCCCGGAGGGATGATGAACAAATCCCCGGCGCGCGCCTCGACCCGGCGGTCGCGCAGCACCTGCACGCCCTCGCCGGCGAGGTAGAGGATGAGCTGGTGGTAGGGGTGGTGGTGCGCCGCCACCTCGGCCTCGCGGTGGCGGTTGAGCTGCAGCTTGCGCAGCACGAAACCAAGGGCGTGAATCTCGATCTTCTGAACCAGCAGGGGACTCCAGGCGAGCATGGTGGGCGAAAAAGGGGGTGGCGGCTGCGTGCTAGCAAGTGTCGGCATTGTTCTAACCGCAAGCCGGGCGTTCCGGTATGTTTGTAGCCGCGGCTTCCCCCACGCGGGCGCCGCCTCACCCCGCACCGTCCACCTCACCCGAGATTTTTCCACCACATGACCACGCACAAAGTCGGCATCATCATGAACGGCGTCACCGGACGCATGGGCACGAACCAGCATCTGCTGCGTTCGATCAAGGCCATCATCGACCAGGGAGGCGTCAAACTGAACGACTCCGAGGTCATCATGCCCGACCCGATCCTGGTCGGCCGCAGCGCCTCCAAGCTCGCCGCGCTCGCCATCCGCGCCGGCCTGCCCGAGGAGCGCATCACCACCAATCTCGACGCCGCCCTGGCCGATCCGGAAAACCAGATCTACTTCGACGCCTGCCTCACCGGCCAGCGTCCGGTCGGCGTGCGCAAGGCCATCGCCGCCAAGAAACACATCTACTGCGAGAAACCCACCGCCACCACCTCCAAGGAGGCCCTCGCGCTCTACAACGAGGTCACCGCCGCCGGCCTCAAGAACGGCGTCGTGCAGGACAAGCTCTGGCTGCCCGGCCTCGTGAAGCTGAAGTGGCTCATGGACCAGGGCTTCTTCGGCAAGATCCTCTCCGTGCGCGGCGAGTTCGGCTACTGGGTCTTCACCGGCGAGCACGAGAAGCTGCAGCGCCCCTCTTGGAACTACCGCAAGGAGGAGGACGGCGGCATCATCGTGGACATGATCTGCCACTGGCAGTATGTGATCCAGAACCTCTTCGGCGACATCAAGAGCCTCACCTGCCTCGGCGCGACCCACATCCCCCAGCGCTGGGACGAGGCCGGCAAGCCCTACAAGTGCACCGCCGACGACGCCGCCTACGCCACCTTCGAGCTGACCAACGGCGTGATCTGCCACTTCAACTCCTCGTGGGCGACGCGTGTTGACCGCGACGATCTCCTCACGCTCCACGTGGACGGCACGCACGGCACCGCCGTCGCCGGCCTGCGCGATTGCAAGGCGCAGTCCATCGCCGCCACCCCGCGCTGCATCTGGAACCCCGACATCGACAGCCCGATCAAGTATCGCGACGGCTGGAGCCGCGTGCCGGACCAAGGCGTCTATGACAACGCCTTCAAGGTGCAGTGGGAGCTCTTCCTCCGCCACGTGGTGAAGGACGAGCCCTTCCCCTGGAACCTCAAGGAAGGCGCCAAGGGCGTGCAGCTCGCCGAGCTCGCGCTCGAGAGCTGGGCGCAGCGCAAGTGGGTGGATGTCGGCGCGATCTGACGCCGCCCGCCGCCCTCCGCCCGCCGCGCGGCGCCGCGGGCGGCGAGTTGAAGGGGAAAGGTTAAGTTCAAGGGCCGAACGGTTTCATCCCTTTATCTTAATCTTCAGACTTCATCTCCCGACGCGCCGCGGCAGCGGCGTTCCCTTCCGCGTTCGTCGTGTGGTGCGGCGGACGCGGCAATTGCCCGAGTGGTGATTGAGCCGGTGCGATTACAAATCGCGCCGGCTTTTTCTTGTTCGGCCGCTTCCGCTTGCAAAGGAAGGGAACCCGCACGTTTTACGCGGCATCCCAACGTAAACCAACACCACCCACTCACCATGTCTGGCATCGGCATCTGGATCGTCCTCATCATCATTCCCATGCTCTTCGGCCTCTACGCGCAGGCGAAGATCCGCAGCGCCTATTCGAAAAACGTGCGCATCGGCTCGCGCGGCGGCATCACGGGTCGCGAGGCCGCGGAGGCCGTCATCCGCTCCGCCGGCATCACCGACGTGAAAATCGTGGAAGTGCCCGGCGAGCTCACCGACCACTACAATCCCCTCACGAAAACGCTCGCGCTCTCCGCGCCGAACTACCGCGGGCACAGCCTGGCCGCGCTCGGTGTCGCCGCCCACGAGGCCGGCCACGCGATCCAGCACAAGGTGGGCTACGCCATGATGTCGGTGCGCCAGACGCTGGCCCCGGCCACGCAGATCGCCGCCGGCGTTTCCAACTTCGTCATCATCGGCGGCATCGTGCTGCTCAGCTACGCCGGCTCGGCCCTCGGCTACAACCTGCTTGTCATCGGCGCCATCGCGCTCGCCGTGATCTGCCTCTTCCATCTCGTGACGCTGCCGGTGGAGTTCGACGCGAGCCGTCGCGCGAAAGAGCAGCTTGTCGGCCTCGGTATTCTTGATCGCGACGAAATGCGCGGCGTGAACGAGACGCTGGGAGCGGCCGCGCTCACCTACGTGGCGGCCTTCGTCGCCGCGCTGGGCTCGCTGCTCCACATCCTGCTCATCCTCGCCGGCAACCGGCGCGATTGATCGCGGATCCGCACCCTTCGCAGGTGGAATGGGCGCGCCGAAAGCCGCGCCTTTTTCTTTGGTGAAGCCCGAACGGCGGCGCTCGACGCGTCAGGGCGTGGCGAGCGTGGACTGCCGCGCGGCTTTGTCGGCCCAGGCCTTGAAGATCGCGCCGGCCACGGGGGCGGCGTAGCGGCCGCCGGCGACGTCTTCGCCGGGCGTGTCGCCCTCGATGATGACCGCGACGGCCACCTGAGGATTCTCCACCGGCACGAAGCCGACGAACCAAGCGAAGTTGATCGTGCCCTCGGGCGTGCGCTTCTGCGCGGTGCCGGTCTTGCCGGCGAGGCGCAGGCCGGGCACGCGGAAGCGCGGCGTTTGCAGGATGCGGCCGGTGCCGGTGTTGGTGACGGCCTCCATGCCGGCGATGAGCGCGGCGCGTTCGGCGGGGGAGAGACCGTCGCGCTCGGATTGCTGGCGCGGCGCGTCGGCCTGGTGGAGCAGGGTGGGGCGCGTGATGGTTTCGCCGCGGGCGAGCGAGGCTACGAAGCAGGCCATCTGGAGCGGGGTGAGCGAGAGGTCGCCCTGGCCGATGGAGACGTTGGCGGTGTCGCCGGGGAACCAGCGGTCGCCGCGGCGGCGTTGTTTCCATTCGGGGTCGGGCACGAGCATGCCGCGCGCCTCGTGCGGGAGCTCGATGCCGGTGGGCTCGTGGAGCCCGTGGCGGCGTGCCTCGGCGGCGATCGTCTCGATGCCGGTCTTCAGGCCGAAGTCGTAGTAGAAAACGTTGCAGCTCTTCTCGACCGACTGGGCGAGGGTGACCGGGCCGCGGTCGCGGTGGTTGTTGCACACGAAGGTGCGGCCGCCGACGCGGTAGGCGCCTGTGCACTCGGCGACGGAGTTCGCCTCGATGTGGCCGCTGCGCAGGCCGGCGATGGCGGTGAGGAGCTTGAAGGTGGAGCCGGGCGGGTAGAGACCCTGGGTGGCGCGGTTGAGCCAGGCGCCGCGGGCGTTGATGTCGGCCGCGGTGTCGCGCGAGAGGCGGGGCGTGAAGGCGTTGAGATCGTAGTCGGGCTTGCTGACCAGGGCGAGGACCTCGCCGGTGCGCACATCGAGGGCGACGGCCGCGCCGGCGAGGCCGATCTCGGTCATCTGCGCGTCGGCGGCCTTTTGCAGGTCGAGGTCGAGGCTGGCGACGATGTCCGCGCCCTGCACGGGGCGGCGTTTTTCGAGCGGGGGCTGGATGCGGTAGCCGGCGGGGTCCACCCGGTAGATGGCGCCGCCGGCGATTCCCTGGAGGCGCTCGTCGAGCGAGGCCTCGAGGCCGTTGCGGCCCACGGAGCCGCGCATCTTGAAGGTGGGCAGCTCGGCGCCGGGCATGCTCTCGCCGACCTCGACGTCGTCATCGGCCGCGGTGTAGCCGAGCACATGGGCGGCGAGCCGGCCGTGGGGATAGAAGCGCGTGCTGGAGGTGTAAACCTGGAGGGGGGAGCGGACCGGGAGTTGTTCGAGGAGCTTCGAGTATTCGGCGGCGGAGACGTCTTCGAGCAGCAGGAAGGGCAGGATGCGCGACTGGCGGTAGTGGCGCTCGAGCTTGGTCTCGTCCACCCGGTGGCGGGTGCCGAGGATGCGGTTGACGACGTGGAGGTGGCGTTGGACGACCGCGACGCGGGCGATGCGATCGAGCTGCGCGGCGGTGGGGATGTCCTTGTCGCCGCTTTCGCGGTAGTTGCGCCGGATGCGGAGGAACTCCCGGCGAAACTCGGAGCGGAGTTCGTCGAGGTTGAGGGTGACGGCGAAGCGGGGGCGGTTGCCCACCAGGAGGTGGCCCTCGCGGTCGTAGATGTTGCCGCGCGGGCCGGGCACGACGACGCGGCGCTGGCTCTGCACGGTCTCGCGCTCGCGGTGCACGTCGGCGCGGCCGAGCTGCTGGTAGCCGAGGCCGACGGCGAGCACGATGAGCATGAGCACGATCACGCCGTGGAAGAGCCACAGGCGGGGATCGTAGCCGCGGTGAGATTCGACGAGGGCTCCGGAGCGATCCTGGAGGTCGGGGCTGCGTGACGGCATCGCGAACTCAGGCGTAGCGGCTCACGATCTGCGCGGGGGGCGCGCCGACGAGGCGGAGGGAGGCGGTCTGGAGCGCGAGAAACCAGGGGCCGACGAGGACGGTGAGGAGCTGGGTGAGGAGCAGGTCGGCCAGCAGGCGCAGGCCGCCGGCGGCGGGGTCGGGCAGCGAGCCGAGGTCGAGAAAGGCGAGGACGACAAAGAGGGCGAGGTTGACGAAGAGCGCGACCACCACGGCGACGATCGTCTCGGTGCGCGGCAGGCGGTCGCGGATGCGGTGCACGAAGCAGAAGGCGAGGCCGAGGAGCAGCGCGTGGCGGCCGAAGGGCAGGGGGGAGGCGGCATCGAGCCAGAGGCCGGTGAGGAGCACGCAGGCGAGGCCGGTGCGAAGCGGCAGGCGGAGCGCGGGCAGGGTGACGAACAGGCCCGCGACGGAGACGGTGAGCGCCCAGGGCGACGCGTAGTGGTTGAGCTGGTTGACGATCGCCCAGAGCACGGCCGCGCAGACGAAGAGCGCGAGGACTTGGCGAGGGGCGACGGGCATGGGCGGAGAGGCAGCGGAGCGAGCGAGGGAGTGAAGGCGAGTCGGAGGCTAGGGGGTGGCGGAGGGGACGAAGAAGGCGGGGTCGAGCGGCACGAGGATGGTGACCTCGGTGATGCGGCCGAGGCGCGGGTCGAGGCGGGCGCGTCCGCTTTTGAAAAGGCCGTCGGTGCTGGGTTCCAGTTGATACACCTCGCCGACGTGCAGGCCGGGGGGATAGACGCCGCCGATGCCGGAGGTGACGAGCCGGCGCGGCGCGGCGGGCGTGGCGAAGACATCGAGCGGGACAAACTCGATCACGGCCTCGGCGGGGCGCATGGGAGGGTTGATGCCGCCCTGGAAGCTCACGGGGCGGTCGTCGCCCTCGAAGGCGGCGGCGAGGCGCACGCCGGGGCTGCTGATCAACTCGATGACGGCGGTGGTGGCGTGGACTTCGGAGACGCGGCCGACGAGTCCGCCCACGTAGATCACGGGCGAGCCGACGCGGATGTTGTGGTTGTTGCCCTTGCGCACGACGAGGCGCTGCCACCAGACGGTGAAATCGCGGCGCACCACGCGCGCGGGCTCGGGGCGAAACTCGGGGTAGGAGGGCAGGCGGAGCAGGCCTTCGAGGCGCGTGATCTCGGCGCGTAGGCGGGCGTCGTCCTGGAGGCGGAGTTCGTAGGAGGCGTTGAGCCGCTGGAGGTCGCGCGCGGCGGCGACGAGCTCGGCGTTGGAGCGGGTGCGGACCGCCCAAAAATCCTGCAAATCGCGGCCGTAGGAGGCGGCGACATCGAGCGGGGCCTGAAACTCGTAGAAGGAGAGGCGCGCGAAGCGCTTGACGACGGTGGGGACGAGCAGCCAGGCGAGCAGCACAAGGCCCAGCGTGAGAAAGGGGCGGGCCTGGTCGAAGCGACGCACGGGCGGATATTTATGATTTAGGATTGATGATTTATGATTGGCGGCGGCACCGGCGGTGGTGCGGGCGGCGGGACGGGAGGCCCCTCAATCATCAATCATAAATGTTAAATCATAAATCGCTCAGACGTTCTGGAGGACCCAGTTGAGGTCGTCCAAGACGGAGCCGGTGCCGTTGGCGACGGCGGAGAGCGGGTCGTCGGCGACGGTGACGGGCAGGCCGGTCTTTTCGGAGAGGAGGCGGTCGATGCCGCGGATGAGCGCGCCGCCGCCGGCCATCACGAAGCCGCGGTCCACGAGGTCGGCGGAGAGCTCGGGCGGGCAGCGCTCGAGGGTGGAGCGCACGGCGTCCACGATGGAGGAGATGGGGTCGCTGAGCGCCTCGCGGATTTCCTGCGAGGTGATGTGGATGGTCTTGGGCAGGCCGGCCACGGAGTCGCGGCCCTTGACCTCCATGGTGAGCTCCTCGTCGAGGGGATAGGCGGAGCCGACGCGCAGCTTGATCTCCTCGGCGGTGCGCTCGCCGATGAGGAGGTTGTAGGCGCGCTTCATGTAGTTGACGATCGAGCTGTCGAGCTCGTCGCCGGCGACGCGGATGGATTTGCTGAAGACGATTCCGGAAAGGGAAATGATCGCGATCTCGGTGGTGCCGCCGCCGATGTCCACGATCATGTTGGCGGCGGGTTCGTCGATCGGCAGGCCGACGCCGATGGCCGCGGCCATGGGCTCGGGGATGGTGATGACCTCGCGGGCTCCGGCGTGGGTGGCGGAGTCCTTGACCGCGCGTTTCTCGACCTCGGTGATGCCGGAGGGGATGGCGATCACGACGCGGGGATTCACGCGCAGGGCGTTGTTGTGCACCTTGCGGATGAAGTAGCGGAGCATCGCCTCGGTGACGTCGAAGTCGGCGATCACACCGTCCTTCATCGGCCGGATGGCGGTGATGTTGCCCGGGGTGCGGCCGAGCATGCGCTTGGCCTCGTCGCCGACGGCGCGGACCTTGCGGGTCTGCGTGTCGAGCGCGACGACCGAAGGTTCGCGGAGCACGATGCCCTTGTCCTTGACGTAAACGAGCGTGTTGGCGGTGCCGAGGTCGATACCGATATCGCTGGAGAAGTAGCCGAGGAGAGAGGACATTTGGGACGGGTGGAGGCGCCGGGGGAGCTCGGGCGCCGGGTATTTTGAGCGCTTATGCAATTGGCGGGCCAGAGGGGTGTCAAAACGTAAAAGACCG
>JAUWBD010000016.1 GCA_030605125.1 Verrucomicrobiota bacterium | reverse complement strand
GCCTCGGCCCCTTTGCCGGGCCTATAAAAGACCTGTTTGATAATAAATGATGAAAAGGTTGGCTTTTGTTGTTTTGGGTGCCTGGTCTGCGGTTTTTGCTGCTTGCGCTAGTGGCACCTCAGTGGAGCGGGAGTTTAGAATAGCTCTAAGGTCTTCTAATCTAGCGAGATACGTGCCTGACGTGCAGACCATGGACGAGAAGGAGTTCGACTTCGCAGTAAAAGCGATAGTTGCGGAGAGAGGGGATGTGTTTGGACAAAATTTCCCCTTAATAGGCCAAAAGGAATTGGAGCAGATTCTCCTCGAGGCCGAAAAAATGGGGATGCCTCTGTCTGAACTTACAAGGGGGCTTCTCGATTACTCAGAAGCCCGGAAGACGTCAATTGCACGGACGCTCGCCTATAGAATGGTGAAGCATGAAATCGAAAAAAGAAGCGAACCTCCAGAGCCAACCAAAGCACGGTGAAGGCCAGAGTGCCAAATAATGGGGGCCGAGCCAAAGGGGCTGGGCGTTGTTTGTTGATTTCTGTTTTTCGGCCAATCCCTCCGATGAGGACTACCCTCCCGCATCAATAAACAACGCCTCGGTCCCTTTTCGGGGTCCCAATGCGACATCATGAAGAACTTTTATCAATGATGCGCCCGGCCAGACTAAAGTAGGGATTGCGCTGCTCCAATCTTTGTCCGGCCAGCAAAAGAAACCGTGAGGCTTCTATCAATCTAGTCTAGATTGCGGATGTCAGAGCGCGGAGCCGCCGCGGCGGAGCGCCTCGCGGAGTGTGTCGGTGTTTACCGTGGGGAAACCGCCGGCGGAATCGAGCGCGAGCACGGCGGCCACGCCGGCGGCCTCGCCGGTTTGGTTCATGTTCACCATCACCCGCACCGCGGCGTGGGCGAGCGGGTCCATGTCGATCATGCGGCCGGCCACGATCACGTTGCCGGGCACGCCGCGCGGGAGGAGGCAGCGGTAGGGCACCTGGTAAAAGGTGGGGTTGGTCGGCGTCTCCGGGCGCCAGCGGCGGCGCTCGGAGGGATAGCCCGGGCGATGGTATTCCTCGGTGCCGTCGAGGTAGCGCAGGGTGATGCCGGGCTTGTCCTGGTGGTGGATGTCCACGCGGTAGCAGCTCTGCACGACGGCGTCGGGAAACGAGGCGCCGGAGAGCACTTCGTCACCAGTGAGTGAATACACGGCGCGGACGTGGCGCGATTCGCGCAGGCCGAGGCGCGAGGGCAGGGCCTCGATCGAGAGGCGGGATTCGGGCGCGGCCTCGCGGAGGATGTCGAGGATGGCGCGGATCTGGCGGCGGCCCTCGATCTCGCCGTGGGTGAGCTGGTCGGCGTCGGCCGGGTTGATGCCGTGCACGCGGGTGGCGGCGAGCATGTAGGTGTCGGATCCGGGCACGAGGCCGCCCCAGGCGAAGGTGGGCGGGAGGTCGCGCGCGGGGCCGTGCTCGCGGATGAGGTCGCCGACGCGTTTGCCGGCCTCGCCGAGCGTGGCCCAGCCACCGACGCGCACGCAGGCGGTGGCGGGCTGGAGCTGGTTGGCGAAGTAGGTCTCGCCGCCGAGTCGCGCCACGAGGTCGGCGTCACCGGTGGCGTCGATAAACATGCGGGCGCGGATCGCGCCGCGGCCGGATTTGTTCTCGATGGCGACGGCGACGAGCCGCCCGTCCTCGAGGATCGGCGCGACGAACTGGGTGTGGAGGTAGATCTTGAGGCGCGCCTCGCGGGCGAGCTCGTCGAGCTCGATCTTGAGCTCCTCGGAGTTGAAGGTGAAGCCGCGCGAGGGGTTGGTGCGCTCGTGGCGGCGCATGGCGCCGCGGCGGTCGAGCCGGTCCATGGTCTCCTCGGTGAGACCGGCGATGATCTGGCGCTCGCCGAGGGTGTCCCAGAGCGAGTGCCAGACGTTGACCATGGCGGTGGTGGCCACGCCGCCGAAGCAGTTGTCCTTCTCGACGATGACGACGCGGGCGCCGAGGCGGGCGGCGCGGATGGCGGCGAAGAGGCCGGTGCAGGAGCCGCCGAGCACGCAGACATCGGCCTCGTAAACGACCGGGGTGTGGCGGGCGGGCTCGAGCAGGGCGGGGCGGGTGGATACGTTCATGCGGAGCATGCTGGCGGGACGCCGCGGACCAGGGGAGGAAAACAATCGGGAGCATGCGGATCATGACATGGACAAAACGCATGATTCGCGCAGCGTGGGCGGCCATGTCGCCACTCGCCGTTCCGGATTTGCTGCGCGCGCTCCTGCGCGGTCCCTGCCGGGTCACGCATGCGGCGAAGGATCGTTTCAAGTCCGACCGGATCACGCCGGACCAGGTGGTGGTCTCGCATCGGTTGATCCATGTGCGAGCGGGGCGCTTGAGCTACACGGTGGAGGGCGAGGCGCGGCCGCTGGCGGCGGATGATTGGGTGTGGGTGCCGGCCTGGTCCCGGCGCGGCTGGGCCGCGAGGCGGGGCGGCTGCGAGTTGTGCTGGTGCGAGTTCACGACCGATCCGGTGGAGGTGCCGCCGGGCTTTTATCGCGTGCCCGCCGCCGGGAAGGTGGTCGCCGCGAAGATGGCGGCGCTGGCCCGGGGGTGGTCGGCGGAGGGGGAGCTCGCGGCGCTGCGTCGGGAGGCGGAGCTCAAGGCGCTGGCGGCGGAGTTCTGGTCGCGCGCCCGCCCGGCCGAGGCGGCGCGGGAGGCGGGGCCGCGGCACCCGGAGGTGGCGCGGGCGGCGGCGTGGTTGCGCGAGCATTTCGCGCGGCCGGACGCCTTGGAGGCGGTTTACGAGGGGCTGCGGCTGAGCCCGAATCATTTCCGGCTGCTGTTTCGCCGGCAGACGGGCGAGACGGTGCAGGCGATGCTGGCCCGGCTGCGGCTGCGGCGGGCGCGTTATCTGGTCGCGGAGACGAGGCTGTCGGTGAAGGAGATCGCGGCGGAGTGCGGCTTCGCCGACCCGCTGTATTTCTCCAACCACTACAGGCGCTTCTGGGGCCGCTCGCCCCGCGCGGATCGCGGCGGCGTAGGCGAGGCTTAGCCGTAACGATGGCTGTGCAGAACCAGGCTTTCGGAAGCCTGAAATTTGACCACAGATCGCACAGGTATCACGGATAAGAAGCAGGATGTTCCCCAGTCATTATCCGCGCCCATCCGCGTGATCCGCGGTTAAAGTCTGAATCTTTTTAGCTGCTGGTATTAGCGGCCGGTGTTGACGGGCGTGAGCTCGATGAAGTCCACGTCGAGGCGGTGGGCGGCCCCGCCGGCGTTGGCGCCGGAGACGGTGAGGCGCACCGAGTGCGTCTCGGCGAGCGGGAGCGTGACTTGGCCGAAGTCGATGACGGCGGCGGTCGGGCTGGCGGCGAAGAGATCGTGCTCGGCGCCGAGCGGGATGCCGTTGAGCGAGAGGCGGAACTTGCCGGAGCGCGGGGAGCGGAGGACACCGAGGCGCAGGCGGTGCGGGCCGGCGGGCAGATTTTCCAAGGTGTATTCGACGTGGTCTCCGAGGGCGGTGGCGAGGAGGGCGCGACCTTTGCCGCCGCTGAGCAGGGGGTCGAGGAAGGGGAGCTGCGGGCGGGTGTTGGTGGAGGAGTCGAGGTGCTCGGCCTCGTGGCGCCCGGCGGGCGTGGCGGGGCGCGGCGGCAGCGGCTCGTCGAAGCGCACATCGGTGACGTGGGCGTTGACGGTGATGTCGGCGAGCGAGCGCAGGGGACGGCCGCCGTTGGTGCACCGGATGAAGCGCACTTGGTCGATGCCGGCGCCGGGACCGTGGCCGAGGAGGGTGATGCGGCCGCCGGCCATGGTGACGTCCTCGAAGACGAGGCGCTCGATGTGGCCGCGCGCGTCGAGGAAGCCGGTGTTGTTGCTGTAGTGGGTCTTGAGGATCTTGAAGACGATGGGCTCCTTGGGGCGGTCGATGGTGATGTCGCGGAATACGACGTCCTCGGAGAGGGCCCAGTCGGAGTAGTCGCTGTAGATGCCGGAACCGGCGTGCATGAGGATGTCGGTGCGCTCGACGACGATGTCGCGCCAGAGCTGGGCCTCCATGGAGGCGCCGAGGCGGATGCCGTTTCCGGCGTGGGTGTTCCAGATGACGAGGTCGCGGGCGTAGGCGCGCTCGGTGCCGGGCTCGCCGTTGGCCTCGGCGTCGAGGGCGTGCCAGCCGAGACCGTCGTCCTCGGCGCGGATGAAGGTGTCGCGCACGAGGAAGTCGCGCACGCCGTCGATGTCGATGCCGTCGGTGTTCACGCCGACGCCGAAGAGGTTCATGTGGGCGACCTCGATGTCGCGGGCCTTGAGGAAGAGGGTCTGCCACCAGGTGTGGTGGGCGCGGAGGCCGATGCCCTCGATGCGGATGCGGCGCGCGTCCTCGAAGAGGATGCCGTGGGTCTTGTCCTCGCGCTTGGAGTAGCCGGAGGTCTCGAGGATGCCGCGGCCGCGTATCGTGACATTGGATACGCCTTTGGCCTCGATGCGGCCTTTGACCAAGGCGCCGGGGGCGAGGTAGAGCGTCTGGCCGCTGCGGGGGCGGATGACGCCGGCCACGGTGACGCCGGGCGGGTAATACACCACGTCGGGCGAGTCGGGAGAGGGGACGTCGGTCTCGAGGGGCGTGGCGAGGAGGGCGAGCGGCACGAGGCCCTCGGCCTGGAGCACGAGCTTGGCGGGCGTGAGGAGGTCGAAGCGGAGGACGCGGCCCTCGCGGGAGACGGAGATGCCGTGGCGGGCGGGCTTGAGCGTGACGGGAGGCGCGTCGGCGGGCAGCTCGATCTCGACCGGGGCGCCGTGGGCGGGGAGGTCGAACATCGCGACGTCGAAGTCGAAGCGTTCGGCGCGGACCTCGACGGGGCGGCCTCCGACGGAGACGCGATAGCGCGGGCTGAGCGGGCGCTCGGGGTGGCCGGGGATGGGAATGACGCCGGAGGGGTTGTGGGCGAGGTCGTATTCGACGACGAGGAGAGGGGTGCGCACGCGGGCGCGGCTGGAGCCGAAGCGGAAGACGCCGCGCGCGGAGTTTTCGTTGGCGACCTTCACGAGAAGATCGAGGCGGCCGGCGCGGCGCGATTCGAGGGCGCGGAGGAGCTGGGGACCGCCGAGGGCGATGGTTTGTCCTTGGGTGGCGGTGCCGGCGTTGGCCTCGGCGGTGGCGAGGGGCGTGGCGCCGGGCGGGAGCGCGCCGGGGACGGCCCAGCGCGCGGTGGCATCGCGGCGGGTCCAGGTGGCAGAGTCGGCGGCGAAGGATTCGTTGAGCAGGTGGACTTGGATCGTGTCGGTGGCGTCGGCGTTGTCGCGGTCGGGGCCGTCGATGGCGAGGCGGAGGGAGGCGGAGCGAATGACGGCGTCGGCGGGGAGCGCGGCGGCGAGGTCGAAGCCGAGGGCGGCGCGGAGGGCGCCTTGGGGTGCGCCGGTGTCGCCAACGAGGAGGAGCTGGCTCGGGGCCTGCGAGGTGTTCGCCTGGTCGGAGCGGATGGTGACGTCGGCGACCGGCCGGAGCGTGACGACTTCGGCGGCGGCCGGGGAGTGGAGCGAGAGACCGAGCGAGGCGCCGACGAGGAGCATAGGGGAGAAGAGGTGTTTCATCGAGACGGGGGAGGGGCGCGGGCAAAAGCCGGCCCTGTTCGCGGCGTCGAAGCCGCGAAGTGGAAAAAGAGGAGAAGCGGCTGGAGCTGCCGCAGGTGGCGCTCAGCGGCGTCGGCGGCGGAGGGAGGCGAAACCGAGGGCGCCGAGGCCGGCGAGCGCGGCGAAGGCGGAGGGCTCAGGGATGGGCGCCGCGGTGTAGTCGATCAGCAGCTGGGGTCGAAGCGCGGCGGCCGCGAGGTTCGGGTTGGTGGTGGTGCCGGCGTAGAAGCGGAAGATCGAGCGCTGGTTGTTTTCGGTCTCGAGCTTGAGGAGGAGGCTGAGCGTCTTGTCGGGCTGTTGCAGCGTGTTGATAACGCTGGTGACGAAGGCGGACGACGAGTCGAAGGTCAGGGATTGGTTGGCGGTCACCGTCCGGGGATTGGCGGTCACCGAAGAGAGCAGGGTGGTCGAGAAGTCGCCGCCGGGGGTGGTCCAGGGGGTCGTGGTCGTGGCGTTGGTCCAGGTGACCTGGGTCTCGTTGAAGGCGCGGCTGAGTTGAAAGACCTGGATGACTTCGTTGCGGTCGGCGGATGTCCCGTCGGCGGTCTCGACGAAGAGGCGGAGCGAGACGCTGTGGATGGTGGCGCCCACGAGCGCGGGATTGTCGAGGGTGAAGCTGAAGAGGCCGCGGAGGTAGTCGTTGGCCGTGGTGGTGTCGCCGACGAGGACGAGCTGGCTGCCGTTGGTGTTGGCGGTGTTGGGGCGGATGTTGGCGTCGCCGGTGACGCTGAAGCTTAGCGTGGCGGCGGAGGCGACGGTCGCGCCGAGCGAAAGGGCGGCGGCGGAGAGGAGAATGCGTGAAGCGGCGAGGGAGGGCATGGGGTTTTGGGTTCGGGACGGAGCGAACCACGACGCCGGAGCGAGATAAACCGTGACAAGAATGGGACAGTCCCAACTCTTCCCCGGCACCCCTTTATTCGTTTCGCCCATGCCTCCCCCCGAGCAACGCAAGCCAACGGCGCCGATATCTGTCCGCAGCCTGGCGGAGGCGATGGGCACGTCGCGCTCCACGGTCTCGCGCGCGTTTCGCGGCGAGGCTTCGGTGAAGCCGGAGCTGCGTGCGCGCATCCTGGCGGAGGCGGAGCGGCGTGGCTATCGGCCCGACCCGCTGGTGAGCGAGGTGATGACGAGCTTCGCGCGGCGGAAGCCGGTGGATTACCGCGAGACTTTGGGCGTGCTGTGGTGGCCGGACCGTTGGGGGCAGAGCGTGGCGCCGGCGAGTTTCGCGAACCGTCTGCGGTCGGGGCTGGCGGCCGCGGCGGAGAAGCACGGCTGCCGACTGACGCACTTCGTGTTGAGGGAGGACGGCGAGGCGGCATTGGTGCGCACGTTGGAGGCGCGTCGCATCCGGGGCTTGGTGCTCACCCCTCCGACGGTGCCGGGCACGGAGGCTCCGGACCTCGGCTGGAACCGCTTCAGCACGGTGGCGATCGGCCGCTCCTTGAGCGGGGCGGCTTTTCACTGCGTGCACCACAACCACTATGGCTCGATGGTGAACGTGCTGGGGCGGCTTCGCCAGCGCGGCTACCGGCGGCCGGTGTTGCTCTCGCTGGTGGACTTGGAGGAGCGCATGCAGCGCGCCTATACCGGGGCGTTTCTCGCGCACGAAGCGGGCCCGGCGTGGCGGGTCTTGCACCTTGAGTCGCGGGACGCGGCGGAGATCGAGGTCCGGTTGCGCGCGCTTTCGCCCGATGTGGTGATCGCGGACACGGAGGAGTGGTTGAAGGTGTTTCGCGCGGCGCCGAGCTCGGCCAAGGTGCCGGGTTTTTTGGCGCTCGATGTTTACCGGCGGGACGGGCCGATCAGCGGCGTGCACCAGAGTCCGGAACGCATGGCGGGGCATGCGATCGATCTCGTGATGCAGGCGCGTCTGCACAACGAGACGGGGCTGCCGGAGGAGCCGGCGGACGTGCAAACGCAGGGAAGCTGGGTCGAGGGGAAAACATTGCCCGATCTGCACGTGAGCGCTTGAGCGTCGGACGCGAGGTCGAGACAAAGGGGCACCATGACGGAAAAACGCATCGTGTTGCGGGACGTGGCGGAGAAGGCCGGGGTGCACCTGACCACCGCGGCGCGGGCGATGAAGAACGATCCGCGCGTGCAGAAGGAGACGCAGGAGAAAATCCGGCGCATCGCGCGCGAGCTGGGCTACGCGCCGGATCCGATGCTCTCGGCGTTGAGCACCTATAGGACGGCGATCCGACCGACGCCCTATCATGGCACCGTGGCGTGGCTGACGAGTTTTCCGACGCGGGATGGCTGGCGTTGCGAGACTTTCGAGTTTTACCGCGAGGGCGCGCGCGAGGCGCTGGCGCGGCACGGCTACCAGGTGGACGACTTCTGGCTGCAGGAGGCGGGGATGAGCCCGCGGCGGGCGGCGCAGATCCTGGAGAGTCGCGGGATTCGCGGGGTGTTGGTCAGTCCGATGCCGACCTTCGAGGCGCGGCTGGATTTTCCATGGGATCGCTTCGCCGCGGTGGCCTTCGGGCACACCTTGGTGGAGCCGGCGCTGCATTTCGTGACGACCTCGCACTACCAGAACATGCAAATCTGCCTGCGCGAGCTGCACCGACGCGGATACCGGCGGCCGGGCCTGGTGACCTGGGACGAGATCAGCAAGCGGGTGGCGGAGCAGTGGACGGCGGCCTTTCGCACGCCGCCTTTCGAGGGGAAGTGGGGCGGAGCGCTGCCCACCCTGCGGATCGAGCGGCGGCCCACGCTGTTTTCGGAGGAGAACCGCGAGCTGTTTCTTCGCTGGATGGCGGAGCATCGGCCGGATGCGGTGCTGGTCGTGGATCGTCACATCCTCGACTGGCTGCGCGAGGCGGGCCTGCGAGTGCCGGAAGACGTGGCCTATGTCTCGCCTAGTCTCCAAAAATCGAATACAGACCACGCCGGCGTGCTCGAGCCCTCGCTCGAGATCGGGCACACGGCGGGCGAGTTTCTGGTGGGCATGCTCAACCGCGGCGAATACGGCGTGCCGCGGATCCCGCGCCGCATCCTGCTCGACGGCGCGTGGCAGGAGGGGGGGACGGTGGGATCGCGGGCGACGGTGGCGGGCTGATGCCGCGGACGGTCAGGCCGACTCGCGCGCGATCAGGCGCACGGGGAGCGTGTGCTCGAGCGGAGCGGATTCTCCGCGCATGAGGGCGGTGAGCACCTCGACCGCGCGTTCAGCGACTTCGCCGAGCGGCTGCTCGATCGTGGTCATCGGTGGTGTGAGAAATTTGGATACGCCGTGCAGCTCGCCGCCGATCAGCGCGACGTCCTGCGGGATGCGGAGGCGGAGGACGTTGGCCAGGACGTTCACGCCCTCGAGCGCCTCGTAGTTGGCGCCGGGCACGAGCAGGGCATCGGCCCCGAGCCGCACCACGCGCCCGACCGCCCCGTAGAAGGTGACCTCCTGGTCGCGCAGCACGAAAAGCTCCTCGTGAGGCTCGAGGCCGGCTGCGAGGATGGCGGCGCGGTAGCCCTCGAGCGCGACCTTGTCCTGCGCGCCCCAAGAGCCGACGAAGCCGAGTTTGCGGCGTCCGGCCCGGATGAAGCGCTCGGCCGCGAGGCGGCCGGTCAGCGCCTGGTCGCTGCGCACGACGTGGCAGGCGGCCGCGGCCGCGGAGAAGTCATCGGTGAGCACCACGGGTGTGTGCAGGCGCAGCTCGTCGAGCATGGGCTGAAGCGCGGGGCACTCGCCGATCACGATCACGCCGTCGAGGTGTTTGTGGCGCAGGTCGCCCGGGTCGTCGGGGAGGATCATCGCCATCTCGCGTTTGTAGAGAGCGAAGGCGATGTGCGACCAGACCTCGCGGTAGTAGCCCCAGTTGCGCATGGCCTCCCACATGTTGTCGGCGACCACCGCGACCTGTTTGGTGCGGACCTGCACCTGCGGGCGAAAGCCGAGGGCGCGCGCCGCTTCGAAGACCCGGGCGCGCGTGTCGGTGTGCACGCGGCCGCGGTTGTTGAGCACTCGACTCACCGTGCCAGGCGAGACGCCTGCGCGCTCGGCCACGTGGTAAACATTCACGCGCGCCTCGCCCGGGGAGGCGGCCGGGCCGGCCTCGGCGGGTGTGCCGGTGGCTCCATCGACAAGGGGAGAGGGGGGGGGCGGCTTCATGGGGAGGATGAGACGAGGTTGTGGTGAAAAAGCGATGGAGACTACGGAACCAGTTCAAGTATAGGTATAAGCAGAGAAAGCGGCTGGGCAATGCTACTGGAGGGCATGAATTGGGGAGGCAGGGAAGCCGATTCCGATTTGACGGGAATAAAAGAGTTTCGCATTTAGAAAAACAAATTCGTCACACCGGCTGATTTTCTCTCCGGGCCCCCTCCCGGAGGTTTTTCCCACCCCTCCCCCTCATCCCCCGCAACGGTCTTCGTCCATGGTTCTCTCCCTCCGCAGCTCCCTGAGCGCTTGCTTGTTTGGCCTCGCCTGCTTCCTCCCCTCGCTCCCGGTCGCGGCTGCGGCGCTTCCGCTGCAGGAGGCGCAGATGCAGCGCAAGGGCTCGGCCAAGCTCGAATGGACGAGCCAAGGCATCCGCATCCGTTTCGACGATCCGGGCTGGGATTCCGGCGTGCGCCTCCTGCCTCCCGGCGGCGCCGACACCTGGGACCTCTCCGGCGGGAAGGTCCTCGCCGTGGACGTGGAGAACCTTCACCCGACCCGCCAGCTCCGGCTCACGATGCACGTCTCCAGCGGGCAGCGCGCCGACCGCACCCTCACCGAGGTCAACAGCGGCGTCGGCGTAAACCCCGGCGAGAAGCGCACCCTCAATCTCCTCGTCCCCCACCGCACGATCTACTCCACGCCAAAGGGCGTGCCGGGCCCGAAGACGGTGGACTCGACCAAGGTCAACCCGATCGAGCTCTACATGCAGTGGCCTTTCGAGGGCAAGACGCCCGGCCTCGTGGACTGCCGCATCTCCAACCTCCGGCTCGTCGGCGAGCCCGACGTCGCCGCCAAGGTCGCCGACGAGGCCTTCATGCCCTTCATCGACACCTACGGGCAATTCGTGCACGGCGACTGGCCGGAAAAAATCCATTCCGACGCCGACCTGAAAAAGGCCCGCGCCAAGGAGGACCGCGAGCTCGCCGCCTCCCGCCGCCCGAAGGAGTGGAACCGTTTCGGTGGCTGGAAAAACGGCCCGCAGCTCAAGGCCACCGGGCACTTCCGCACCGAGAAATACCAAGGCAAATGGTATTTCGTGGACCCCGAGGGGCGCCTATTTTTCTCGCATGGCATCGACGTGCTCCGCGCCAGCACCGACGGCACCCGCACCCGGGGCCACGAGCATTGGTTCAACTTCGACGTGAAGGCCGACGTCCTGCCCTTCAACCACCTCAACCTGCAGCGCAAATACGGCCGTGCCGATTACGAGAAGGAGTTCTACGGCACGCTCGCCAAACGCCTCGAAGCTTGGGGCGTCAACACGATCGGCGCCTGGGGCATCGCCGACATCATGGAGCAGGGCAAGACGCCCTACACCCTCCAGCTCGCCGAGCTGCACGACAAGCTCCCCAAGATCGCCGGCAGCAGGCTGAAGTTCTTCGACGTATTCGATTCCTCCTACGCCGACACTATAAGCCAGCTGCTCGCCCGGCCCGCCTCCCCGATCGTCGCCAAATCCATCAAGGATCCGATGTGCATCGGCTACTTCATCGACAACGAGCTCAACTACGGCAACCGCGGCCGCCAGACCTTCGGCGATGACGTGCTTCGCAGCCCTGCCACGCAGCCCGCGAAGATCGAGTTCGTGAAGGACCTCCGCGCCAAATACGGCACGATCGAGCAGCTCAATGCCGCCTGGAAGACCGAGCACGCGAGCTGGGAGGCCCTGCTCGCGCACCGCGAGCTGCCCGCCGAGCGCTCGGCCTACATGCCCGACTCGCAGGTCTTCTTCGAGAAGGCCGTGGACCAATACTTCCGCCTCTGCCGCGACGCCATCAAGTCGGTCGCCCCGCACCGCCTCTACCTCGGCAGCCGCTTCATCTCCACCGACGCCGTGCGCCCCGCCCTCTTCAAGGCCAGCGCGAAATACTGCGACGTGCTCACGACCAACGTCTATGCGCACAGCGTCGCCAACCTCGACGCCGAGGGCTTCCCCGACATGCCGGTCCTCATCGGCGAGTTTCACTTCGGCGTGCTCGATCGCGGCATGTTCTCCCCCGGCCAAAACCCCACCGGCCTCACCCAGGAGGAGCGCGCGCTCGCCTACACCCGCTTCCTCCAGGGCGCGCTCGTCCACCCGAAGATCGTCGGCACCCACTGGTTCCAGTTCCGCGACCAGCCGCTCACCGGCCGCTGGGACGGCGAGGGCTACGCCATCGGCTTCGTGGACGTGGCCGACACGCCCTATCCGCTGCTCACCTCCGCCGCCCGCGCCGTCGGCGAGCACATGTATCGCTACCGCCAGCGCGGCGAGCTTCGCAACCCGATGAAGTAGTCTCCCCGTCACTACAACCCCTCACCCCCTGATCCCCATGCATCGTGCAAAATCCCTCCCCGGCCGACGCTTTGCCCGGCGCCCCGCCGCCTTCACGTTGATCGAGCTGCTCACGGTCATCGCCATCATCGGCATCCTTGCCGCCATTCTCATCCCGGTCGTCGGCAAGGTTCGCGCGAGCGCCCATCGCGCGACCTGCACGTCGAACCTGCGGCAGGTCGGCGTCGCCCTGCTGGCCTTCGTCTCGGACAACAAGGCCGGCGGCCTCCCCGGCTACTACAAGATCACCGACAAGGACGGCGAAGGCCACACGGTGACCAGCGCCTCCGGCGCCGCCGGTCCGCTCTACTGGGCCGACAACGGCGTGCCCACCCGCAGCATCGCCGGCCAGCTGTCGCCGTATCTCACCACCCAGGTGAAGGGCAGCGGCAGCCGCTCGGGCAAGGTGGAGATCATGTTGTGCCGCGCCAACTCGACCGCGGTCTCTTCCTACGAGACCTCCAATCCCGCGCCCAGCTACGCCGTTGGCATCAAGGTGCGCACGACGCGAAACACCCTGCAGCGGCCCTTCTCCGCCTCGTGGTCCACGCCTTCGCTTCGCCTGGCCGAGATCGCCTCGCCCCGCACCGCCGTGGCGCTCTTCGACACCGACCAGGAGTTCATCACGCTCGTCGGCTCCAGCGCGATCGCCACCGCCGCCCCCTCCGCGGTGCACGACACTCTGCGCAACGTCCTCTATTTTGACGGCCGCGTCGCGCCGATCAGCAGCAAGATCGACCCTTACGAGACGCTCTAGCCCGCCCCCGTCTCGCCCCCTCCGCTTGTATCGAGGCGCGCACTACGCGCGCCTCCAGGCCACCGCCTTGCCCCGCTCTCTTTCCCCGCCCCGAAACCCGCCTCCAAGCCTCATGAAAACCCGCCTCACCGCCCGCCTCGCCCTCGCCACCGCCTTCGCCGGCCTCACCGCCGGCCCGCTTCTCGCCGCATCCGAAACGTGGATACGCACGACCACCGGAGGCGTGTGGACCGATCTCGCCAACTGGCAGAGCGGCACCGGCTACGCCGACGGCGTGGGCGCGGTCGCCACCTTCTCGGCCACCGGCACCCAGACCGTTGAGCTCAACACCAACGTCACCCTCGGCTCCATCGCCTTCAGCAACGGCACCTACACCATCGCCTCGACCAACGGGAGCGTCATCACCCTCGCGACGTCCACCGGCACCCCGAATCTCAGCAGCACCGGCACCATCTCCGCCACCCTCGCCGGCACGCAGGGCTTCACGATGAACCCGGGCGGCAACCGCACGCTTACGCTCTCGGGCGCCAACACCTACTCGGGCGTCACCACGCTGACCAACGGCAACCTCACCATCCGGTCCAACACCGCCCTCGGCGCCGTCGGCTCCGGCAATGGCACCATCATCTCGCAATCCACGAACGCGTTTCCCCAGCTCCACATCGCCAACAACATCACCACCGCCGAGGAGATCACCCTGCGGATGAACCAGACCGGCGCCGCCGCCGGCAGCCTCGTGGGCAGCAACCTCATCTACAACGACGGCGGCGCCAACACCCTGACCGGCTCGCTGCTGCTCGACCGCACCGGAGCCAACAGCTCCGGCCACATCCACTGGTTCGGCGTGCAAGTCACCGGCGCCTCCAGCGTCCTCAATTTCAACGGCAACATCAGCGGCGCCGCCACCGCCGGCCAGGCCAGCGGCGCTTATGCCGACCCCACCCGTCTGCAGTTTCGTCCCACCACCGCCACCTCCGTGGCGAACGTCGCCGGCGTGATCTCCGACGGCACCCTCACCACCGGCGGCCTCTCGGTTTACACCGCCGCGGACAGCCTCGGCATCGTCCGCCTCTCCGGCGCCAACACCTACACTGGCTCCACCGTCCACCAGAAGGGCACGCTGCTGGTCAACAATGTCGCCGGTTCCGGCACCGGCCTCGGCGCGGTGAACGTCGCCTCCACCGCCGTCTTTGGCGGCACCGGCACCGTCGCCCCCGGCGGCGCCAACGGCGTCACCTTCGCGAGCGGCTCCATCGTCGCCCCCGGCGACGTGAGCGCCGCCGGCGCCCCCCTCGCCGCCGGCGCCAAGCTGTCTTTCGATCTGTCCGGCACCACCGGGCAGGTGAGTTTCGCGAGCGGCGCGGTCATCTCCATCGATCTCAACGGCGACTCCGCGACCATCGCCGAGAGCTTCTCCTTCCTCGGCCTCAGCGCCGGCGTCGCCGACGTCCTGTTCCACGACAACGTCGTCAACTTCTCCGTGAGCGGCACCGCCCTCGCCGACGGGCTCTACACCCTCGCCACCTTCAGCGCCGCCAACGCCTACTCCGGCACCTGGACGCTCGGCACCGGCCTCGCCGCCTACGCCGACAAGAGCCCCACGCTGATCTTCAACGCCGACAGCATCCAGCTGCAGATCGGCGCCATCCCCGAGCCCTCCAGCGCGGCTGCGCTCGGCGGCCTGTTCGCCCTCGGCTGCGCCGCCGTCCGCCGCCGTCGCAAATAAGACTCCCCTCCGGCCCTTCAGGGCCGGTCATAGCTCGCGCCTGCGCACCCCGCTGCGCAGGCGCGTTTTCATGTCTCGATCTACCGTCTCCGTCCCGGCCGCCCCCGCTTCCACGCCCATGAAAACCCCGCGCCTTGCCTCCCGTCTCCTCCCGTCTTCCCTCGCCTTGCTCGGCTCCAGCCTGCTCGCGCACGAGTCTTCCGCCCGCGCCGTCAATGGCCAGTGGGCCGAGCCCAAAAACGGCGGCTGGGGCGCCGCGCAAAACTGGGTCGGCGGCGTGATCGCCGGCGGCGTGGATGCCACCGCCACCTTCGATGGCGACGGCGCGCAGACGATCTCCGTCGGGGTGGACACCGGTCGCACCGTCGGCCACCTCGTGCTCAAGGGGCGCCGCCCTTGGGACCTCAATGGTTCGCGCCTCACCCTCGCGGTGAGCGGCGCCGACGAACAGCCCACGATCACCGTGCTCGACGGCCACCACCTGCTGCCCTGCGGCCTCGCCGGCAACCAGGGCTTCGTGAAGCGCGGCGGCTCCCACCTCTACCTTTCGGGGGAAAATTCCTACGCCGGCGCCACCTTCGTCACCGGCGGTCATCTCTACGCGATGAACCCGCGCTCGCTCGGGCTCACCGGCCCCGGCAACAACACCATCGTCACGCAGACCGCGCAGTTGCACGTCAGCCGTGGCGTCGTGATCGACGAAGACATCGTGCTCTTCCGCACCAGTCCCGGCGATTCCGCCAATCTTTACCTCGACAACGGCGACAACACCCTCGCCGGCACGCTCACCCTCCAGCGCGGCGGCTCCTCCGACCAGACCCACCTCTTCGGCGTGCAACAATCCGAAGGCACCACGCTCATCACCGGCGCCATCTCCGGCAAACTCACCCCCGGCGCCACGCCCGGCGCGGCCGGCATGCATGCCAACGTGCTCCGTTTCCGCGTGCGCCCCGGCACCACGGTCGAGATTTCCGGCACGATCTCCGACGGCGACATCGGCGCCGGTGGTCTCTCGCTGCAAAAGACCGATGTCGGCGATCTCACCCTGCGCGCCGCCAACACCTATGGCGGCTCCACCATGTGCAACGGAGGCCTCCTGCTCGTGAACAACACGCGAGGCTCCGCCACCGGCTCCGGCCCCGTGGTCGTCAACGCCGGCGCCACCCTCGGCGGCCTTGGTGGCATCGCTCCCTCTGGCTCCGCCGGAATCACCATCGCCAACGGCGCCACGGTGGCGCCCGGCGACAGGAGCGGCGCGAGCCGTGCCGCGGCCTCGGTGCTGACCTTCTCGCTCGGCGCCACGAGCGGGCGAGTCGTTTTCCAGAGCGGCGCGCGGCTCGCCATCGACTTGAACTCGCGCGGCCCCGCGGCCACCGAACGCCTCGCCCTCACCGGCCTCGCCCGTGGTGGCGCGCGCGTGCATTTCAACGACACCGTGGTGGATCTCACGCCGCCCGCGGCCGGCGGCCTCCCGCCCGGGCTCTACACGCTGGTTTCCTTTGACGCGTCCGACGCCTACGCCGGGCGCCTCGTCCTTGGCGAGGGCTTGGACAATTACGAAGCCGAGCTCGTGCACGCGGCCGATGCCATTCAGCTCCGCGTCGGCGGCCGCCGCTGATTCGCGCGCGAACTGCGGCGGCGCATTTCAGCGGCTCACTTCCAGCGAAATACCCTCCGGGTATTCCTCGGTCGTTCGCCTCTGAAATGCACTCACCATCTCGCCCCGCTGCTCAGCCTTCGACTGCATCGTTACGGCTCATCGCGCCGCCGCCGGGGCGGCGAGGGCGGCCACGGCGGCCTTCGCGTGCTCGCGCAGGTCGGCGGCGTCTTCCGCCGGGATGTTGTTTGGTGCGTAGTCGGCCGGCACCTCGCTCGTGCCGAAGATCACTTGATACCACACCGCGGCGCCGAGGTAGCGGCCGGGCGTGTTGGCGTGGATGGCGTCGAGCTCCATCTTCTTCACGCCGTCCTTGTTGGTCCAACGCCAGCCGACCATCAGGCTGGCCCGCTGGTCGGGCAACTGGTCCACGGGCGGGTTCTTGTAGTCGAAGTTTGCGTCGGGCGCGAAAGTCCAGCGCGGGGTCTGGCGGGCGAGGTGCATGGCGTCGCCGACGGGCAGGATGCGCAGGCCGCCGTAGCGGGCCGAGAGCTCGTGATAAGCGGCGCGCGATTGCTCATACATCTTCAACGGCGTGAAGCCGTCGCCGCGTTTGAAGAAGGGATGATCCTCGCGGTAGGCCCAGGTCTGGTGGATCAGGATCTCGGCCTGCGGGGCGAGCTCGCGGATCTTCGCGATGATCTGGGAGGCGTAGGGTTCGTAGCTCTCGGGTTTGTAGCTCTGGTGGCTGACCTGCTGGATCGTCACGTAATCCCACGGGCGGGCCTTGAGCGCGTCCACCAGGCTCACGGTTTTCAGGTCGGGCAAGCCGAGCACTTCGTTGTTACGGTAGGGACGCGCCTCGGTGTTGGTCGCCTCGGGATCGGCGAGCGCGGCGTTGAGGTGGCGGGCGTGGCGCTCGAAGGAGCAGCCGCCGAGATTGGCGCGGAAGAGCACGAGCTTCTTGCCGCCGGCTTTGGCCATGCCGGGGAGAAAGGCGGTCGAGTCGTCGGCGAAGCTGTTGCCGATGGTGAGCAGGTGAACCGTGTCGCGCGCGGCCTCGGCGGCGCGAAGCGGAAGGGCGCAGACGACTACGGCGAGGATGCCGAGCGCGAGGCGCAGCGATGGACAACGGGGGGAGTGCGGGGTGGCGGAGTGCATCGCGGAAAACACTAGGCCCTCGCCGCCGAAGCGCGCGAGGGCCGATTGTTCGTTATGATAAAATCTTGGACTGTTCAGCTTCGCGCAAAGCGCAGCGAGAGCAGGCCGTAAGGTTCCACCCGCGCGGCCGCGGCGTCGGCCGAGGTGAGATGCGGTTTTCCGTAAACATCCGCCGGGGCGACGCTCCAGCCGGCCGCGGGAGCGGCGGTCGCGCGGCCGCGGCGCCCGAGTGTCTCGTGGAGGCGCAGCGCCCAGGCTCCGCCTTCGAGCGGCTCGGCCCAGGACGGCACCGCCGAGGGCGTGCCAGTGATCGCGGCGAGTCCCGCGGAGACCGTCGTGCCGCAGGGCACGCAGGGGGTGTAGAGGAGGTCGGCGAGCGCGGCGGGTTGTTCGGTGACGGGCAGGTCCGGCGCGTGGCGGCCGAGGGCGAGTTCGATGACGTGGCGGCCGAGATCGGAGTGCCGCGGCCGGTCGGGCGTCGCCCGGATCTTCGGGTGGTCGTCGGCCTCGGTGACGAGCGCGCTGCGCAGCAGGCTCACGCCGACCACGCCCTCGCGGGCGGTGAAGCCGTATTTGGCCTCGGTGATGAGCGAGAGCCCGTCGTGTTGCGCGTCGTCGCTGAGCACCATCCAGCGGCTGGCGCAGACCTCCCACTGGGCCTCCTCGCGCGGGTAGCCGGGCCACTGGCCACGGAGCTGGCTGCCGACCGGCGCTCCGAAGCGGGCCTCGCGGCCGCGGTAGTCGGTCGTGACGACGGCCTTCAGCCAGTGGAGCGGATCCGCCCAGTCCACCTCGTAACGCACGCGGAGGACCGGCTCCGTGGCGCGAAGATAATAGACCACCTTCACCCGGCTGGCGCGGACGATTTCGTATTCAAAAACCAAGGACGCCTCCAGGCCGCGGACGGCCGCGACGGGCGCGCCCACGAGACGCGCGGCGTGGCCGTGCACGAGTGCGGCGCGATCCACGTCCCACGCGTCGAAGGTCGCCGGTTGGTCGGGGTAGGCCTGGAGCCGGTGCCCGGTGACGGCGACGGGGTGGCCGTCGATCTCCAGCGCGACGAGCGAGCCTTCGGTATCGAAGGCGGCGCGCACGCGGTCGCTGCGCAGCTCGGTGGCGGTGGCGGAGGGCGCGGCGACTTTTCGCAAGGGCAGCGCCGAGACGGGCGCGCCGGAGAGCGGGGCGAGCTCGTGGCAGCGGTCGCCGTCGATCCAGATGCGCGGGAGCGGGAGCGGGTTGAACCAGCCGCGGGCGGCGGCGGGTGTCGCGGCGTCGCCGGCCTCGAGCACGGAGGCCGCCTCGGCGAGGGCCTTGGCGGCGAGCGTCTCCAGCTCGGGAATGGCCTCGGCGTAAACTTCCCAGATCGAGCTGCCGGGGATGTAGTCGTGGAAGTGCGAGAAGGTGGCGCGCTTCCAATAGTGCAGGTCGATGGGGCCGAGGCCGCGGGCCGCGTGGGCCGCCTCGAGCGTCTGAAGCGCGCGTTCGAGGGCGCGGAAGGCGGCCTTCAGCCGGCCGTGGGTGGTGAAGACGCCGCGGTGCAGTTCGAGCATGAGCTCGCCGGCGACGACGGGCAGATCCTGTTTCACCTGCGCGAGGCGCTCGAAGAAGGGCTCGATGTTGCCCCACTCCACGCGCGGCATGCCGGCGAGATCGGAGACGCGGCGGGCGCGCTCGAGCATCTCCTCGGTGGGGCCGCCGCCGCCGTCGCCGTAGCCGGTGGGGATGAGCATCTCGGGATGCACGCCCGACTGCTGGTGGTGGAGCGCGCATTCGCGGAGGCGTTTCACGTCCACCCACTCGTTGTAGTCGTGGATCAATACGACATGGGCGGCGATCTCGGCGCCGTCCGGGCCCTGCCAGCGGAAGCTGGAGTGGGGGAAGCGGTTGATCGTGCTCCAGGAGAGCTTGGAGGTGAAGAAGCTCTTCACGCCGACGGCGCGGAGGAGCTGCGGCATGCAGCCGCTGTAGCCGAAGACGTCGGGCAGCCAGAAGACCTCGGCGGGCGTGCCGCGGAGTTTTTTGAACTCGTCCTGGCCGATGCGCAGGCAGCGAAGGATCGCCTCTCCGCAGGGCATCTGCGTGTCGCCTTCGACGTAGGCGGCGCCGGTGGCGTCCCATTTTTTCTCGGCGATGAGCGTCTTCACCTGCGCGAGCAGCTCGGGCGAGCGGCGGCCCACGGCCTCGTAGCTGGCGGGTTGCGAGTAGCCGAAGCGGAATTCCGGATACTCGCGCAGGAGGCGCGTCTGGGTGGACCAGGAGTGCACGGCCTTGGCCTCGCCGACGCGCTCGGGCCAGAGCCACACGAGGTCGATGTGGGCGTGGCCGGTGAGCACGGCCTTGATGGAGTCGGGCGCGGCCTTGTGGTCGGCGTAGATTTTTTTCAGCTCCGCGGCGAAGGGCGCGAGGCCGTCGCGGTCGTAGAGGTCGATGGCGCGGTCGAGACGTTCGCAGAGGCGGCGGAAAAGCGGGCTGGCGCGAAAGGCCGGCTGGCTGTGGCGAACGGGATCGGTGAAGGGCTTGGGTAGGCCGGATTGCGCGGGCTGGTATTCGCGATACTCAGCCTCGAGCAGCTCGAGCAGCACCTTGAGATCGTGATAAACGGCCCAGGCGGTGTCGTCGCGCGCGAGGAGCTGCGGGGGCGCGTAGAGGCTGCCCTCCTCGTCCATGCGCGCCGCCTCGCCGGCGAGCCAGATGCCGGAGCGGATGCAGACACCCTCGATGAGAAACTGCGAGGTGCCCGCGGGGAGCGGGATCTGCGGGTGGGCGATGTCGAGGCCGGAGTAGGGCACGCCGTCGAGGTAGGCGGTCGCCTCGCCCTGGTCGTTCCAGCGGAAGTAGCGCGTCTCGGCGCCGGTCGCGGGCGGCAGCGTGACGCGAAACCACGACTGCGCGTATTTCGGGCCCCAGTGGAAAGACGCGCCCGGCAGGGGCTTGAAGTCGGAGGCGGGGACCTGGGCGGCGTTGCGAAACTCCAGCGTGGGCGCGGCCTGCTCCACGCGGATCGCATCGGAGGGCAGCGGGCGCCAGATCCGCGCCTGGGCGCGGCGCATCGCTTCGGCGACGCGGGCGGGAACGAGCTGGGTGAGGAACGTGCGGGGGAGCATGTTTGTTTAGATACCAAAAATGGTATTAAAACAAGTCCGGTGCTGGCGCGCGGTCTCATTAGCTTGCTTGGCAGCGCTAAACAGCGGGCGCGGAACTCGTCGCCGACGAGGCGGAGGCTTTGACAATGGAGCGTGGCGCCGGTTTTCGAGACCTTGCCATGAGCCCCTCCTCGTCCGCGGCAGTCTCCGGTTTACGCTCCCTCGCGGCGCGTTTCGACGGAGAGCTGCACCTCGATCACACGGTCCGCGCCATCTACGCGACGGACGCCTCGGAGTATCAGGAGCTTCCGCTCGCGGTGGCCTTTCCCCGCAGCGAGGAGGCGCTGGGCGAGCTGGTGGCCTTTGCGGTCCGCGAGCGGGTGCCGCTCATCCCCCGCGCCGCCGGCACTTCGCTCGCCGGCCAGGTGGTGGGCTCGGGCGTGGTGGTGGATCTCGGCCGTCACCTCAACCGCGTGCTCGCCATCGACGCCGCCGCGCGCCGCGTGCGCGTGCAGCCCGGCGTGATCCGCAACGACCTCAACGTCGCGCTCCGGCCCCACGGGCTCTTCTTCGCGCCCGAGACCTCGACCGCCAACCGCGCCATGATCGGCGGCATGGTCGGCAACAACTCCTGCGGGGCCAACTCCATCGTCTATGGCTCCACGCGCGACCACCTCGTGACCGCGCGCGGCTACCTCGGCGACGGCTCGCTCGTGACCTTTGGCCCGCTCACCCGCGAGGAGTTCGCGGCCAAGTGCGCCGGGCCCGACACGCTCGAGACGCGGCTCTACCGCGAGGTGCGCGACCTGCTCGGCTCCGCCGAAAACCGCGCGCTCATCCGCGACAACTTTCCCAAGCCCACCGTCACGCGCCGCAACACCGGCTACGCCCTCGACGAGCTGCTCGACTGCGGCGTCTTCGATCCCGGCTCGGAAAAGCCCTTCAACCTCTGCCGCCTCCTCGCCGGCTCCGAGGGCACGCTCTTCGTCGGCGTGGAGTTCGAGCTCAACGTCGAGCCGCTGCCGCCGCCCGGCGCCCTGCTCTGCGCGCACTTCGCCACCGTGCTCGACTCGCTGCGCGCGGCCGTGATCGCGATGCGGCACCGCCCCTTCGGCTGCGAGCTGATCGACCGCACCATTCTCGAGTGCACCAAGGCCAACCACGAGCACGCGAAGAACCGCTTCTTCGTCGAGGGCGATCCCGGCGCGGTGCTCGTGGTCGAGCGTCGCGACGTCGATCCCGCGGCGCGCGACGCCGCGCTCGCCCGGATCGCCGAGGATATCCGCGCCGCCGGCCTCGGCTACGCCTTCCCGGTCCTGCACGGTGCCGACTGCGACCGCGTGTGGGAGCTGCGCCGCGCCGGCCAGGGCCTCGTGAACAACGTCGTCGGCGACGCCAAGCCGCGCGAGATCGTCGAGGACACCGCCGTGGCGATCGAGGATCTGCCGGCCTACATCGAGGAGTTCGACGCGCTCATGCGCGGCAAATACGGCATCGAGTGCATCTACTACGCCCACGCCGGCGCCGGCGAGCTGCACACGCGCCCGCTCTTCAACCTGAAGAACGCCGAGGGCCGGAAGATGTTTCGCGACATCGCGACCGACGTCGCCGCCCTCGTGAAAAAGTATCGCGGCTCCCTCTCCGGCGAGCACGGCGACGGCCGCCTGCGCGGCGAGTTCATCCCCTTCATGGTCGGCCCCGAGTGCTACGCGATGATGCGCCGCGTGAAGGCGCTCTTCGACCCGCTCGGCGTCTTCAATCCCGGCAAGATCATCGACACGCCGCCGATGGACAGCTCGCTGCGCCACGCCGCCGGCGCCGAGCACGGGCACGAGCACGAGACGCTTTTTAACTTCGACGCCGATCAGGGCGTGCTCCGCGCCGCCGAGAAATGCACCGGCGTGGGCGAGTGCCGCAAGACCCACCTCTCCGGTGGCACCATGTGCCCGAGCTACATGGCCACGCGCGACGAGAAGGACACCACCCGTGCCCGGGCCAACGCCCTCCGCCAGGCCCTCGGCCGCACCGGCGCCGAGGCGCGCAATCCCTGGGACGACGAGACGGTCGCGGCCGTGATGGACCTCTGCCTCTCCTGCAAGGCCTGCAAATCCGAGTGCCCCTCCAACGTGGACGTCGCCCGCCTCAAGGCCGAGTGGCGCCAGCACCACTACGACGCGCATGGCGTGCCGCTGCGCTCGCGGCTCGTGGCCGGCTTCGCCAAGTCGATGCGCTTCGCCGCGCTCATGCCCGCGCTCTACAACCGCGTCGTCTCCACGCCCGCGCTCGCCGATCCGATCAAGCGCTTCGCCGGCTTCGCGCGCCGGCGCAGCCTGCCCGGCCTGCACAAGACCACGCTCGCCGCCTGGCACCGGCGCCACGCCAACCCCGCCAACCTGCGCTACCCGAACGGCCGGGTGCACCTCTTCTGCGACGAGTTCACCAACTACAGCGACACGCCCGTCGGCATCAAGGCGGTCGAGCTGCTCAACCGCCTCGGCTACGAGGTCGTGATCCCGCGGCACACCGAGAGCGGCCGCGCGCACCTCTCCAAGGGCCTCGTGCGCGCCGCGAAAAAACTGGCGACGCGCAACGTCGAGCTGCTCGCGCCGGTGGTGACGGACGCCGCGCCGCTGATCGGCATCGAGCCCTCCGCGATCCTCGGCTTTCGCGACGAGTATCCCGACCTCGTGGCGCCGGAGCTGCGCGAGAGCGCCCGCGCCCTCGCGAAACGCGCGCTGCTCATCGACGAGTTCATCGCGCGCGAGGCCGACGCCGGCCGCATCCGCCCCGAGTCCTTCGTGGCGCGCGAGCGCGTGATCAAGCTGCACGGGCATTGCCACCAGAAGGCGCTGTCCTCCCTCACGCCGACGGTGAAGATGCTCGAGCTGCCGCGCGGCCACTCGGTGCGGATGATCCCCTCCGGCTGCTGCGGCATGGCGGGCTCCTTCGGGTATGAGCACGAGCACTACGAGGTCTCGCAAAAGGTCGGCGAGCTCGTGCTTTTCCCGACCGTGCGCGCGACCCCCGAGGAGGTCGCCATCGCCGCGCCAGGCACGAGTTGCCGTCACCAGATCAAGGACGGCACGGGCCGCGTGGCGCTGCACCCGATCGAGATCCTGCACGCCGCCTGCAAGGGCCTCGGCTGAGAGTGGTCGGAGGGATTTCGCCGGGCGGAGTTCAAGCCGCGCGCATGGGTGGGACGGTTGACGACGGCGGCGCCAAATCGGCCCCGTTTTTTCGAGCCGCGGCCCGCGCGCACCGTGCGGAGCGCGCGGGCCAGGTTTCAGATCACCTCAAGGTTGTCGCGGTCGGGAAGCGCCGGGAAACGGCGCGCGGGACCTTGCTGATACCAGTAGGCCACCGACGCGATATCGTCCTGCAGCGGCAGGAAGCGGTGTTCGCTGCGCCAGCCGAGCGCTTGGATCGTGATTTTGAGGTTCTTCTCGAAGCGCACCGGATCCATGAGGTGCCAGCGGTAGAGACCGAAGCGCGTTTGCGACTGGTAGGTGCCGTCGGGGCGGAGCACTTGGGGAAGCCCGGCGTAGGGCGTGGTGAATTCCCGATACTGTTTCGTCGCTTGGTCCTCGAAGTTGTAGGAGCCGCAGAAGTAGTCCTCGGTGCCGGTGCCGCAGATGGTCGGGAACTCGCCGTCGTCATCCAGGTAGAACTTGATCTCGCCCTCGCCCCACCAGCCGGAGCTGTTGACGCCCCAGGCCATATAGGTGCCGACGTAGTGGCCCCAGCCCTCCACGCCGTCGAGGATCGTGTAAACGCTCTTGTAGGGAAGGGGATTCACCCGGCGGAACTGCGCGTGGAAATAGCCGGCATCCTCCGGAATCGCCTGTAGCGAGTAGTTGATTTG
The DNA here is from genome assembly GCA_030605125.1 of Verrucomicrobiota bacterium. GTDB lineage: Bacteria > Verrucomicrobiota > Verrucomicrobiia > Opitutales > Opitutaceae > IMCC26134_A. The sequence continues at coordinate 17,438 of JAUWBD010000016.1, read as the reverse complement.
GTAATACAAATTCATGGGCACGAGGCCCACGTTCTCGAGGGTCATCCGGAAGTTCTTCTTGAACGGCATCTGCCAGTAGCAGTTGAAGGCGCTGCCGGGGTTGACGCAGACGGCGAGCGACGAGACCTGCGCGAATTTTTGCCAGCCGCAGGCGAAGAAGTCGCCGACGGGGCATTCTACCGAGGCTTGTTCGGCATCATCCCAGTAGATGCGGAGGATCGAGTGGCGCCAGTGCCCGGTGGGAGTCATCCAGATCTGCTGGATCACACCGGGGCCGTCGGCTCGGCCGAGTTCGCGGACTTCGCCGGGCTCCACTCGAATGAAGGGAGAGGTCTTCCACCCGAGGCCGAGTTCACGGGCGGGGCCATCGGGCTTGGCCGGCGCCATGCCGCCCTTGCCTTTTTCGCCGGTGAAGTTCTCCGGACTGATGGAGCGGGACTGGGCCCGGCTGAGAAGCGGAATCGAACCCAGCGAGAGCGCGAAGGGAGCGGGGGCGGAAGAGGCGTTCATCGCGGAAAATGTTACCAAGGCGGGGAGGCCGGGGACATGGCCGCCATTATGGAAAAGCTGGACGATTTTATCGAAAATCGGCGTCTTTCATCGCCAGCCCCCTAAAAAGCCGCTCGGTAATCCTGTCGGATCTTGCTATGGCCTCTTCCACCCACCACGCGGCCGTTTCGGCGGGCTTCAAGCACCTCTTCACCCCTCGTCCGCTGGATACGCCGCGGTTCACCGTGGCCGGGATAGGGGTGCATGAACGGATGCGGCCGGGCAGCATCCGCAGGCCTCGGGGAACGGGAGATTATTTGTTCATGCTCTTCCATGACCAAGCGCACGCCGCACGCGGTCCCGAGCAGGGGCCGTTGCACGCGCCGGAGACGATGATGATCTGGCCCCCGGGGGAGGGGCAGTATTACGGCAATGAGCAGCACTCCTACAGCCACTCCTGGATCCACTGCGATGGCACCCATGTGCGCCGTTGGCTGCGAGAAACCCGGTTGCCGGTGGGCCGGGCGTTCCGGATCGCGGCGCCAGCGCTCTTTTCGCAATGCATGTTGGCGCTCTACGAAGAGCTGGTTTCCAATTTCCCGCCGAGTCCCACGATAGCCTGCAATCTGTTTCAAAACGGCTTGCACGAGCAGGCCCGAGCCGTGGCCGGCGGGGGCGTCGGTGCGCAGGTGGAGGAGAGATTGATGCTCGTGCGCCGCTGGATCGGCACCGCGCCGACGCAAAAGGTGTCACTCGCGAATCTGGCTACGATGGCGGGGATGTCGGTTCCCCATTTTTGCGCGTCGTTTAAGAAGGCCTTTGGGCAGGCGCCGATAGACTGCTTGATCGTCCAGCGATTAACGCACGCGGCCTATTTGCTCGCAGATCGGAACCACAACGTATCCTCCGTCGCCGCGCTGGTGGGATACGAAGACCCGTTTCACTTCTCCAAGGCCTTCAAGCGCCATTTCGGTCTCGGCCCTCGCGCCTTGAGACGTCAGCGTCACGGGTGGTGATATTCAGCTCTGGTGCGATTGGGTTCGCGGCGACACTGGCGGCCGAGTCGTGGCGCCGGGCTGCCATCGCAAGCAGTGGGTCCACCTCACGCCTGGTCTCGGCGAGGCGATGAAGGACCCGGGCGTGTTCGGTTTGTTCCAGCTCGCGCCAGCGGCGTGCTGAACGAGTGCGAGCGGCTCGCGAGCACGACGACGCAGGCCGTTGCGACCGCCGGCCGTGCGGTTTTGTAGCAACTTTCCGAATACGCGACGGCCATGGGCGGAGCGCCTCGCCTTGATCGGCTCAGCGCAGCCAGAGCGGGCCGAATTTTTCCGGATCCTTGCCCTCGGAGACGCCGTTGAAGAGGCGGAGGGTGCGGCGGCCTTTTTTGCCGGTGTCGGCATCGGAGACGGCGAGCGCGATACCGATGGCCGTGCCGGCTTCCGGCGCGCGCTCGAGACCGAGCACTTCCCAGGGGAAGAGCGCCTCGTAGATCGTCTCGTCGCCGCTGCGGCTCACCTTCAGGCGGATGCGCGGCTCGCTCGTCGCCACCGGCAGCTCCGGGGTGTAGGAGATCCAGCGCCAGGTCATGAAAGGCTCCTTCGCGGCCTTGTTCCAACCGATGCCGTATTCGAAGACACGGTGCCCTTTGAGGCCGAAGAGGTCGTTGGGCTCCCAGCTCTTTTCGTAGTCGGCGTCGAAGCCGATCTGGATGGCGTCGTGCGACCACATCTGCTCGGGCGCCTGGGTTTGCAGGTGCTCCTCGTCGCGGACGACGATGCGCAGGTGGAGGCCGCGCGCATCGTGCGCGCTTTGGAAGGTAGCGGAGCAATCCTCGGGCGCGATCGGGCCGCCGAAGGGATCCCAGGCGGAGAAATCGATCGCGGGGATCTTGCTCCAGTCGGGCGTGCTGCGGCCGGGGCCCACGGGAGCGGCGGCGAGCAGGGTGATGTCGAGGGGCTTGGCGACCAGATCGCGGCGGCCGTCGTGGCGGCTGTCGATGGTGAGCTTGCCCTTGTAGCGGCGCCCGGGCTCGAGGTGGGGGAGCGGGACCGAGAAGTCGCGTTTCTCGCCCGGCTGGACGGGCGGCAACTCGGCGAAGTTGTCCCGCACGCCTTCGAGCGACGCGGCCACGCGGGTGGCGAGCGGCGCGGGGGCGTGCGAGGTGAGATTCAGGACGAGGCGGGGCGTGGCGTCCCCCTTTGGCCATTTGAGCACGGGCGCGGTGGCCTCGAGCGGGGGGATGACCTTCACGGGCTGCGCGAGCCACTTGTCCGCGACGCGGGAGAGGAGCAGGTAGTCGCCGTTGGCGGCGTCGCCGGGGACGGCGAGCTTGCCCGAGTCCATGTGGAGGGGGGCGGGCGCGATCCATTGGCCGGGGCGGGGCAGGGCGAGCGGCTCGCCGCCGCGCATCACCTGCACGGCGGGCAGCATCTCGATCTCGGGCGACTGGCCGCCGGCAAACTCGAGGAAGACCGGGCTGGGCGAGAGCGCGAGTTCGGGAGCGGAGGGGATCGCGCGGCCGACGAGGTTCTCGCGGCGCGTGGTCTCGAGCGGCAACTCGATCACGCGCTCGGCCTGCGTGTCCCAGGCCACGGCGATGCTGGTGTCGTCGGATTTGTTGAAGAGGATCAGGTGCGTGGTGGGCGTGAGGTGCAGCCAGGTGCCGAGGCCGCGCACGCCGGCGAGCCAGCGGGCGAGGTTGGCGTAGGCGGCGTAGCCGGGCTTGGGCGTCTCGTTGTCGTAAACGAGGGAGAAGCCGCGCTCGCCGGCGTTGGGCGCGGCTTTGAACTGGAGGCAGAAGTAGGTCGAGTTCTCGATGCCGAGCGCGGCGAGCAGCGTGAGCGAGCGGGCGACGTAGCGGGCCTGGGTGATCTCGTCCACGGGCTTCTGCCAGGTGCCGGTGCCGGAGGTCCAACCGAACTCGGTGAGGTGGATCGGGAAGTCGGGACGGCCGATCTCCTTGAGCCAGTTTTGCAAGTCGATGACGCGGCGGATGAACTCGCCCTCGGGCGGGGTGCCATCGACGTAGGCGTGCACGACGATGCCGTCGAGGTGGTCGAAGAGCCCGAGTTTTTCGGAGGTGACGAGGTCGAGGCGGGCGGGATCCTTGATGCGGATCGAGGAGAAGCCGGGGCCGTAGATTTTGGTGTCGGGGTGCGCCTCGCGGATGCCGTCGGCGATGGTGGCGAGGAAGCGCACGAGGTCCTCGTTGCTGCCCTTCCATTGCCACTCGGGTTCGTTATAGACCTCGAAGTAGGGAGAGAACCGCTTCTGCTGCCGGGCCCACGCGGCGACGAGTTGTTTGAGCTGATCCCAGTCCTTGGGCGGCGCGCTGGGGTTGCCGTAGCTCTTTTTGTGGGTCATCGGCTCCATCATCCAGAGCGGGAGGCCGAAGGAGAGCACGCCGACCTGGGTGAAGGGGCTCTCGGGAAACAGCACGCGCTCGGTGGGCGGCGGGTTGGGCGAGAGGATCGATTCCTCGAGCGTGTGGATCGAGGTCATGCGCCGGTTCCAGCGAGCGCCGGCGGCGACGACGAGGTCGGGATCACCCTGCACGGTCCAGAGGCCGAGGCGCGACTGCATGCGTAGCGCGTCGTCAAGGAGGGGGCCGATGACGGCGGCGGAGGCGCTCGTCTCGGCCGCGGTGCCGTCGGTGCGGGTGACTTTCGCCTCGAGGCGGTAGTAGCCCTTCGCGGGGAGCGGGATCGCCAGCGTGTCGGCCTCGTCCGTCCGCGCGCCCGTGGCGGGCACCGGGTGCGTCGCGAGCACGTTGCCCAGCTCATCGCGGAGGGTGACGGTGCCGCCGACAACGCCCTGTCTCGGCAGGGAGAGGCGCATCTCGCCCTCGGTGGCGGTGAAGATGTGGCCCTTCGCCGCGGAGGAGAAGACGAGTTCGGGCGTCTGTTTTGCGGGAGCCGGAGCGGGGCTGGCCGCGGGCTTGGCCGCGGTCGTAGCCGCTTGCTCGGCGGCTTGCACCGAAAGAGGAGCGAGAGAGGCGAGAAGGAGCGCGAGCGCGGCGACGGCGTGCGCCCGGGAGGGGCGAATGGACATGGAGGGAGAAGTGGCCAGGCGACCGCGGGAGGCGCCCGGCCTGAAGGGGGAGTGGGAAAGTGGGGAGGGGGATCCGCGCGAGCGCGCGTTCTCCCGCCGCGGGCGGCGCTTACTCGCCGGGCAGGTATTCGAGCGAGATGTCGTCGATCCAGACGGCGGCGGGCGCCTGCTGGTGGTTATACATCACCACCATGAAGGCGATGGAGCGGGTGTTGGTGCGGAGCTTCCCCTCGAACTGGAACTCCTTCCAACCGGGCGTCTCGGGCAGCTCGATGAAAGATTCCTTGTTTCCCAGCAGGCCGAGGCTGGCCTGCTTGTCGTTGCGCTCGAGCACGCGGATGCCGACGCCGCCTTCGAACACGCCACGGGTGCGCGCGGCGAAGCGCACGACCAGCTTGGGCGGCGTGGTGCCGGTGAAGGTCGGAATCTCGATCTGCGGGGAGTGGACGAGGCGCTCGCCGGCCTTTTCGTCGGGCGCGCGGTTCTCGATCAGCTCGAAGCGAAGGGCGTTTTCGCCGGAGTGCGGATCGGCGGGATCGAGCTTCACCACGAAGGGTTTTTTCCAGCCGGTGGCGGGTTTGTAGGAGCCGTTGTTCGCGGCGCCCCAGTTCGGCACCCAGGCGGGTGTGTCCTCGAAGTTGAACTTCGCCAGGAGCATCGGCGCCGGCGCGGTTTTGCCGCCGGCGGGGGCGGCGTGGATGGACAGGGGCGCGAGCAAGGCGAGGGACGCGGCGAGGAGCGAGGCGGGCAGGTGGCGGAGCATAGGGAGGGGCGGGAAGTTCGGGACGGAGCGTGTTGGCGGGCGGCGCTTCACTGCGTGATGCCTTGGCGCCACGGATCGGGGTTGGTGACCGCGAGCTCGGCCGCGGTCCGCAGGGAGATGTGGCCATCGGCGTAGGCGACGTAGCCTTTGCCGTTGTGGCGGGCGTCGAAGGTGTTGTTGGCGGCGAGGTAGGCGCCGGTTCTGCCGCCGCCCTCGGGCGCGGCGTCGGTGACCAGGCTGGCGTTGAAGGACCAGTCGCTCACCCACTTGGTCTCGGCGAAGAGGATGGTGCGCGAGCCGAGGATCTTCGAGAGCTGGTAGTATCCGCGTTCGTAATACACGGTGTTGTTCGCCGCGGAGGCGAGCAGGCTGTTGAGCCCGTAGTGCGGCGCGAAGGTCGTGCCGTCATTGACCGAGCCGCAGGTGCCCACCTGGTCCGTGTAGCCGACGCTACGCAGGTTGGGCACGCGGGTGTAGCCGGGGGGGAGCTGTTTCCAGGCCCAGCACGCCTGCGGCACCCAGCCGCGGTTGGCCTCGGCCAGGAGGGAGGCCATGGTCGCGAGCTGTCGGATGTTTGATCCGCAGCGGGCGGCTTGCGCGGAGCTGCGCACCTGGCCGATGGCCGCCATCGTGATCGCGGCCAGGATGCCGATGATCGCGATCACGGTCAGCAACTCGATCAGGGTGAAGCCGCGGGGGAGGGAGGAGGAGCGAAGCCGGCGAGGGGCGCGCGGGCGCATCGAGAGACGAAGGTCGGGGTGGGGGTGCTTGGGGTGCATGGGGCGAGATTTACGGGGAGGGCAATCGCTCGGCCTAGGGAAAACGGGCCGGAAAGACGGTGTGAACGAAAATACTTTCTCCGTCGGAAATCAAGCCCCAATTTCCGAGGGAAGCGGCGGCATTTCTAGAGGTGTTTTAATTTGCCGTGGAGCACGGAACATTCCCTTGCATTAGCATCGACCGATCCCTTACTTTCTCGGCTATGGCATCACTCGCTGAGATTTCCCGGATTTGTGGTGTTTCCCTTGGTGCGACGTCGAAGGCCTTGAGTGGCAAGCCCGGCGTGTCCGACGCGACGAGGCAAAGGATTTTGAGCGTGGCGGCGCAGACGAACTATCGGCCGAACCGCCTGGTGCACGCGATCCAGCGGGGCCGCAGCATGACGGTGGGGCTCACCTGCAGCGATTTTCACAGCGACTTCGGCGGGCGCATCGTCGAGGGGATGCTCAAGGTCCTCTACGAGGCCAGCTACGATCCGATCGTGATCAACTGGGACCTCTGCGTGCATGAGGGGGAGAAGGTGTTGCGCACCTTCGCCGAGCGGCGCGTGGACGGTTTGTTGATGTTTCCCCCGGCGGATCAGCCGTCGCAGGACTATCTGCAGGAGCTGCGAAACCTGCGCCGTCCGATCGTGGTGGTGGACCAGGTGTTCGCCGGTTGCGAGTGCTACGACTTTGTCGGCAGCCAGGATTTCGAGGGCGCGGTGGCGGCGACGGAGCACTTGCTGGCGCTCGGGCACCGACGGCTGGCCAACATCTTTTTCCGGCAGACGAGCACGGGCCGGGCGCGTTTGGAGGGCTATCAGCATGCCATGGCGCAGGCGGGCGTGGCGATTCACGGGAAATGGTTGTGCGAGATCGGCCAATACGAGTCCAACGAGGCCTACGTCCGCACCCGGGAGCTCCTGGCTTCGCCGGAACCACCGAGCGCCATCCTCTGCTTCAACGACTGGGTGGCTCTCGACGTGATCGCGGCGGCCACCGACGCCGGCCTCTCCGTGCCGCGCGACCTGTCCGTGGTCGGCTTCGCCGACCTGCAGATGTCGGCGCATATCCGGCCGCGGCTGACCACGGTCGCGCAGGATCCGCGCGAGATCGGGCGGCGGGCGGCGGCGCGCCTCGTGTCCTTGCTGGAGGATCGGGAGCAGGCCCCGGCAGTGGGCAAGATCGGCGAGGCGGCGGCGGTGGCCCAGGCGGCCGCGCCGGTCTCGGAGCGCGTGCCGGTGAAGCTCGAGGTGCGCGACTCGACGGCGGCGCCGCGCGGCGTAGGTAAATGATGGATACAAACTCCTCTTGCCGGCCATGAAAGGCGTGAAGCGGTGGGTCTGGCCGGCGCTCGTCGCCTTGGTCCTTTTCGTCGCGCCACGGGCGCTGGCGGGCGAGCCGGGGCGCGACGTGGTGGAAACCTTTGCCCGGGCGCATCGGGGCGAGCCGCTCCGCTATGTGGCGATCGGAGGCTCGATCACCCAGGCGAGCGGCCCCGGCTGGGTGGGGGACTGGCTGCGGGAGGTGTTTCCGCTCAGCGCGGTGACGGTGGTCAACTCGGGGATGAGCGGCACGGGCAGTTCCCTCGGGATCTTCCGCGTCGAGCGCGACGTGCTCGCGCATCAGCCGGATCTAGTGGCCATCGAGTTCTGTGTGAACGACGGCGGCGTGGCCGACGAGTCCACCATTCGCTACATGGAGACGCTGGTGGTTCGCCTGAAATCCGCGCCGCGCCCGCCGGCGATCATCATCCTCGAGGCGGCGGCGCGCACGGGGGTGAATCTCCAGCGGCATCGGCGGGTCGCCCGTCACTACGGCCTGCTCGAGGTGGACTTTCAGGAGGCGGTGGATGCGCGGCTCGCGGCGGAGGGCAAGGCGTGGTCCGTCTATTTCTCCGATGACGTGCATCCGAACCGCGCCGGCCATGCCCTCTACGCCGAGACGATGCGACGGGTGTTGTCGCCTCTGGTGGAGGAGGCGCGGCGGAGGGCGCCGGGCGATGCCTCGCCGCGGGAGATGCTGCCCGCGCCGTTGAGCGTGAAGCCCTTGTTGCTGGATGCGCGGCTCGTGCCTTTGCAGGGCTGGATGGACAAAGCCGGCGATTGGCGCCCCGTGCCCGCGCCGACCGAGTGGTGGGGAAGATTTTTCCAAGGCGGGATCGCCGCGGAGCGACCGGGGGCGGCGTTGCGCATTCCGTTCCGCGGAACGACGGCCGGCGTCCTGTTCGCGCTGCGGGAGAACTACGGCACGTTTTTCCTCAACGTGGACGGGCGGACGCCGATGCACGTCGTCGCCAACGGCCGCAACGGCTTCAGCTCGGTGTTGGCCGAGGCGGACCTGCCTCCGGGCGAGCACACGTTGAACGTCGTGTTGCCGGCCGCCGACGCGTCGGGCGGCGGCGCGGGCGCCAAAATCGGCGGGCCGGTGATGCTCGGCTACCTGCTGGTGGCCGGAGAGAACCAGGCCGGCTCGGAGCGCGCCGCCGAGGGGCCCTTCGGTGTGGAGACTTTGCGCGAGCTGCGATTCGAGACGGTGCCGACCGCGGCATGGTCGTGGACGGGCCCCTTCCCGGTGCCCGCCGCGCCGGACGGCCGCGCGCCGGCCGACGCGATCTCGGCCATCGGGCTGCCCTTTCTCCCGCGCTTGGAGAACGCGCCGGACGCGGACGAGGCGGTCGAATGGAGGGCGGTGTCGGCCGGGGACGGCGAGGAGGGTCTGGTGGATTTCCGCGCCCTGACAGGCTCGCAGGAGCCGGGCGTCGCCTATGCGCGCGCGTTGTGGCGGAGCGAAACGGAAGGCGTGGCGCTGTTGTCCGTGGCGGCCGATTACTACGCGTGGCTGTGGCTCAATGGTGAACGCATCCTCACGCTGGAGGGGCCGCACCGTGTGCCGGTGTTTTTGCCGGTGCGTCTCCGGGCGGGGGAGAACCGCTTCGTGCTGAAAATCGGCGCGGGCAGCGCGGGCTTCAGCGCGCGCCTAAAGCTCGCGCCGGTGGGGCCGGTCGATCCGCCACCAGCCGCAACGCCTGGCCCTGCCACTCCCTGAGCGGGAGGCAAAGCACGCCGTCGCTTAGGGCAGGGGACGGCGCGAGGTCGTCGAGCTGCTCCGCGACCCGCCACTCGCCTGGCGGCAGCCGGACCTCGAGCGGCTCGATCACGGCGCCGCCGAAGCGATGGGCCACCACCAGCATCTCGCCGCCGTCGGCGCCGAGCCGGGTGACCGCCTGCCAGCCTCTGGCGTGGCGGTAGGCGCCGACGGAGGGGCCATGGCGGCGGCTGCGACCGCGCTGGAGTATCGATTCGCAAAGCCCGTAGAGCGCGATGGCGCGCTTCAGCAGGCGGTCTTGCTCGGCCTCGAGCGAGAGAATGTCGCCCGAGAGGCAGAAGCGCCCGAGGAGGCCGGCGGCGAGGCTGTAAACCGTGCGATCGCGCGGCTCGTTTGCGCGGAGGACGACCCAGATCTGCGACTGTGTGAGGGGCACGAGGCGCAGGAGGTTCGCGGCGATGATCGGGATCTCGGGCGATTCGTGCGCGTCGGAAAAGCTGCTCATTTCCGAGAGGGCGAAGAAGGAGGGATCGAGACGGTGCCCGCCGCTCGAGCAGTTCTCGACGACCAGCTCCGGGAGAGCCTCGCGGATGCGGCGGAAAAAAGCCTGCACGCCCTCGAGGTGTTGTCGCAGCCCTTCGCCGAGCGACTCGGCGCCGTCCACGCCGAGGCCGATGGTCTCGTTGTAGTCGATTTTCAAATACCCAAATCCTCCCTCGCGCAGGGCGCCGACGACCCGATCACCGAGGTAGTCGATCGTGGCCTGCTTGCGAAAATCGAGGAAACGCCGGCCGCTCGCGGTGAGCGGGCGCCCGTCGCGGTGCAGCAGCAGGTCTTCTCGCTCGGAGAAGAGGCGGGAGTCCGCGCCGCAGGTTTCCATCTCGAACCACAGGCCGGGCACGAGGCCTTGGGCGCGAATGGCGTCGGCGGCGGCGCGGAGGCCGCGCGGGTAGTGGCGGGAGGAGGCGGTCCAGTCGCCGTGCGCGACGTGCCAGGGACCGGACTCGGGGGCGAACCAGCCCGCGTCGATCACGAGGTAGCGCGCGCCGAAGTTGCGGATGCGTGTGGCGATGGCGGCGAGATTATCATGGGTGGGACTGCCCCAGGTGGTCGCCCACTCGTTGACGATGATCGGCAGGCCCTGCTCTCGTCGTGTCGCGGGCCGCGCCTCGTGTTCCGCCGCGTCGAGCAACGCGTCGCAGGCCTCGTCGATCCCGCCCTCCACGCAGGTGAGGAAGGCGCGCGGGCTCTCGAAGCGGCCACTGGGAGGGATGCTTTTCATCCAGTGCCCGAATTCCCGGTCGGCGAGGCCGCCGGAGAGCGCGAGGCCGTCGTCGCGGCGATAGACCTCGAGTTGCCAGGAGCCCGGTTGGTCGAGCCGCGCGGCCCAGGTGACCTTGGCGACGGAATCCTCGACGGCGACAAAGGGGAAGAAGTTGCGCACCGGCATGGAGCCGACGCTGCCGAAGCGTTCGCAGCGCACGCCCCAGCCGGCCCAGGAGCGTTCCAGTTGAAGGTCCTCGACCGGTTGCGAATCGAGCCGGCCCTCCATGCTCCAGACGCTGCGGAAACGATGACGCACGAGCCGGCCCGGGGCGTCGTCGGCGGCGAAGGGCGTGATGCCGGCGAGGGAGAAACTCGCGAGGAGCTCGAGCGCGATGGGTTCCGCCGTCGGGTTTTCCACGATCACACGCGACGTCGCCCAAGCGGCGCCGGCGCGCCACGAGAGCTCGTGGCGCACGCGCCAGCCGCGCGTGTGCGTGAGTGTGGCGCGGATGCACACGCCGCGCGAGGCGTTGTGGGCGTCGTCGCCGGCGGCGCGGGCTTCGGTCTCGGGCGCCTCTCCGAGAACGATGAAGTCGGTCAGGCGCAGGCGATCCACCGTGCCGCTGTTGCGCAGCGTAGAGCCTTGGGAGAAGGCGGGGGCCTGCTCATCCGCGAGCTCCTTTATCTGAACGAGGCCGTCGATTTTCTCCGCCGGGATGGGGCTGCGCGTGGCCGCGACGTAGGCGTCGATCTCCACACCGCGCAGCTCGGCGCGCCGCGCCACGGTTTCGGCGGCGCGGGCGGTGGGCAGCAGCGTGAGATCGACCCGGCCGCTGGCGGGGTCGTGGCGGTAGCGTGCGGTCAGAGGCCCGAGCGCGACGTCGCGGCGGGTCCAGGAAATAACGAGATCGGGAGACGGCTCGGCGGGGGACATGGGCGGAGGGGGCGCGGCGCGATCGAGGCTTAAAAGGGAGGAGGAAACAAAAAGCCCGGCCGTGAAAGGCCGGGCCGGTGCTAAGATCGAGCGAGTTCAGGCGCGGCGACGACGGCGGCCGGCCGCGCAAACGAGGCCGGCCAGACCGGCGGCCGCGGCCCACGAGGACGGCTCGGGGATCGGGGCGGCCGTGAAGGTGGCATCGAGGCCGGAGAAGCTCACCTGGTTGGCGTTGAGTCCGCCGCCGCTCATCAAGCCGACGCGATTGAAGGTGTAGGTCAGCGGCGTGGTGTCGTTGTAGGTGCCGCCGATCGTGTAGTTGGTGCCCCCGGTGCCGATGATCGACCAGACCACGCTGAGCCCGGCTTCGGTGCGGGTGACGCCGATGGAGAAATTGTAGGTGCCGGAAAGGAACGTGCTCACGCTGGCCGTGCTGGGCGGCGTGCCGGCGAAGGCCTGCCGCTCGTCGGCGGCCGCGGAGGCGTTGTTGAAATAGGCGGCGGTGTTGCCCGCCTTGCGCTCCCAGAGGCGGCCGTTGGGGTTGGCGCCGATGCCGCTGTTGGTGCCGAAGTATCCGAGCCAGCCGGTGTTGTCCGCGCTGCCGTTGGTATTGAAGAGACCGATACGGAATTGGTCGCTGCCCGCGCCGGAGCTCAGGTTGAAGCTGGCCGAGCCCGAGAACACCAGCGAATCGCCTACCGCCGCCAAGGTGTAGGTCGGCGTGGTGGCGTAGACTTGGGCGCCGTTGCCGGAGCCGGTCGCGCCCGTGCCGAAGACCGGGCTGGAGGTGGTGAGACCGGTCGCATTGGTGCCGGTGGTTTGCGTCCAAGTGGTGACCAGCACCGCTTGAGCGGACGGGGCGAAAGCAAAAACAGCGGCCAAACCGAGCAGGGCCGCCGGCAAACGAAGGGAGGAGAACGGAGGGGTCATGGCGCCCCTGAATAAGCAGATCTCGCCAAATAAAGAAAGTATTTTCTTAATTGAGGGTGGAGCTGGGTGCGTGCAGTAGAAAACTCGCTGAAAATGGCCGGTATCTAAGGCCTTTTCGAGTAAAGAAACTAGTTGCTAAAGGCGGGCGACGCTATCGCAGGTGCCGGTCGGCGTAGTCGAGGAAGTGGCGCCAGTCCTCGCGCTTCAGGTCGTGCTCGCCGGCGCGCAGGTGGTAACCGATGGCGCCCTCGTGGCGGCGTTCGCCGATGGCGGGGAAGTCCGGCGCGCCCACGCCCTCGAGCCCGTGCAGCGCGAAGACCGGGCCGGCCCAGACGCAGGCGCGAAACTCGGCCCGCGGATCGGCGTTGGCGTCGTCGCTCGCGCTGGCCACGTAAACGAGGCGAGGCGCGATCAACGCGAGCAACTGGTGTTGATCGACTGGCAGCTCCTCGTGGCGGTCGGCGTAGGCGTGGTAGTTGGGCGCGAACCAGTGCGGGAAAACGGTGTTGATGCGGCGCACCGTCTCGCCGCGCGTGGTGCGGGCGAGCGCGGCGCCGGTGGTGCCGGACTCGTTGCTGATGGCGAGGGCCACGCGCGGATCCTGGGCGGCACACCAGAGCGCGGTCTTGCCCCCGCGCGAGTGGCCGACCACCGCGACCGGCACGCCTTCGAGGCGCGGGATTTGCGGCAGGTAGTCGAGCACAGCGCTGATGCCGAGCGCCCAAGCCGAGATCGCGCCCCAGGAGTCGGGCGCGCGGGGCGTGGCTTTCGGGCCGAAGGCGGCGAAGACGCCGCTGTCGAAGGCCTCCCCGGGCTTGTCGGTCGCGACGTCGCCGTAGTGGAAGGCGAGGGTGGCGTAGCCGCGGGCCACGATCTCGCGCGCCGGCCAAAACTCACGCGGGCTGGTCTCGGCCTCGTCGATGATGCGGCGCGAGCGGTTCACGATGAGCACGAAGGCGCCCTTCGGCTTCGCGTCGCCGGGCGGCAGGTAGGCGGTGAGGCGGATGGAACCCGAGGCCCCCGGGCCGGCGTAGTCGAGCCGTGCGCGGTGCCGCAGCGCGGCGCCGTCGAAGGCGGGCGCGGCGGCCTCCTCGATCTCGTAGGCGACGCCGGAGATGCGCGCGATGGGGCCGCGCCCGTAGATGTGTTCACGGAAAAGCTCGAGCAGCGCGGGCCGATGCTCGGCCCAGGCGGCGGGCGTGGTGATCGGCGTGCCGTCGAGGGCGCGGAGCGGATCGGGGCGCGGCGTGTCTTCGTCGGGCGCGGACATGAGGGGCAGGGCGAAAACGATGGCGAGTGGAAGTCGGGAAACGAGGCGAGACAGCGGTGTGGGCATGGGAGCTGTTCTTGATGGAGCGGCGGCGTTGGCGCGAGTCGGCTCGCGGGCGGCGCGATGCCAACAGTGGCCGCGCGTCACTCCGGCGCGGATCCGGTGGATTCGCCGGCGAAGAAGGGCGCGTCGGCGGGTTGGTGGAGGCTGGGTTTGTCCCAGCCCTTGCCGGTGAGGAGCCAGCGGGCGGCCTTGCGGAGGTCACGCGCGCGGGGCGTGCTGCGCAGGCAGGTGAGCGAGGGGATGAGGTAGGGGCCGAAGCCTTCGTCGTTGACCGCGCAGACCGAGACGTCGGCGCCGATGCGCAGGCCGCTTTCGTGGAGGGCTCGCATGGCCCCGATCGCGGCCATGGCGGTCGTGCAGTAGAGCGCGGAGGCGGGCGCGTGTTTGCCGTGGGCGAGGCGGCGGGCGAAGGCGTGGTGGCCGACGGCGAGCGAGCCGTCGCCGGGATGGCTGAGGAGCTCGCCTTCGAGGCCGTGGCGGGCGAGGTAGTCGCGCCACACCGCGATGCGGCCGGCGATCACGGTGTTGAGCGGTTGGACGTTGAAGCAGTCGATGTGGCGGTGGCCGAGGCCGCGGAGGTGTTCGAGCAGCCGCTCCCCGGCGGCGAAGGGGAACACGATCACGGAGCGCAGGCCGGCCGCGCTCTCGTCGTGGTCGAGCACGACGACGCGGGCGCGCGCGGCGACCATGCGCGCGGCGAGCCAGGGCGGCGTGCGCTCGCCGGCGAGAGGCAGGAAGCAGATGCCGTCGAAGCCCTCGAGGGCGGCGCTGACGGCGGGGTCGCTGTAGTGCTCGTAGCTGAGGGAGCGGACGACGACCTCGTGGCCGGCGAGGGCGCCGAGCACGCCTTCGCGCCAGAGCGTGGTCTCGGGCGAGACCCCGCCGGGATTGAGAAAGGCGACAAGTGGGCGCGGGTCGCGGCCGTCGGAGGCGAGGGCGGGGTTGACGCCGAGGCGGCCGGTTTCGCCGCGCAGCAGGAGGCCTTCGGCGACGAGCTGGTCGATGGCGCGGCGGATGGTCTGGCGGCTGAGGCCGAGCTCGACGGCGAGGCCGCGTTCGCCGGGCAGGCGATAGGCGACGTGGTCGGCGTGGCGCACGCGTTTGCGGATCATCTCGATCGCGAGCCGGGTCTGGGTGTCGGGGCGCGCCATGGGCGGGGTAGGCGCGGACCTTGTGCCCGGCGCCGCGGCGCTGGCAAGGGGCGTGTTCGCCTAGTGGCTTCGGTCGCCGGGGCGCGAGCCGCCGGGCCGCCGCTTGACCCTCTGGTCAGGCAGGCGCCGTGGCGGCCTCGAGCGCCCAGAGTTCGGTTTCCTCACGGGACATCACCGACTCGGGCCAGGTGGGGCGGAGGGCGGCGCCGTCGGGCAAGTCCTCGTCCGCGCCGGCGATGCGGAGCACGTAGCCGGAGGAGGCGCGGGTGAAGTCGCTCCAGCGGAGCTCGCGACGGTCGCCCTCGTAGTGCGGCAGCACGACCCGGATACCCTCGGCCGCAAGCTCGAGCCGCGCGAAAGGCGTGTCCCCCGGAGCGGTCTCATGGTGGATGAGCTCGAAGGCGATTCGGACGTTCTCAAGATCTATTTCTAGCGGTTCGCCGACGCCGAGGCTGCGGCGGGCGGGAAACTCGAGGAGCTCGCCGGCGAGGCGGACCTGCGCGGCTTCCCCGGCGGTGTCGATTTCCAGCACGGTGCCGAGAAAGGAGGCCGTGACGCGATCAACGGGCAGGGAGACATGGTGGTCGGCGTAGGCGCCGAGAAAGGCGCCGACGGCGACGGCGCCGCCCTGCTGGGCGGCCGTGAAGTAACCGCTGCAGCAGGGACGGTCGTCACGCAGATAGCGGTGGCGAAGGATGCCGGTGGCGCCGTCACGAGATTTCCAATACGCGATGAGGTTGTGGCGCTGTTCCCAGCCGTCTTGGAACGAGACCGAGCCGAGGCAAAAGTCGGGGGCGAGGTGGGTGGTTTGCACGCGCGGAGCCTCCTCGGGCCGCGAGTGGGAGCGGGTGACGACTTGGCGCGTCCTGTTGACCGGGCGCGAGATCGCGGCGGTCGCGGACGGAGGCGCGTCCACCTGCACAACGCAGGCGGCAAGGGCGCCCAGTGGCTCGCGGTGATCGAGCGCGGAGAAGGCGATGGCTCCGCGGCTCGCTTTTTCGATGAGCGCTCCGAGGAGCCCAGGCGAGGAGGCGAGGCCGGGGCGGTAGGCGCGGGAGTGGGGCCCGGCGAGTTCCTTCAGTCCCGAATGAAAACGGCTCGCGACGTCGTCCCAGAAGCGGGCGAGCAGCGGAGCGAGAAGCTCGCGCGCACGGGGCGACGCGACGTAGGTCGCGATGGCGTGCAGGCCCGCGAGGCTGACGGCGGCGTAGGTGGGGCTGTTGTATTCGGCGAAGGCGCCGGTGGCGGCGACGGTGTCGCGCAGGCGCTCCAAGCGGTCCATCGCGTAGGTGAGAAGTTCCTCGTCGCGCGTGATCTCGGCGGTGGAGAGGGTGACGAAGGTGCCCTTGATCGCGATGTTGGTGTAGTTGAGGTCGACGTTTCGGCGCCGGATGCAGAGCGCGGCGCGACGCAGCGAGGTGACGAGGCGCTCCGCGAGCTCCACCGGAAGGCGGCGTTGGTGACGATGCCAGATCAGGAGCAGCGTCATGCCGTTAAAGTCGGCCCAGTTGTAGTCCGGCCAAGGCCAGGCGGCCACGGGCTCCTCTTGGAAGTAGGGCCAGAGGCCGAAGGTTTTCGCCTCCGGATCCCGGGTGTCCTGGAGGGCGAGCACGCGGTCGAGGATCGTCTCGGCGCGGCCTTGGCGGGAGCGTTCCGCGAGCTCGAGCAACACGAGGGCGTAGTAGAGCGACTCGCGCAGCGGGTGGCGCGGCGTGGTGTCGAGATGTTCGGCGTGGACGTTCCGGTAGTTCGTCATCGGCAGGCGGAGGAGGCCGGCCGAGGGGTCGAAGTGGCGATCGCCGTGGTCGGCCATCGCCTGGAGGAGTTGCCTGCGGCGCGATTCGTTCATCGCGAGACTAGAGCGGCCGCAAGGCGGTGTCGGTTGACTTCATGAGGTAGTAGTTGAGGCCGTTGCGAGGGATGGCCTCGACGTGGCCGTCCACGAAGAGAACGTTGTCCCGCTCCTTGTGTCGGAGCCCGACGGAGTCGCGGTAGATGTAGTTGCGGTTGATGACGTAGGTGCCGGTGAGGCCGATCGAGCCGTCCTCGCGGAAGGTGCCGCGGTCCATGGCGAGCATCGTGAGGGCGGGGTGCTGGAGCCTGGAGAGCTGCCGCGCCTCGTATTTCGTCTGCTCGCCGGCGTTGGTGGCGTCGAAGGTGTTCATGCCGTAGGAGACCTTGTAGGCGTCGGAGCCGCCGTTGAGGTTCCAATCCGTCTTGCCGGGGCAACGGAAGATGCCGTCGAAGCAGAGCTGATTGTTGGTTGCGCTGTCGCCGACGCGGCGGGACTCGAGGTAGGGCTGCAGTTTGAACATCCACTGGTTCTGCGGCCAGGTGACGTCGCGTTCCTGGGGTGGGGGCAGGAGGCCGCGGTTGGCCTGGGCGTAGAGCTGGAACGCGACGCCCATCTGCCGGAGGTTGCTGGTGCAGGCGGCGGCCTGGGCGGATTTTCTCACCGCGCCGACGGTGGGGATGATGATCGCGGCCAGGATGCCGATGATCGCGATGACGGTGAGCAGCTCGATCAGGGTGAAGCCGCGAGGGGAAGCGGTGGGATGACGAGAGTTCATGGGGCGAGGAAGGCGGCCGCGTGGCCGCGCGGGGCAGGTTGACGTTGAGGGAAAAGCTTAGCGCCGGCGACGCCGGAGAGCGGCGAAGCCGAGCGTCGCGGCTGCGGCGAGCGAGGCGGTGGAGGCGGGCTCCGGGATGGGGC
>JAUWBD010000128.1 GCA_030605125.1 Verrucomicrobiota bacterium | reverse complement strand
CCGAAGGCGCTGGTGGTCACGCTCGGCGCCGACGGCATGGCGGTCTCGAGCGGCGGCCGGGTGGACCAGATTTTGCCGACGGAGGCGCGCGAGGTCTTCGACGTGTCGGGCGCGGGCGACACCGTGATCGCGTTTCTCACCGCGGCCCTCGCCTGCGGCGCGACTCCGGTCGAGGCCGCGCGCCTGGCCAACCTCGCCGCGGGCGTGGTCGTCTCGAAGATGGGCACCGCCACCGTGAGCCCGGCGGAGCTGGGCGCGGCGGCGCACGGCGTTTGAGGCCCCGACACGGAAGCGCTCGCGGGGGAGCGGCTTGCGGAGACGCGGAAAGTTTCGCTTGCGGCGCCGCGTCGGGGACGCTTTGAGGACCCCTTGCCTGTAGGGGTGTCCGCCGCGGCGGACTGAGATTGCGGTGCGACCGGCCGCTCGACCCTTCGAACCTGAAACGGATAATACCGGCGAAGGAAACAGCAGGGCGGCGTTTTCACCGTGCGATCTCTCGCGCGGGCGCGGCCCTCCTTCTCTCGGGAGTCCGATTTGGGTCGGGCCTCACTCCATGCGACTCCCGACACAGATCCTGCTCCTCGGCGCCCTCCTCGCGAACGGCGCCCGAGCCCAAGAACCCGCGCCCGACGCCGCCTCGCCCGCGACGCCGCCGCCCCCGCCCGCCCCGGGCGCCACCGCCTCCGGGGAGACGGTGCAACTCGAGCCCGTGCTCGTCACCGCCGACCTTTGGGAGACGCCCTTCGAGCGTTTGCCCGCCAGCGTGAGCGTCTATGACGGCGCCGCGCTCGAGACCACCGGCGTGCGCCACTTCGGCGATCTCGCCGACCAGGTGCCCAACCTCACCTATACCGGCGCCACCTCGCGCCCGCGCTACTTCCAGATCCGCGGCATCGGCGAGAATTCGCAATACGAGGGCGAGACGCCCGACTCCGCCGTCGCCTTCAAGGTGGACGATCTCGATTTCACCGGCCTCGGCGGCCTCGGCAGCACCTTCGATGTGCGCCAGGTCGAGGTGCTGCGCGGCCCGCAGGCCGGAGCCTTCGGCGCCAACGCCGCCGGCGGCGTCGTCCAGATCGTGACCAACGACCCCACGCCCGACCACAACGGCTTCGTGCAGGGCACCGTGGGCAACGACTCCCTGCGCGAGATCGGCGTCGCCTACGGCGGCACCCTCACGCCCGGCGCGCCCGAGACCCTGATGTTCCGCATCGCCGCGCAGCACAGCGAGAGCGACGGCTTTCGCCGCAACGTCTTCCTCAACCGCGACACCAACGCTCGCGACGAGGACATGGTGCGCCTCAAGCTCACCTGGAACCCCAACCAGCTCTGGCGCTGGGATGCCGGCGTGCTCTGGAGCCGGCAGGATAACGGCTTCGACGAGTTCGCCCTCGATAACAACGGCCGCTACACCTACAGCGACCAGCCCGGCCGCGACGAGCAGGACGCCCTCGCCGGCAGCCTGCGCGGCACCTACTCCGGCTGGCAGGACGTCCGCCTGACGACCATCACCACCGCCACCCGCGCCGACTCGCTCTACAGCTACGACGACGACTGGACCTCCGCCTCCTACGCCGGCTTCAGCGAGCTGCACCGCGACCGCAAGGTATTCACCCAGGAACTACGCTTCGACGGCGAGACCGAGGGCTTCCTCTCCCGCTGGACGCTCGGCGCCTACTGGGCCGGCACCCGCGAGGACAGCCGCTACACCAACGAGGACCCCGGCAACATCCGCGGCCTCACGACCGAGTATCGCGCGAGCAACCGGGCCCTCTTCGGCCAGGGCGCGCACGATCTCGGCGAGCGCAGCCGCGTGATTCTCGGTCTGCGCGTCGAGGGCGTGGACGTCGAAGGCGAGGGCCTGCGCACGCGCTTCCGCAAGGGCCCCAGCACCTTTGACCCGCCGCAGGCGATCGCGCCGTCCTTCGACGACGTGATGTGGGGCGGCAAGCTCACCTTCGAGCACGACGTCACGCCCGACCATCTCGTGTTCGCCTCGGCGGCGCGCGGCTACAAGGCCGGCGGCGTCAACGTGGACGCCCGCATCAACCCCGCCTCCGATCCGCTCACCTACGACACCGAGACGCTCTGGAACTACGAGCTCGGCGCGCGCAGCCGCTGGCTGGAGCGCCGTCTCACGAGCGCCGTCACGCTCTTCTACACCGACCGCCGCGACACGCAGGTGCGCGACTCGGCGGGCTTTGGCGGCAACTACCGCTTCTTCACCGACAACGCCGACCGCGCCTCCGTGTATGGTCTCGAGACCGAGCTCCGCTACGCGCTCACCGAGCGCTGGACCGCCCGCGGCTCGCTGGGCCTCATGCAGTCCGACCTGGAGACCTTCACGCTTTCCAACGGCAACACCGGCGGCGGCCGCCGCCTCGCCAACACGCCCCGCTACGGCTACACGCTCGGCCTCGGCTACCGCGCCCCGCGCGGCTGGTTCGGCGACGTGGAGTGGGTGGGTCGCGCCGAGCAGTATGACTCGAACAACCAGAACGAGGCGCGCAGCTCCTTCAACGTGGTCAACGCGAGCCTCGGCCACGATTGGGGCAACTGGGCGCTCACGCTTTGGACGCGGAACCTCTTCAACGAGGAATACGAGAAGCGTGTGTTCTTCTTCGGCAACGAGGACCCGAACTACATCCCGACCCGCTACGAGACCCGCGCCGACCCGCGCTCGGTTGGCGTGAGCGCGCTGTATCGGTTCTGAGGGCCGGAGCCGTTTCGTGGCGCGGTGCGGGCGTCGGGCTGCCGACGTCCGCCCTACCCGCGGAAGACTGTCGCAGCTCAGCCGTTGCCCACGAAAAAGCCGCGCCCGATTTCTCGGACGCGGCTTTTTGCTGAATCGAAAAGCATCAGGAGCGGGACGCCCCTGCCGCCTTACTCGGCGGCGGCCTTCTTCTTGGACTTCGAGTAGGTCTTGGGCGCGGGGGCTTCCTCGGCGGCGGGGGCCTCCTCGATCGGGTTCTCGGAGACGACGTCGAAGGAGATGTCCACGCTGACCTCGGGGTGCAGCTTGATCGCGACCTCGTGCTTGCCGAGGGTCTTCACCGGCGTGTGCAGGTGGATCTTCTTCTTGTCGAGCTCGACGCCGGCCTCGACGAACTTCTGGTGGAGGTCGGCCGCGGTGATCGCGCCGAACATCTTGCCGCCCTCGCCCGTCTTGACGACGAAGGCGAGCGAGACCTTGGCGATCTTCTTGGCGAGCTCTTGGGCGCCGGCGAGCTCGTTGGCCTCGCGGGTGGCGCGCTGCTTCTTGAGCGACTCGACGCGCTTGCGGTTGGAGAGCGTGAGCGGCACGGCCGCCTTCTGCGGGATGAGGTAGTTGCGGGCGTAGCCGGCGCGGACGCGCACTTGGTCGCCTTCGCCGCCGAGGTTGGCGACGGGCTTCAGGAGGAGGACTTCATGGTGGGCCATGGTGGGAGGTGTGTTGTATTGGTTAAAAGGATACGGACGGGGGACGGGAGTCGGTGACGGGAAAACGGGCCGTGGGGCGCGCGCCTTTTTTTAGAAGGGCACGTCCTCGTCGTTGATGTCGTGCTGCGGGGCGGGGGCCGGGCGGCCGCCACCGGGGGCGCGGGGCGGAGGAGCGGAGCGCTGCTGCGGCTGCTGGTCGTAGCCGCCCTGGTCGGCGTCCTCGGAGTGGCCGGCGGACTGGCCGCCGGAGCCGGGGGCGCCGCCCTCGCGGCCGCCGAGGAACTGGAAGTTCTCGAGCACGACCTTGAGCTTGGAGCGCTTTTGCCCGCTCTGCTTGTCTTCCCACTGGTCGAAGCGGAGCCGGCCCTCGACGAAGAGGGGGCGGCCCTTGGTGCAATACTTGGCGATGAGCTCGCCTTGTTTGCCCCAGGCCTCGATGTCCACGAAGGTGGCCTCCTCGCGGGTCTGGCCCGACTCGTCCTTGAACGAGCGGGAGATCGCGAGGCCGAACTGGCAGATGGCCGTGCCCTTGGGCGTGACACGCAGCTCGGGGTCACGGGTGAGGTTGCCGATCAGGAGGACGCGATTGAGGTTGGCCATGGCGGGAAGGGTGGAGGGTGGGCGGGCGGCGACGCGACGACGAATCGGGCCCGCGGACTTAGGCGGCCTGCACCAGCGCGCGATAGACGCTGTGCTTGAGGCGGAGGCGCTCCTTGAGCGCGGAGGGCGCCGAGGAGGGGCCGGAGAACTTGATCTGCACGTAGCTGGCGGCGGGGAACTTGTCGTCGGTGACGCGGGCGAAGTCCTTGCGGCCGATGTTCTCGACGGACTCGACGGTGCCGGAGACGGCGGCGATCTCGGTCTTCACGACCTCGACGATCTGCTCGACGGTCTCTTCCTTGCCCCGGTTATCGAGGATAAAGGTGGCGAGGTAGTTGCGGGTGGCGGTGGCGCTCATGTGGATGGGAGGGTGCGGCGGTTAAGTTGGTTCATGGCCTGGTCGGGCCCCTGCGCGAGCAGGAGGCGGAGGCCGGCGGTGAAGCGGGGGAGTTGTGATGCGAAGAGTTTGGTTTGTTCGTCGGTGAAGCGGCCGAGCACGTAGTCCTTGATGTCCATCTCGCGGGGGAGCTTGGGTCCGATGCCGAGGCGGTAGCGGACGAAGCCGTCGCCCATGCGGGCGAGCAGGTCGGCGATGCCGTTGTGGCCGCCGGCGCTGCCCTTGACCGAGACCTTGAGCAGGCCGCAGTCGATGGTGAGATCGTCATACACGACGGTGATCGAGGCGGGCGCGATCTTGTGGAAGGCGGCGAGCTTCTGGATGGCGCGACCGCTCTCGTTCATGAACGTGAGCGGCTTGGCCAGCCATACCGTGTGGCCGGGAGCGAAGTCCCAGCGGGCGATCTCGGCCTCGAAGCGGTCCTGGGTTTGCCAGGACAACTTTTCCGCCGCGGCGAGGGCGTCCACCACCATCCAGCCCGCGTTGTGGCGGGTGGCGGCGTAGGCGCGACCGGGGTTGCCGAGGCCGGCAACGAGCGAGATGGGCATGGATCAAAGAACAAACGCGCGGGCCCCGGGCGGCAAGGCGCGGGGCGCGGCGTGGAGCGACGACGTGGATTACTTCTTGGCCGGGGCGGCGGCGGGAGCGGCGGCCTTGGCGTCCTTGGCGGGGGCGGCGGCCGCACCGGCGGCGGGGGCGGCGGCACCGGCCGCGGGAGCGGCGGCACCGGCGGCGGGCGTGGCGGCGGCCTCTTCCTCGATGCTGAGGACGGAGACGACGGCCTGGCCGGGGAGATCGCGGAACTCGACGCCGGCGAGGGCCTTGAGGCCGCCGACCTTGATGGTCTCGTCCACCTTCAGCTCGGAGACGTCCACCTCGATGACGGGCGGGAGGTCCTTGGGCAGGCAGCGCACGCGGAGGGTCTTGGCGGAGGTCTCGAGGACGCCGCCCTGGTTCTTCACGCCGAAGGCCTCGCCGACGATCACGACGGGCACGTTGACGTCGATCTTCTCGTCGGCCTTCACCTCTTGGAGGTCCACGTGGAGATACTTGTCGGTGATGGGGTCGCGCTGCACTTCCTGGAGGAAGGAGAGGGCTTTGGCGCCGCCTTGGCGCTGGAGCTCGATGATGAGCGCGCGGCCGGCGACTGCCTTGGCGAGGCGGGTGAATTCGGGCGCGTCAACGGTGAGCGTCTCGGGCTTGGTGTGCTTTCCGTAGAGGATCGCGGGGATCTGGTTCGCTTTGCGAACGCGGCGGGAGGCCGAGCGGCCGGTTTGGGCGCGCGGCGTGATGGTGAGCGTGAGCGGTTGGTTCATGGTTTTCGTTCCCCCTGTCGCACCGGAATTGATGGCAGGCGTAGTGGAAAAGAGTTTGAGCAGAAGCGTCGGCGCAGGGGCTTGGCAACCAAAACTTGGGAGCTGGCGGGAAAATCTGCGGTTTTGGGGCAAAAGGGCGTTGACAAAGGGGTGCGGCGCTTGGTTTTTCCCCCGCCCCTTTTCAAGAAAGGGAATCATTGCCCGATAGCTCAGTGGCAGAGCAGGTGACTGTTAATCACTTGGTCGTAGGTTCGACCCCTACTCGGGCAGCCATTTTTCCCGCTAAGAAATGAATACGGCGTGCCGTGGCGGAGTCCCGCGAAGCGGGTTGAGCACTTGGTCGTAGGTTCTACCCGCTACTGAACAATCGCCGTTGCGGGCAAGCCGTCGGTGATCTGCTGAACGGCTGAACGCGATTGTCGGTGATGCGTCCGATGGTTGTCTGCCTCCAGATCTCCGAAACCTCCGGGCCGCAGCCGAAGCGGCAAGCCGCGGTTACAGACTTCTCAGGCCGGGCTGGTTTTTGCCGCCGCGCGTGTCGTCCAAGGAGCGTCCGGAATCGGGCCAGCAATGACCGGGGCGCCGACGGTGAAGGCGAAAAAATGCGCGGTCGGCGCGCCCCAAGTGCGCTCGACCACGAGCCGCACGGCC
Organism: Verrucomicrobiota bacterium; assembly: GCA_030605125.1. Lineage (GTDB taxonomy): Bacteria > Verrucomicrobiota > Verrucomicrobiia > Opitutales > Opitutaceae > IMCC26134_A. Next base: position 8,084 of record JAUWBD010000128.1, on the reverse strand, counting down.
ATCCAGCTACCGGCGATCGGGAGCCGGATCAGCCGGAGCGCGTTGTCCGTCACGCGGGCCACGACCTTCCAGGCACCGCCCGCATCCTGTGCCTCGATGCGGAGGTCGCGCACCAGACACGGTGGCATGTCCTGACGGTGCCGGCGCAGGGGCCAGTTGCACGGCATGGATTTGGCTCGGTGCAACTGGCTGTCGCCGATGATGCGCACGCGGTGAATCTCGCAGGGATGGGCGAAACGATATTCCACCCACTCCCCGGGGGCGCCCTGCCAGCCGTGCGGCTCGTGGTCGAGCGCCCGGTCGATGCCGTCGCGGAGCGGGTCGGGATCACCCGAGCTGGCGAGGAGGCGGGCTTGGCGGGCGAGTTCCGACACGGGGACACGACGTCCCGGCAGGAATTGGTCGTCGTCTAGCAGCGTAGCCTGGAGCTCGGCGAGATGGTGGTCGTGAACCTCGCGCGGAGTGCAGGCATGACGGAGCGAGAGGGCGGCGGCGGTGCCGACGGCTTGTCCGAGCGTGGCGCAGGTCGCCATGACGCGAGTGGAGCTGAGCGCCATGTGCGTGCAGGAGATGTTGCGCCCGGCGAAGAGCAGGTTGTCGATGGCGCGGGAATACAGGCAACGGTAGGGAATGCCAAAGGGCGAGGGCGCGGGGTGGTAGGTGGTGGGCTCTCCGTCATGTTCAAAGGCGGCGGGCGGATGGTCATCCATGGGCCAGCCGCCGTGGGCGACGACGTCGGGGAATCGACCGCAGTCCTCGATGTCCTGTTGGCGGAGGATATGGTCGCCCTCGTAGCGGACGTTTTCGCGTTTGCCCGGCAGGTGGCCGAGCCACTCGAGCGTCCAGCGGTGGCCGCGGCCGTCGGGGTGGTTTTTGATGTAGGCCCAGACGCCGAAGGCGATCCGGTAGAGTTCGTCGCGGATGGAGTCGCCGTCGGCGAGGGTGTCGCGGGTGCCGCCGATCTCGAGCCACCAAAAATTGTGCCCGACCGGGTGGCCGTGTTCGCGGACGCGCGGGTGTTCGTCGGTGTAAACGTGGGCCCAGGCGGGCGGGACGAAGGGCTGGTGCTCGGAGGGATCGATCTCGCGGAGCTGGATGAGGAGGGTGTTGCCCATGGTCTTGCGGTCGGCGATTTCCGGCGCGTGGGATTCGCAGAATTCGGCGCGGGCTTCCCTGCCCCAGCGGCAGGGGGCGCCGGAGAGGCGAAGGATGGAGTCGCCGGAGCAATCGATGAAAGCGCCGGCCTCGACGCGGAGCCAGCACTGGCGGGTGAGGTGCCAGCCACGCACGGCGCGGACGCGTCGAGGCGTATCCATTTCCACATGACAGACCGCGCAGTTTAGCACGAGCTCGAGGCCGGGCTGGTAGCGGGCCTTTTCGTAGAGGACGGTGTCCCAGACGGGGTAAACGAGCTCGGGGTTGCGCCGGCAGTTTTCGAGCAGGATCTCCTCGAGGATGCCGGTTTCCTTGGCTTCCTTGGTCTTGGCTCCGCAGATCCACATGCGGATTTCGCTGGAGGCGTTGCCGCCGAGCACGGGCCGGTCTTGCAGGAGGACGACGCGTGCTCCGTGACGGGCGGCGGCGATGGCGGCGCAGAGGCCGGCGAGACCGCCCCCCACGACGCAGATGTCGGCGACGAGCAGATCGGTGGGTGCGGGGCCGGGTTTTTGGGTGGCGTCGGGCATGGTGTGGGCGGGGGTGGTCCGGACATTCTTCGCCGTTGCGGCGGGCGCTGAAACAGCGGCGCCGGTCAACCGTTTACCACGGTGGTCGTGGTCAACCATTGACCTCGGCCTCGATTGAAGAGGGGCGCGGGCGGCGCAGACTTGGCTCCGTCTTCGAGCCCCGCACAAAAATGAGAACGCACCCCTCGTTTCCTCGTCCGGCAGCCTCGCCGTCGCCCGGTCGCGCCGCTTTCACGCTGATCGAGTTGCTGACCGTGATCGCCATCATCGGAGTCCTCGCGGCCATCATCGTGCCGACGGTTGGCGCGGTGCGTGCATCCGCGCGTGCCTCGCAGTGCGCGAGCAATCTGCGTCAGCTCGGCGTGGCGACCACGCTTTTTGCGGCGGACAACCGGGACCGGCTGCCGCGGCGAACCTGGGAGTTTGTCTTCGACCTGTGGCCGTATGCGCAGGGAGCGGGGCGGCCGTTGCCGGTGATCAGCGGCAACCCGCCGCCCGATCTGGCGGGAACGGTGTTCGAGTGTCCCGCGGTGGGCGAGGACGCGTCCGCGGTGAAGCGCAGCTACGCGATGAACGCGCGCCTGCTGGGACCGGTGGATTCGGTGCCGGAGGTGCGGACACGGGATCTGAAGATGCCGAGCATCACGCTGCTGATGGGAGACGTGCTGGGCGGCAGCCAGCTTTACCGCACCACGCTCAATCCCCGGCACCGGGGGCGGGTGAATCTTCTCTACGCCGACGGCCACGTGGCGGGTTCGCCGCTGACCCCCGAGCTGGTGGGCGCGGACGACAGTGTCTATTGGACGCCTTTGTGGTTGGGGCGGTAAACGGGATCCGCGTGGCGTTCGCCTCGCGGACGCCGGCCGCAGGGCGCGGGAGAGGATTGCGTGCGGGGAGCGGACATGCCACGCTCGGCTCCAAGGAGATGCCCCAGGAGTCCTACCCCATCACGATGCGCGAGATCGCGCGTGAGGCCGGAGTGTCGGTCTCGGCGGTGTCTCTCGCGTTGCGCAACAGCCCCAAGGTGTCCCAGGAGCGTCGCGAGACCATCTTGGCGACGGCGAGACGCCTGGGCTACCGGCCGGACCCGCGACTGAGCGAATTGATGGAGCACCTGCGGACGACGCGTCCGCGACGGGGCCCGTCGCGGATCGCGTTGTTGGTCCCGGAGGTCGGTGGGGATTCGGAGTTGGCGGGGTATGCGATGTTGTCGGAGTTGGTGGCGGGTGTGCGCGAGATGGCCGACTACGCGGGCTTTGGCGTGGACACGTTTTTCCTGGGCGAGCCGGGGATGACGCCGAGGCGGGCCCGCGGGATCGTGATGGCGCGAGGTATCCGTGGCGTGGTGATCACGCCGTTTCGGCGCGGGGTGGCGGAGGTGGATCTGGATGTGTCGGGTCTCTGTGTGGCGACCGCCGGATACAGCATCGTATCGCCGAGGCTGCACCGGGCCTGCCCCAATTATCTGCAGATGATGGACGAGTTGGTGGCGGCGTGTCGGGACGCGGGGCGCGAGCGGGTGGGTTTGGTGATGACCTACCATGAGGGAGGCATCGGGCATAAGCTCTTCACGTCCTCGTTTCTGTTTTTTCAAGCACACCTCAGGCCGGAGGAGCGCATCCCGATCTTGGGCGAGCCGGACATCACGCCGCAGAAGGTGCGGGAGTGGATGGAGCGTCATCGCCCGGACGTGATCATCAGCTCAGGCGCGGTCTATGAGATGTTGCGCGGTCTCGGTCTGCGCATCCCGGAAGACATCGGCTTTTTGAACATCGACATCTCGGAGGAGCCGAGGAGCGCCGCCGGGGCAGACCATCGGTTCCGGCTGGTCGGTCGTGAGACGCTCAAGCTGGTGGTGGAGATGCTGAATCTGAACCTCGCGGGGCCGCCCGAAGACCCCAAGGTGGTGCTGGTGGACAGCCATCGGCGGAGCGGCTTCACGCTGCCACCGCGAGGCGCGGTGTCGGAGCGACGCGGGATGGCCGCGAAGCGCCGGACGAAGGTCAACCATTGACCGGTGGCGCATTTGTGGCGCCCGGGGCGCCGAGGTAGGAGAGGGCATGCTCGCGGGAAATGGTTTTCCGGAGCCACCCCATATCGCCATGAAACGTCTCCCCCTGATCGTGTCCGTCCTCTCCCTCGGGGCGCTGCCCCTGTCCGCCGCCGTCGTCATCGCCGACTTCAACGACCTCGTGCTTGGTGACCCTCGCGCCACCAATCTCGATCAGACGCCCCACTCGGGCACGGGATTTGCCGACGCCTATTGGGCGGTGAACACGGGCGTCCCGCGCATCGTCGCGGGCGACCTCACGGCTCCTGCCGCCACCAACTACGCGGTCGTGCAGTCGGGCAACGCGCGCAGTTTCCAGTCGGTGAACTACAATATCGCCGACGCTTCCGATCGTCGTCAGGCGCGCACGCTCTCCACCGCGCTCGAGGGCGTGGTGTGGTTCAGCTTTCTCGTCCACAACGCGGCCGCGGATCACTCCGGCGGCTTGGATTTCAACGTCTCGACGAGCACCTTCACCACTTCGGTCGCCAGCCGTGTCGTCCTTGAGGGCACGACCTTGCGGGTGATCAACGCGGGTTCGGCCGAGGCCGCTTCGATCGCCGGTGTCTCGACCTTGGGCCAGACGGCGCTGATCGTGGGCCGGATCGCGATCGGGGCGAGCTCGGTCACGGCGGGCAATGACGTGATGAGCCTGTGGGTCAACCCCGTCCTTACGGAGAGCTCCGTGGGGCTGGGGGCGGCGACCTGGCACTCCAACAACACGAACTTCCTCGGCACCGCCGAGAGCATCTCGATCCTCGGCCTGCAGAGCTACAGCACCTTGACCGGCTCGGGCCAGAACGGCGGCGTGCTCGATTCGGTGCGACTGGCCGACGGAGACGCGGCCTACTTCCACATCACCGGCATTCCCGAACCTTCGGCGGCCGGTGTGGCCGCGGGCGTGGCGGTGCTGTTCTCGGTGGCGACCATGCGTCGTCGGAGAGGCGCGGGAGACGGCGCCTGCTGAGTGCCTCATCAACCCTCAACGGCCGCCCCGTCCCATGAAAGCTTCGCTTCCTCTTTCTCTTTGCATGCTGGCGGCGCCTGTCTTCGGCGCCTCCTTGGTTGTCGCCGATTTCAATGATCTCGAGACCGGTGACATGCGCGCCTCCAATCCGTATCAGCCCGCCAATTCCGGCGTCGGTTTTGGCGATGCCCATTGGGCCACGAACACCGCCGTGCCCAAGATCGTCTTCGGCGATCTGGTCGCTCCGGCGACGACGGGCTATGCGGTGTCGCAGGGCGGAAGGCCGCGGAGCTTTCAAGCGCTCAACTACACGATTCCGGACGACACCGATCGTCGGATGGGACGGGCGCTGCTCCCGGGCGGCCTCAAGGGCTCCGTGTGGTTTTCGTTTCTTCTGCGCAACCCCGACGCGTCCTCCGCGGCGGGGATCGACTTCAACGTGCCGGTGGAGCACACGGGCACGAGGCAACCGAGCCGGATCGTGATCGAGGGCGGGACGCTGCGCGTCTTCAACGCGTCCTTGGTCGAGTCTGGAAAGCGTGAGGCAATCGTGCCGACGGGCGAAACCGTGCTGGTGCTCGGAAGGATCGACATCGGCGGCAGCGGCGAGCGGGCGGGGCGCGATCGATTGCTCGTCTGGATCAACCCCGTCCTGACCGACCGGCCGGCCGGCCTCGGCCCCGCCGCCCTGGGATTTGGCAACAGTGATTTCCTGGGAGGCGCGGCCGCGATCACGCACATCGGCTTGCAGAGTTACGACCTGGGCAGGGGCGGCGGCCAGAATGGGGGCGTGCTGGACTCGATTCGCCTCGCGGACGGCCCCGACGCCTACTGGAAGGTGACCGGAGTGGCTCGTTGAGCGGAGGTGGCGGCGGGAGCGGGGCGCCGTCGTAGTCGTGGTTGCATCGCTCTCCGAGGCTTCGGAGGGCATGCGCGCGTCGCGTTTTGACGGTTGTGGCGAACCCGGTTGGGTGAACCGAAGCGTAGTGGATCATCGAGACGACGGCGCGCTCCCGGCCATGCGTTGGGGGTCGGCCGCAAGGGCATCCACGCCACCGTCGATGCAGTTCTGCGAGGCGCCGACGCCGGCCGCCGGAAGCGGGCGCGCCCGGATCGCTCCGGGCCGCGCTACTTGCCTGGCTGGCGTGTCACCCGCCCCGTGCTGCTTTCGTGGATACGAAGCGGCTCGGCGACTCGATCGAACACGTTGTCGATGAGCTCGACCTCGCGGATCTCGGCGATGTCGAGACCGGTGGCGGCGTCCTCAAAGCGAGTGTTCGCCACGATCACGCGTCCCATGCGGGGTTCCGTGCCGCCTCCGCTGTTGATGCCGATCATGCCGCGGGCGCCTTGGCGCGACTCCCAGCCCGATCGCCGGAACACGCAGCCCTCGATCGTGACGTCCTCCGGGTAGGTGCCCTCGCCTTCGGCGACGGAGGCACCGAGCATCACGGCCGGATACATGATGTCCTCGAAGGTGCAGTCCGTGATCCGGGCGTGGCGGTTGCGGAGGATGATGGCGCATCCGGCGATGTTGCGGAAGGTGGAGCGTTCGATGCTGTATTCGGGGATGTCCCAGGCCTCGACGGAGACCATGACGCCGGGGGCCACGAAACCGGGAACCGGTTCGGTGAACTCCACGTCGTAGTAGGCGATCTTCGGCGAGGCGGGCTCGACCGTGGCGGAGCGAATGGTCGCGGGAACTTGCTCGTTGCCGTTCCAAAACAGGAGCCGGGTGTTGGCGGGAAGCGGAAAGGGCGACCAGAGCTTGCGGAGGCGAAGGCGATTTTCGCCGAGCGCTTCCTCCACCCAGAGAAAGGAGCCGTGCACGTTTTGCCCGTCCCAACGCACGCCCTCGATGTGCAAGTCGCTTATGGCCACCCGCCCTTGGCAGCCGTAAAGCTTCCATCCGTCTCGAGATGACACGGCGAGTTGATCGCCTTCCGGACGCACGATGACACCGGAGGATACGATGTCGCTGCAGTTGAGCGCCTCGATGGCAAAGCCGATCGCGTTGAACACCGCCACCCGGTCCACGCGGAGCCCGTGGCATTGATGAAACGCAAGCTGCCTCCCCTCCCAGCCGAAGTGCCAGGAGATGCCATCGCCGGCGACGAGGTGTTTGCCGAAGCCGGGGTAGTCGAGCCGTTGCAGCCGGGTTCCCTCCGGCCCTTCGACATTGCGCCAGACCGCTTCGGCCGGCCATCGGTCAACGTCGCTTCCGAAGCTGAGACTCGGCACCTGTTTCAGGCGCCGGTTCGCCAGGTCCCAGGCGTTGGCGGCGTAGGCGCGGACGCCTTCGATGCGTGGCAGGTCGGGAAAAATATCCACGATCACATGATCGCGGCTCGCCTCGACGACCCGACCGGCGGTCGTGAAGCGTGGGGCGTTGTCGAAGGCGATGTCTTGCAGGGCGAAGTTCCGCGCGTCTCGAACCCTCAGGATCGAGGGCGCGTTTTTCGCGCCGGCAAGGCCTTGCCAATGGCGGACGAAGCGGGTGGCGGGAGCGCCGTCGTCGCCGGGCGCACCCGCGACGGTCAGGTTCTGGGCGCCACGAATGTGGAGCAGTTGCCCTCCGCGGAGCGCGGGTTGGATGAGGTCGTAGGTGCCGGCGGCAAATTCGAGGCGGCAGGCTCCGGTGGCGATCGCCGCATCGATGGCGCGCTGGATGGCGGCGGTGTCGTCGATGCCATCGTCGGGTATGGCGCCGAAATCGGCTACGTGCAGGATGGTGTCGGGCATGGGAGGTAAAGCGGCGATCGACAAGGGGGCGAGGAGGAGCGCGCCGAGAAAACCGAGGGAGTGGGAGGGCATGGGGGAGGGGGGCGTGCGGCCCGGGCGCGCGTGCGCCGCGGCGAAGGCACCGTGAGGTGATTTGAACCGGATGCGGCGCGCGACGAAAGGCCGGCGGCGGTCAACGGTTGACGCGTCGCGCCGGCGGGTGCGGCGGCCGATTGACGGGCCGCACCGGCAGTTTTGCCCGCGCCGATCTACGTGTGAACAATGGCGGGGGCCCGCATGGCCCGGCGCCCTTTCCCGCTTCATTCGCAGGGCGCCGGCGATGGTCTGGTTTATTTACCAGACACAGCCTAAATCCGGCTCAGCTCGGAAGGGCTTCTGGGCTTGGCGTAGCGCGTCGCGTCGCGTCGCGGTGGAAGCGATTGGTCTCCAGCCACCACAGCTTGAACGCCTTCACGACCTCCTGCAGCTGCTCGGCCGAGGACGGCTTCACCACATACGAGTTCACCCCGAGCGCGTAGGCCCGGCGCAGATCGCTCGCCTCGCTCGAGGAGGTGAGCGCGATGACGACGATTCGCGCAAATTCGGGGCGCTGGCGGATCCATTCGAGCACTTGCAGCCCCGTGAGGTAGGGGAGGTTGAG
>JAUWBD010000179.1 GCA_030605125.1 Verrucomicrobiota bacterium | reverse complement strand
CACGCCTGGAAGCCGGACCTGTATCCGGAAACTCTCTACACCCACGCGCCCGACTACCGTTTCCCGAGCTTCGCCAAGTTCGACGAAATCCTCCTCGGCCACGCGCTGCCCTGGTTCACCTCCGCCGAGCGTTACCACGAGGCCGCCCGTGCGATCTTCGCCAAGCACGCCGCGCAAAACGTGCGCTACGTCGAGACCTCCTTCCACCTCGCCGTCACCCAGTTCACCGGCACGCCCGGTCGCGAGATCATCGCCGCCATCCGCTCCGCCGCGCCCGCCGGCCTCGAGGTGCGCGTCTTCGCCGGCATGCTCCGCTCCGACCACGAAGGCCCGCTGGCCGCGGTGATCGACGATCTCGAAAACTGGGACGAGCTCGCCGGCGTGGACCTCCACGGTCACGAGATCATGCCCACATTGCCTTGGACCGCGCCGTGCTGGGCCCGCCTGCGCGCCGCGGGCAAAATCACCAAGTGCCACGCCGGCGAGTTCGACGGCGCGGCGCGCGTGCGCGAGGCCATCGTCGAGCTCGGCGTCACGCGCGTGCAGCACGGAGTGCGCGCCATCGAGGACCCGGCGGTCGTGGCGCTCGCGGCCGAGCGCGGCGTCACCTTCGACATCTGCCCGCTGAGCAACGTGAAGCTCGGCGTCGTGCCCTCGCTCGCCGCGCACCCGCTGCGCGCGCTGATGGACGCCGGGATCAACTGCACGGTGAGCACCGACGATCCTCTGGTCTTCGGCTACACCCTGACCGACGAGTATCGCGCCCTCGCCGCCGAGGCGGGTTTCACGCGTGCCGAGCTGGCCCGCGTGGCCGCCGCCGGCTGGTGCGTCGCCTCCGTGCCCGCCGCCGCGCGCGAGGCCGCGCTGGCCGAGATCGCAGCTATGGCCGGATCGGGATGATCCGCCGCGGCGACGCCGCCCACAGCGTGTCGCCCGGCTGCAGGCGCGTGTTCCATTCCACGCCCGCCGCCCAAGGGCTAACGGTAGGCAAGATGATCCGCGACGCCGATTGCACGAGGGCGGGCAACTTCAGCCGCGCGCCGGCTCCGTCGCGATGCACATAGGCCGGATGATGATGCCCGACGATTTCGATGCCTTCCGTCTCGCCCAAAGGCTGGTCGCCGTGGTGAAGCACCCACAGACCCCGCCGCAGCGGGCCGGCCTCGATGCGGCTCCAGCGGGCGTCGTGGTTGCCTGCGACTACACGCACGGGACAGGGCGCGGCATCGAGAAACGCCTCCGCCCGCGCGCGTGCGCGCAGCGTGTGCAACGAGTCGCCGAGCCAGATCATCTCGGCGGGCGTGTAATCGGCCACCAGCGCGAGCAAGGTCACCTCCAGTTGGTCGTCACCCCAGGCCGGGAACAGGTTGCCCTTGGCGCGGTGGCTCGCGGCATAGCCCCAGTGCAGGTCGGCCACGACCAGGCTGCGCGTCGCCTCGAGGAAAAGCGCGAGACGCGCGTCGAAAAGCAGGCCGGGGGCGATGAGTTGGTTGACCACGGAGAGACGCAGAAAAAAGGGGGACCGCTAAATCTCGCTAAAGGACGCTAAAGTCGGCGGCGAAGGTTCGGGGATTGGTTTAGCGCGCATTAGCGTTCTTTAGCGGTTTCTAATTCGGCGGTCTCGGCAAGCTTGCCATACATCTCGTGGTAGAGGCGCTCGATGGTGGTCTCCGGGTCTTCGAGCATCATCGTCTCTTTGATCCGGCTCACGAACATGCCGAAGGCGAAGGGGCTCACGTGCTCCACCTCGACAAAATCGATGGGCAGTGTCGCCGCGTGGTCGAGAAAGGCGAGGGCGGCCGGCAGATCGAGGAAACGCGTCGTCGCCTCGGCGTAGGCTTCGGCGAGGAGCACGTGGTCGGGCTCGTGTTGGCGCAGCACGTCGAACAGAATCTCCGAACTCCACTGGAGAGACTTCGCGCCTCGCTCGGCGCCGCGCACGCGGCGCGGCACCATGAGGCCGGACTGCGCGGCGCCGCGAAACTGCCACTTCACGAGCTGGCTGTCGGCGAGCGCGGCGCGCAAATCCTCCTCGGCGCCGGCGCGCGCGAGCAGCGGGCGGACCGCCTCGGCGGAGTCGAGACGCTGAAACGAGCGCAGCGTGAGCAGGAAGCCGTAGTCGTCGATCGTCACGAGCGCGTTGCCGCCGAGCGTCCGCTGGATGCGCTGCGCGACGATGCGGGAAAGGGCGTCGTTGGCCGAGCGCCCGATCAAGGTGTGGAAAAACACGTGCAGGTGCCCGGCGCGCGGGTCGGAGTAGCGTTCCACCAGCAGCGCGGCCGCGGTCGGAATGCGCGAGACGTGCGCCTGGAGACGAAAGTGCCGCAGGAGCGCGGAAGCGTTGGCCGGAGAGAGGTCGTAGTGGGACGTCAAATACGATGCGATAGGGTCGGGAAGGGGTTCTTCAACCACGGAGGGCACGGAGGACACGGAGAGATTTGATTGAGGCGCCCTGCTGCCCTCAGCCTGTTTTCCTCCGTGGTCTCCGTGTCCTCCGTGGTTCAGCCAAGTCGCCACCTGGGTCCGTAGTCGCACGACCTCCGCCGCGAGGCCGCTCTGGAGCGGCATCTTGTTCGCGTTCCAGCGCGGCACGGTCGGAGCGCGCCGTCGGCCGCGGCGACCTTGGCGGTGAGCAAGGTCGTGGAGACGAGGCGCACGCAGCGCGCGTTGAGCACGAAGACGTCGCCCGGCCGCAGTCCCTTGAGAAACCCCTCCTCGACGGTGCCGAGGTTGCGACGGCCGAGACGCACCGTGACATGCGCCTCGGAGGAGATGGTGCCGACGTTTTGGTAGAAATCGCGGGCGACGCGCGGCGAGGGGAGGGCGAGCCGGCCCTCGGCGTCGAGGGTCACCTTGCCGAAGAGCGGCGTGTAGGCCTTCTCAAGCGAACGTCCGCCGCCGCGCAGGTAGTGGAGCACGCGGTCGAACAACTCGCGCGAAAGCGTGGCGAAGGGGTGGGCGCGTCGGACGAGCGCATAAGCCTCGTCGGGCGTGGTGTCGGCGAAGACGGCGATGCCCACGAGGTGTTGTGCGTGCACGTCGGCCGGGTTTTCAGGGAGGCGCAGGGGCTCGAGGGCGCGCTCGCGCATGAGGCGCACGGTGGCGGGGCACTCCGCGAGGTCGTTGATGTTGGTCGCGACGAGCAGTCCGCGCGCGGTTTGGCCGGGCGCGTGGCCGGAGCGGCCGAGGCGCTGGAGCGCGCGGGCCACGCCCTTGGGCGCGGAGACCATGACGACGAGGTCGATCGAGCCGATGTCGATGCCGAGTTCGAGCGAGGTGGAGCAGACCACGGCGCGCAGTCCGCCGCGTTTCAGGCGATCCTCGACCTCGAGGCGCACGGCGCGGTCGAGCGAGGCGTGGTGCACCTCGATCTGGGCGGCGAGCTCGGGCAGGAGTTGTTTGAGCCGCAGACCGATGGACTCGGCGCCGGAGCGGGTGTTGCTGAAGACCAGCGTGGTGCGGTGGTGGAGCAGTTCGCGGGCAAGCTCGCGGAGCACGCGCGTGGCGGTGTAGCCGGCGGCCGGATACGGGTGCTTCGCGAGCGGGCTGAAGACTGCGAGCTGGGCCGGACGGTCGGCGGTGGGGAGAATCTCGACGATTTCACAGCGCCGGCCGGGACCGGCGAGGAAGCGCGCGAGCTCGGGCAACGGCGAAACGGTGGCGGAGAGGCCGATGCGGGTGAGTGGGCTTTTCGCGCTGGTCATTGCTTCCAGTCGCTCGGCGGCAAGGGAGAGGAGGCTGCCACGTTTGTTTTCGGCGAGCGCGTGGAGTTCGTCCACGAGGAGGAAGCGCACGCTGGCGAGCGCCGGGGCCCAGGCGGGTTGCGAGAGGAGAAGCGTGAGGCTCTCGGGCGTGGTGACGAGGATGTGCGGCGGCTTTTTCTTCTGCGCGGCGCGGTCCTTCGCGGAGGTGTCGCCGGTGCGGGCGGCGACACGCAGGTGAGACCAGCCCAGCTCGGCGAGCGGCGCGTGGAGGTTTTTCTGGAGATCGTAGGCGAGGGCGCGCAGCGGCGAGACATACACGGCGACGATGCCGCGGGCGGGCAGGGCGTCGGCCTCGTGGAGCCGTTGCAGGTGGTCGAAGACGCCGAGAAAGGCCGCGAGGGTCTTGCCGGTGCCGGTGGGCGAGGAGAGGAGAACGGAGCGGCCGGCGAGGATGTGCGGCAGCGTGGCGGCTTGCGCGGGCGTTGGCGCGCCGAAGCGGGCGGTGAACCACGCGGCGAGCGTGGGGTGGAGCGAGGAGGGCAAGCTGGGTTTAGGCGGGGCCGACATCGGTGAGCAGATCGGGCGCGGGCGGGGCGAAGGTGTTGGCGGCGGCGAGGCGGCGGCAGGTCTCGAGGGTGTCGATCTCGGCGGGGGTCTTGTCGGTGCGGATGCGGGCGATGCGCGGGAAACGCAGGGCGAAGCCGCTGTCGTGGCGTTTGCTGGGCTGGATGGTGTCGAACGCGACCTCGAGCACGGTGTCGGGCACGACCCGGCGCACGCGGCCGAGATCCTCGATGGTGTGCGCGATGAAGTGTTCGGTGAGCGCGGCGATCTCGGCGTCGGTGAGGCCGGAGTAGGCCTTGCCGACGACGCGGAGCGCGCCGGTGGACTCGTCGCGCACGGCGAAGGTGTAGTCGCTGAGCACGCCGCGCCGTTTGCCGTGGCCCTGCTCGACGGCGACCACCACGACGTCGAGCGTGGCGTAGGCTTTCTTGAGTTTCAACCAGGCGAGGCCGCGGCGGCCGGGCGTGTAGGGCGAGGCGGGGTCCTTGGCCATGAGGCCCTCGTTGCCGCGCTGGCGGGCGGCGAGGAAGGCGGCGTCCACCTCGACGGCGGTCTGGGCGGTGGTGACGGGAGCGAGGTGAAATGACGAATGACGAATGCCTAATGACGAATGGGGGGAGCCGAAGAGGTGTTCGAGGTGGGTCCTTCGTTCGCGGAGGGGGGACTTGAGGAGCGGCTCGTTGTTTAGCCAGAGGAGGTCGTAGGCGGAGAAGGCGAGGGGGATCTCCTGGCCGAGGAAAAGGTCGTCGCCGTCGAGGCGGCGGTTGAGGCGTTTTTGCAATTCGGCGAAGGGCAGGGCGCGGCCGTCGCGCCAGGCGAGGAGCTCACCGTCGAGGATGCAGTCGTCGCGCAGCTCGCGGCGCGCGGCGGCGACGAGTTCGGGGAACTGGTCGGTGATGCGGTGCAGGTCGCGCGAGTAGAGCTCGACGCGCTCGCCCTGCTTGTGGAGCTGGGCGCGGATGCCGTCGTATTTTTCCTCAAGCCAGACCGGCGGGCCAAGGCGGGCGAGGATGGCCTCGGCGGTGGGCTCGGGGCTGGCGAGCATGAACTGGAGCGGGTGGAAGACGCGCAGCGTGATCGTCGGGAGCGTGTCGGCGAAGGCGGCGCGCACCACGGCGGGCAGGTCGCCGCAGAGAAGATTGGCCTCGCGGATGGAATCGAGCGGGCGGGCGGTGGCGGCGGCCACGGCTTCCTCGACGAGCCCTTCGCGCAGGCCGATGCGGAGGTCGCCGGTGATGATTTTGACGAGATACTTGGCGGCGAGCGGCGTGAGGCGGCGGAACGTGGCGGTGAGCAACTCCAGCTTGGCGGCGGGACCGGAGGCGGCGGCAAGGCGGGCGAGAAAACCTTCGAGTTCGGCGAGCGGGAGGGGCGCGGTGGGCGCGGCGGGAGTCTTGGGCGCGGCGAGGAGCGCCTCGGCGGTGTCGCCGCTGTCGCCGTAGCGACGGTAGGCGGCGCGGAAATCGCCTTCGTGATGACCGGAGACGTCGAGCACGGCGCGGCGCAGGAGGGCCCAGCCGGTGTGGAGCGCGCGAGAGTCGGATTGGGGGAAGGCGCGGCCGGTGAGGTGGAGCGCGGCGCGCGCGGCGTCGGCGGGATTTCGGACGGAGATGGCGGTGAAGTGCTCGGCGAGGAGGGAAATTTTCTCGAGCTTGGAGGGCGTGGCGCGGATCCGCTCGGCGACGGCGGCGAGGGCGTCGAGGGTGGCGCTACTTTCGACACGGAGGGCACGGAGCTCCGACACGGAGGGCACGGAGGCTGGAACCGATTTGGTGACGGCGGGGGCAGGGGAGCGAAGATTGTCACCAATCTGGTGACAAATCTCCGGGGCGGGCAGCGCGATTTCGAGCTGATTGTCCTGGTTGATGGCCCAGGCTTCGATGCCGCGGTCGCGGAGGTCGCGGGCGAACTCGGTGGCGAAGCCGTGCAGGGTGAGCACGCGCTTCGGGCGGGTGAGCTCGACGAAGCGGAGGAGGTCGGGGTAGTCGGCGTGGTCGGAGAGCGGGAAGGCCTCGTCGCACTGGTAACGAAAACGCGCGCCGGGATCGAGGGCCCAGCCGGTGAGGACCGCGGTGCGGCGACGGGGAATCTTGCGGACGAAGGTCGAGTTGGTCGCCTGAGGCGGGCAAATGACGACGTGGCCGGGGCAGGTGGCGGCGTCGAAGGCGACGTAGGGCGGGAAGGCGATGCCGAGCTGCTCGTAGATTTGCGTGAGGCGGTGGGTCTGCGGGTGCAGCATCACGGGCAGCGCGGCGCCGGCGAGGGAGCGGAGGATCTCCTGGCTTTTGCCCAGGCTGTAGCCGAAGAGCACGGGTGTGTCGCCCTCGTCGAGCGCGGCGCGGCACCAGGCGATGATGTCGGCGAGCACGCGCTCGGTGGGCGGGAGCGTGTAGTGGGGGCGCCCATACGTCGTCTCCATGATGACGAGGTCGGCGGGCGGCGGCTCGCAGGGCTCGGCGGAGCGGCCGGGGCGGAGCTTGAAGTCGCCGGTATAGAGCAGGCGTCCGTGCTCCGGGTGGTCGAGCGCGATCATCGCGGAGCCGTGGATGTGGCCGGCGGGGTGGAGCGTGACGGTGACCTCCGGGTGGAGGGCGGAGAGCGGGGCGGGTTGGTAGAAGGGCAACTCGAGTTCGACGCGGTCGCCGTCGCGGTCGGGCATGCGGGCGCGCATCAGGGTGGCGGTGCCGGGCGAGAGCAGAACCTCGCGGTGCGGGGCGAGGTGGTCGAAGTGCGCGTGCGAGACGAAGCAGCGCGACACGGGGTGGTGGGCGTCGAGCCACCAGTCGAGCTGCGGGAGATAGAGGCCGTTGCGATATCGGACGTCCCAGGGCACGCCTCCGAATGTAGCGGGGCGGGCGGCGGGGCAAATCGGGCCTCGGAAAAGCAGGTGGATGGCGAGGAATGGTTCGCCAACAAGCGCCGTCCTGCTTTCTCAGGAGATGTGAAACCCGATCATTCTCCCGAGACCGATTGGAAACGCTTCGACGCATCGCTCGACCGCTGGCGAGATCGTTATGTGGAGCGGCTCAACGCTCGGCTGACCGCGATGTTGGCCGATCCGGGCAAGACGCCGACGGAGTGTTTTTGGGCGGTGCAGGCCGAGACGCACAAGCAGGGCAAGATCCTGCGCGACTGCCTCGATGGCGCTTCGCGATCACGGATGGTCATGATGCTGCTCTCGATGCGAGCGGCCGGCATGATCACGCGCGAGGATCTCGCGGATTTCAGCTCAGAGCTGCGGGACGCGGTGTTTTCCTAGGCTGCGCCTCCGCGGCGGCGCGTGGCGACGACAGCGGCGAGGGCGGCGAGGCCGAGGAGGGACGCGGCGGCGGCGGGCTCGGGAATGGGCGTGAGGCTGAAGTCGTCGATGGCGAGACCGTCGTCGGAGCCCGCGGCATCGAAGTCGCTCCAGCGGATGAAGAAGGTGGCGCCGGGGGCGAGGGAGAGGCCGGTGAGCGTGGCGGCGATGGAGCTGTGGTTGCCGGCGGCGTTGCCGTCGAGCGCGCCGAAGGTCGTGGTGTTTGGGCTCGTGAAGTCCAGCGCGTCAAAGTCGATCCACGTGCCGGTGCTGAGGCTGGTGGCGTCGAGACTGTATTGAAAATCGAGGCGGTCGGTCCGGCCGGTGTTGCCGAGGCGCCATTGCTCGCCGGTGTAGGAGATCAAGAGGCTGGTGATCGTGACGCCGGTGTTGTTGGTGAAGGCGGCGCCGAAGGTAGGCACGAGGGTGCCCGTGCGAAGGGTGCCGAGGGCGCGGTCGGTGGAGTTGGCCGAGCCGAAGCTGTAGGTGTCGCCGGTGGTGGAGCTGCCGGTGCCGGCGACGTAGAGCTGGTTGGCGTTGGTGCCGGTTTCGTGGAGGAGCCAGCCGGTGAGGGAGAGGGTGTGGTCCGTGCCGGAGGAGGCGAGCGAGTCGAAGTTCTGCGTGTAGGCTACGCCGACGGAGGTGAGGGAGATCGTCGCGGCGGGGAGGCCGATGGAGGAGGCGAGGGCGATGGGGAGCAGGAACGCGAATCGGGCGGAGCAGGGATTAGCCATTTGCGATTAGGATTAGGTTAAGAGGAAACGCGTAGGTGTTTAACCTCATTTCGTTGGCAAGTCGGAAGTGTTTTCGAGGCACAAAAAAGCCGTCCGTGCGGAGCACGGACGGCCGAGAGGGATGCGACGGGATGGCCGCTTCAGCGCACGACGCGGGCGCCGCCGCCGGAGATCTGTTTCTCGACCTCCTTGCGGGTGGCCATCGAAGTGTCGCCGGGCGTGGTCGAGGCGAGCGCGCCGTGGGCCGCGCCGTATTCGACCGCCTTTTGCGGGTCGTTGAACTCGAGGAACCCGAACTGGAGGCCGCTGGCGAAGCTGTCGCCGCCGCCCACGCGGTCGAGGATCTCGAGACGGGGATATTGGCGGCTCTCGAAGAACTTGCCGTCGTGCCAGAGGATGGCGGACCAGTCGTTGACCGTGGCGGTGTGGACGTGGCGCAGCGTGGTGGCGGCGACCTTGAAGTTGGGGAACTCCTTCACCGCGGTCTCGATCATGGCCTTGAAGGCGTCGAGTTCGATGGCGCCTTGGTTGTTGGCGTGGTCCACGCCCTTGACCTCGAAACCGAGCGAGGCGGTGAAGTCCTCCTCGTTGCCGATCATCACATCGACATACTTGGCGATCTCGCGGTTGACCTCCTGGGCCTTTTTGAGGCCGCCGATGGTCTTCCAGAGCGAGGGGCGGTAGTTGAGGTCGTAGGAGACGATGACGCCGTGTTTCTTGGCGGCCTTCACGGCCTCGATGGTGGCCTCGGCGGTGGAGGGGGAGAGGGCGGCGAAGATGCCGCCGGTGTGGAACCAGCGCGCGCCGAGCTTGCCGAAGATGTGCTCCCAGTCGAAGTCGCCGGGCTTGATTTGGGAGGCGGCGGTGTTGCCGCGGTCCGGGCAGCCGACGGCGCCGCGGATGCCGAAGCCGCGCTCGGTGAAGTTGAGGCCGTTGCGCACGGTGCGGCCGATGCCGTCGTCCTCGCGCCACTTGATGAAGTCGGTGGCGACGCCGCCCTGCATGATGAAGTCCTCGACGAGGTGGCCGACCTCGTTGTCCACGAAGGCGGTGCAGACGGCGGTGCGGTAGCCGAAGCATTTCTTGAGGCCGCGGGAGGTGTTGTATTCGCCGCCGCCTTCCCAGGCTTTGAACTCGCGGGCGGTGCGAATGCGGCCCTCGCCGGGATCGAGGCGGAGCATGACTTCGCCGAGGGAGACCTGGTCGAAGTAACAGGTGGATTTGTCGCGGATGGGGAGGCTCATGGGTGGAAGAGTTTGAGGGGGAAGTTGAAGATTAAGGGCGGAAGCGGGGAGGGAGGAAGCGCGGGGTTTTTCAGGGCTGGATGCCGCCGACCTGCGCTAGCACGCAAACGACGACAAGGGATGCGCGGTCGCGCCGCAACCGGGCGGTTTCGGCAAACGTGTGCAGGCGGGTGGCGCCCGGGGCGCGGGCGCCGCCGCGGCGAGGGCTCAGGCTTCCTTCAGCGAGGCCATGTCGATCACGAAGCGGTATTTCACGTCGCTCTTCAGCATGCGCTCGTAGGCCTCGTTGATCTGGTCCATGCGGATCAGCTCGATATCCGCCGTGATCCCGTGCTCGGCGCAGAAATCGAGCATCTC
>JAUWBD010000044.1 GCA_030605125.1 Verrucomicrobiota bacterium | reverse complement strand
GTGAACAAGGCGTCGGCCTTGGCGGCGTCGGCGATGTCCACCTTGAGCAGGCGGCGCTTGTCCGGATCCATCGTGGTCTCGAAGAGCTGCTTCGGGTTCATTTCACCCAGACCTTTGTAGCGCTGGATGCCGAGGCCCTTGCGGCCGTTGGCGCGGATGTGCGCCACGATCTCGAGGGGGCTGCGGAGCTCGGTTTGCGATTCCGATTTGAGGCCCTGGTTTTCCGTGACGCGGTAGCGGGGCTCCTCGGTGGTGGAGAAGCGGTGGCCGTCGAGGCCGAGCTTGGCGAGGGCGACCAGGCACTTGGTCATCTCGGTGCTTTCGTAGATCTCGTGGAGCGTGACGCGGCGCTGGGCTTGCGGGCCGTTGACGGTGGGGCGGGCGGCGGGGGTGGGGGCCGTGCCGGTCAGGTCGGAGGGAAGCGGCGTGGCGGTGACCGGCTGGCCGAGGTCGGCGGCGAGGCCTTCGCGCTCGAGGAACTGGGCGCGGGCTTGTTCGTCGGCGAGGAAGACGTGGTTCTCTTTGTTGCCCTCGCGGATGCGGGCGATGTAGCGCGGGAGGGCGCGAGTCTCGGAGTGATGCGCGTCGAGGTAGTCGGAGAGGCCGGCGCCGTAGCGCGTGACGCCCGAGCCGAGTTTTTCCAAGAGGGCCAGATTCTCGACGATCTGCTCGAGCTGCTCGGCGGCGTAGGTATGGCCGTCGTGGATACGGGTGAGGACGACGTCCTCGGCGCCGAGCTCGAGGAGGATGCGGTTGAGCTGGTCGTCGTTGTCCACGTATTGCTCGCGCTTCTTGCGCTTGATTTTGTAGAGCGGCGGCTGGGCGATATAGACGAAGCCGCGCTCGATCAGGCCGCGCATCTGCCGATACATGAAGGTGAGCAGCAGGGTGCGGATGTGCGAGCCGTCCACGTCGGCGTCGGTCATGATGACGATCTTGGGGTAGCGGGCCTTGTCGGCGTTGAAGCCGCCGATGGCGTCGCCGCCCTCGCCGATGCCGGCGCCGATGGCGGTGATGAGGGTGCGGATTTCCTCGTTGGAGAGCACCTTGTCGAGGCGGGCCTTCTCGGTGTTGATGAGTTTGCCGCGGAGGGGGAGGATGGCCTGGTAACGGCGATCGCGGCCCTGCTTGGCGGAGCCGCCGGCGGAGTCGCCCTCGACGAGGTAGAGTTCGCAGACCTTGGGGTCGCGCTCGGAGCAGTCGGCGAGCTTGCCGGGGAGGCCGCCGCCGGAGAGCGCGCCCTTGCGGATGGTCTCGCGGGCCTTGCGCGCGGCCTCGCGGGCGCGGGCGGCGTTGAGCGCCTTGTCCACGATGCGTTTGCCGATCTGCGGGTTGGTCTCGAAATACTGGGTGAGGCCCTCGTAGCTGAGGGAGCCGACGATGCCTTCGACCTCGGGGGAGAGCAGCTTGACCTTGGTCTGCGACTCGAACTTGGGGTCGGAGTGCTTGATCGAGATGACGGCGGCGAGGCCTTCGCGGACGTCGTCGCCGGTGATCTGGGGGTCCTTGTCCTTGAGGAGGTTGTTGGCCTTGGCGAAGGCGTTGATCGTGCGGGTGAGGGCGCTGCGGAAGCCGGAGAGGTGCGTGCCGCCATCCGGGTTGTGGATGGTGTTGGTGTAGCACAGGACCTGGTCGTTGTAGGTGTCGTTGTATTGGAGGACGACCTCGACGTGGATCTCGATGGGTTTGTCATCGAGGGTGGTCGTCATCTCTTTGTGGATACGGACCGGCTGCGGGTGGAGGACCTCCTTGCCCTGGTTGAGCTGGCGGACGAACTCGACCACGCCGTCCTTGTAGAAGAAGATCTCGGGCGCGGCGTTGGCGGGGCGCTCGTCGATGAAGCGGATCTCGAGGCCGGCGTTGAGGAAGGTGAGCTCGCGGAGGCGCTTGGCGATGGTGGCGCCGACGAAGACGGTGGTTTGCTTAAAAATCTCGGGGTCGGGCTTGAAGGTGACGAGGGTGCCGGAGCCGGAGGCCTTGCCGATGACCTCGAGCTTTTTCACGGTTTTGCCGCGCTCGAACTTCATGTGGTGCACCTGGCCTTGGCGGGAGACCTCGACCTCGAACCACTCGGAGACGGCGTTGACGCACTTGGCGCCGACGCCGTGGGTGCCGCCGGAGAATTTGTATCCGCCCTGGCCATACTTGCCGCCGGAGTGGAGGGTGGTGAGCACCATCTCGACGCCGGGGATGCCGTATTGCGGGTGGATATCGACGGGGATGCCGCGGCCGTCGTCGCGGATGGAGATGGAGCCGTCCACGTGGATGGCGACCTCGATCTTTTTGCAGTGGCCGGCGAGGTGTTCGTCCACGGAGTTGTCCAAAACCTCGGAGACGCAGTGGTGGAGGGCGCGCTCGTCGGTGCCGCCGATATACATGCCGGGCTTTTTCCGGACGGCTTCGAGGCCCTCGAGTTTGCCGAGTTTGGACGCGTCGTAATCGGCCGCGCTGGAGGCCTCGGGGAGGGGGTTGAACTCGTGCGGAACGGAGGGCGGGACCGGGTCTTGGGCTTCGGGCATGGAGGGTGGAGAAGGACGATTCTCGCGAGGGTTAAATCAAAGTGTCGATGGCATCGGAAAAGGGGGGGCGGGCCAAGCGGTTTTTTGCGCGGATTTTGGCCTTCGGCAGAGGGGGCGGACTGCGCGGGGCTTGCGGTGGGCGGGGCGGCCCGCCACGGTGCCGGCCAATCCCGCTTCGCCCCGTGAAACTATCTGTAAAAGTCGATTATGCCTGCCGCGTGCTGGTGCAGCTCGCGCGGCTGCACGGGCGGGAGGAGCTGGCGCATATCGAGGACTTGGCGCGTGTGGAGGCGGTGCCGGCGACCTACCTCGTGCAGATCCTCGGCGAACTGCGCACGGGCGGGTTGGTGACGAGCCGGCGCGGCAAACAGGGCGGCTATGCGTTGGCCCGGCCGCCGGCGGAGATTTCGCTTTATGACGTGGTGGCCCTGATCGAGGGGGACGTGCTGGAGCTGGGCGCGGCCGTCGAGGGCCAGTCGGGCAAACGCGTGGCGCAGGCCTGGCGCGAGGTGCGCGGCGTGCTTGAGGAAAAGTGCCGCGAGATCTCGCTGGAGAAGCTGGCGGCGAAGTCGGGCGGGGAAATGTATTACATCTGAGCGGGCCGGCGCGGAGCGCCGGCCCGCTCAGATGAATGACGAATGACGAATGCCTAATGACGAATGGGTGGGAGTGCGTTCGGAGCACGTAGGGCGCCTTGGGGCATTCATTCGTCGGTGGTCTGGACTACGCCCTCGCGGCGGGCGGCTTTGTGGGCGGCGCGTTTTTCGCGGCGGGCTTTGGCCCAGTAGGGCTCCTCGGCCTGGCCGGCCATGATGCAGCCGCGGGGCTCGATCTCGCCCACCACGGTGGCGAGGCCGAAACGTGCGATCTGCGCCTTCACCTTCGTCGCGTCCTTGTAGCCGAGCGGGGACTCGGAGAGGTCGGGCGCGCCGTTGAACCAGCGGATGTCGAGGCCCTCGGTGCTGGCGGCGAGCGCGGCCTTCACGCGGGCGGGGTCGAGTTCGCCGTCGGCGTCCTTGTAGGCGCGCAGCATGGCCGAGCGCGAGAGGTTGCGGCCGGCGCCGTGCGGGCAGAAGGAGAGGTAGTCGGCGTGGTCGGAGCCGAGCACGAGGAGGATCTCGCGGGCCATGTTGAGCGGGATGAGCCCGAGCAGAGGGCGGCCCTGCGCGTCGCGCCAGGCGGGCGTGGCGCCTTTGCCATGGAGAAACAGGTCGCCGCGCTTCCAGACGAAGTTGTGCTCGTTGCCGATCTGCACGAGGGCGCGCTGGCCGATGCGGCGGAGCAGGGCCTCGTGGAGGACGGCGTGGTTTTCGCGGGTCCAGCGCGAGATGTATTGGAGCGCGTCCCAGTAGGCGGCGCCCTCGGGCGAGTCGGCGGGGAGCCAGCAGGCGGCGTCGGGGATGCCCTTGGCGTTTTCGTCGCACCACTTGCGGGCGGCGACCTGGCCGCGCTTGTAGAGATCGGCGCCGAGGCCGCGGGAGCCGTGGTGGGTGACAAGCACGTTGAACTCGCCGTCGCGGCGCACGATCCACCCGGCCAGCTCGGTGTGGCCGGCGGCTTCGAGGGCGGCGCGCTGCGTATCCGTGAAACGGATGCGGCCGACGTAGGCGAAGTGGTTGCCGTCGCCCTGCGTGCCGAGGAAGTCCTGGGCGCGGGAGCGGAGGCCCTTGAGGAAGGGGTTGTCCCAGACGGGCTCGTCGAGCACGGGCGAGGTGAACTGATGGCCGCGCGGGCGGCCGCCGGCGCCGAAGTGGGTGACCTTGTGGAGGTGGTCCATCAGCTCCTGCGTGGGGTGGTTCGCGGGGAAAAAGGTGGCGAACATCGAGCAGCAGATGTCGGCGGAGTGGGCGCCGGGGATGATGGCGTTCTCCACCTCGATGGCGCCGCCGACCGGGATGGTGGCGGTGCCGCCGCCGGCCGGGCAGGTGTCGGGCATGAGGACGCCGCGGCGCACGACCGGCGAGTGGAGGAGCTCCTCCATGCGCGCGCGGGCGGCGGCGAGGTTGATCGCCTCCTCGGAGGTCTCGGCCTCGATGGCGAGGGCGCAGGGCGCGGGTTCGTAACGCGGCAGGATGACGGCGAGCTGCTTGGGAAACTCCTGCTCGAGGCGCGCGAGCACGGCGGCGCGGTCGAGGCCGGAGTCCTCGAGGTCGCGGGCGCGGCGCAGGGCCGGACCGAGGCGGCGGCCCTCGTGCCAACCGGCGGCGATGAGGTCACGGGCTTTGATTTGCATGTTCATGGGAAGGGGGGAGGAGGGGGCTGCGTGACGCTCTTGAGACGAGGCAGCAAAATAGACTCGGAACGCAGCGCGGGCGAATGCCGCTTTTGGGATCAGATGCGGGTTGAACTCCTGGGAGCGCCGGCTTTCAGCCGGCACCGTGCGTGGCGATGCCGACAGGAATGTCGGCGCTCCCAGGAGCGGGAGATTGAACCGCGGCTCAGGTCGCTCGGCGTCGGAAGACTTCTCCGACGTCCGCCCTCAGTGACCGCGGGCAGGGCGCGCCCACGGACGACCTCAAGTCGTTCCGCGGCGCAAGGTGGGTGACGGTGTTGCGCTTTAGCAGCGCTTGCCCCGTCGCGGCATCGGTTTCGCTTGTGGCTCCGCCCGATACCGGCCCGACCAGGATAGGTCGGTGGGAAGTGAGATGGGTCGGAGATGGTTCATGGCGAGGAGGAGCCCGAAGGCCCGGATGCAGTGGGTGGAAACTAGCAGGAGCCTCGCACGCTTGCCATGCCGAATGACGCAGGATACCTGACCAAGCAGTCATGTTTGAAAAACTCTTCTCCGAACGCGGCCTCTCGCTGGAGCGCCTGCGCGTATTGGTCGAGGTGCAGGCCGCCGGCAGCATCGTGCAGGCCGCGCCGGGCGATCCGGTGCGGCAGAGCCAATACAGCCGGCAGCTGCGCGAGCTGTCGGAGTTTTTCGGCTGCGAGGTGGCGCGGCGCCGCGGCAAGCTGATCAAGCTCACCTCGGAGGGCGCGCGGCTGGCCGAGCTGGCGCGGGAGCACCTGCGCGCGCTCGACGACTTTCGCGCGGAGTGCGCGGCGGAGGTGATCGACTACACCATCGCCGCCGGCGACAGCGTGATCCAGTGGCTCGTCATCCCGCGGATCGGCGGGCTCATCGCCTCGGCGCCGGACCTGCGCATCGCGACGATCAACCTTCGCACCAACGGCATCGTGCAACAGCTCGCGGACGGGCGGGTGGACTTTGGCATCATCCGTCGCGACGCGCTCGTGGCGGGCCTAAAGCACGCCTCGCTCGGCACCTGGCACTACGCGCTGGTGGTGCCGACGGCGCTCGTCGGCAAACGCGCCAAACCGAGCCCGGCCGAGGTGCTGGGCACGCTGCCGATCGCGGCGCAGACGACCGACGGGCAATTCGCCGCGCGCCTGCGCGCCTGGTTGCACGAGCTGAAGGTCGAGCCGCGGCACGCGCTGGCCTGCCAGTCTTTTCCGCAGACGCTCGCGGCGGTGAAGTCGGGCGCCTTCGTGGCGGTCTTGCCCGAGCTGGCCGCGGCGGACCTGCCGGCGAAACAGTTTCTGCGCATCGACGGGCCTTCGCTACGCCGGCTGAGCCGCGAGCTCGTGCTCGCGTGGAACCCGCGCGTGGTGCGGGTGCGGCCGGCGGCGGGGAAGCTGCTCGAGAAGCTGGAGACGCTGTTTCGGCTTTGAATCGAAAGAGCGACGGGGCTCCCGCCCCGTCGATGAGCACGGGGCGGGAGCCCCATGCCTCCGTCCGCGCTCGCGTGGCGGCGGGAAACGCTCAAGCTACGGGCATGCCCCGCCGTTACTTCCTGGCCCTCGACCAAGGCACGACGTCTTCGCGCGCCATCGTTTTTGACCTCGCCGGCCGGCCCGTCGCCGTCGCGCAGCGCGAGTTTCCGCAGCACTACCCGCAGCCCGGCTGGGTGGAGCATGAGCCGGAGGATTTGTGGGAGTCGCAACGCGCGTGCGCGGAGGAGGCGCTGGCGCAGGCCGGCGTGGACGCGGGCTCGGGCGAAGTCGCCGCCGTCGGCATCGCGAATCAGCGCGAGACGACGCTGCTCTGGGATCGGCGCACAGGACGCCCCCTCCACCGTGCGATCGTCTGGCAGGATCGGCGCACCGCGGGCGCGTGCGAGGCGCTGCGCGCGCAGGGCGTGGAGCCGCTGGTGGCGGAGAAAACCGGCCTGCGGCTCGATCCCTACTTCTCAGCGACGAAGCTCGCCTGGCTGCTCGACCACGTGCCTGGCGCTCGCGCGGCGGCCGAGCGCGGCGAGCTGGCCTTCGGCACGGTGGACACCTGGCTCCTCTGGAAACTCACGTGCGGCCGCGTGCATGCCACCGACGCCTCCAACGCCTCGCGCACCCTGCTGCTCAACCTGCACACCGGCGCGTGGGACGAGGAGCTGTTGCGCGTCTTTCGCATCCCCGCGGCGGTCTTGCCCGAGGTGCGCGACACGGCGGGCGAGTTTGGCATGGTGGCCGAGGGCTTGCCGGCGGCGGGCGTGCCGGTGACGGCGCTCGTCGGCGACCAGCAAGGGGCCTTGTTTGGGCAGGCCTGCCTGCGGCCCGGCATGGCGAAGGCGACCTACGGCACGGGCACGTTTTTGCTGCTCAACACGGGCGCGGAGCCGGTGCGCTCGAAGAACGCCTTGCTCGGCACGGTGGCGTGGCGGCTGGGCGGTCGGCTCACCTACGCGCTCGAGGGCGCGGTCTTCGTGGCCGGCGCGGCGGTGCAGTGGCTGCGCGACGAGTTGAAGCTCGTGCAAAGCGCCGCGGAACTCGACGCGCTCGCGGCCTCGGTGCCGGACGCGGGCGGGGCTTTTCTCGTGCCGGCCTTCGCGGGGCTGGGTGCGCCGCATTGGGACCCCTATGCGCGCGGCGCGCTGGTGGGGCTGACGCGCGGGGTCAATCGGGCGCACCTTTGTCGGGCGGCGCTGGAGGCGATCGCGTTTCAGACCACGGAGCTGCTGGCGGCGATGGAGCGCGACGCGGGGCTGGGGCTCGCCGAGCTGCGCGTCGATGGCGGCGTGAGCCGGAGCGAGCCCTTGCTGCAAATCCAGGCGGATCTGCTCGGGCACGCGGTGGTGCGGCCGCGCGTGAACGAGACCACCGCGCTCGGCGCGGCGGCGCTGGCCGGAGTGGGCGCGGGCGTGCTGGCGCCGGAGGAGTTCGCCGCGCACTGGGCGGAGGACCGGCGCGTGGAGCCGCGCGCGGGCGCCGGGGAGCGCGAGGCGAGGATGCGCGAATGGGCGCGCGCGGTGGAGCGGAGCCGGGAGTGGGCGAAGGATTTTCCATCATCATGAAACGCGACGACATGCTCTCGAGGCTGCGGGCCGGCGAACGCTTCGATCTGCTTGTGATCGGCGGCGGGGCGACCGGGCTCGGCGTCGCGGTGGACGCCGCGCTGCGCGGGCACTCGGTGGCGCTGGTGGAGCGCGGGGACTTCGCCTGCGGCACATCGAGCCGCTCGACCAAGCTCGTGCACGGCGGGGTGCGTTATCTGCGGCAAGGAAACAGCCGCCTCGTGCAGTCGGCGCTGCGCGAGCGAGGCCGCTTGGCGCGCAACGCGCCGCACCTCGTGCGCAGTCTCGCCTTCGTGATCCCGGCCTACGGGTGGACGGACCGGCTATTTTATTCCATCGGGCTGGAGTTTTACGACGCGCTGGCCGGTCCGCTCTCGCTCGGTTCTTCGCGCATGTTGGCGCAGGTGGAGACGCTGGAGTGGCTGCCCACGGTGGAGCGGCGTGGGCTGCGGGGCGGGGTGCTTTATCGCGACGGCCAGTTTGACGACGCGCGACTGGCGATCACGCTCGCGCGCACGGCGGCGGCGCGCGGGGCGGTGGTGGCCAACCACGTGGAGGCGGTCGGCTTCGTGCGCGAGGGCGGGCGCGTGGCGGGCGTGGAGCTGCGCGACCGGATCGGCGGCGGCGAATTTGTGGCGCGGGCGCGCGTGGTGGTGAACGCGACCGGCGTATTCGTGGACGAACTACGCCGGAAGGAGGAGCCCGCGGCGAAGGCGCTCGTGACCGTGAGCCAAGGAGCGCACCTCGTGTTGCCGCGGCGTTTCCTGCCGGGCGACGCGGCGTTGATGGTGCCGAAGACGGCGGACGGCCGCGTGCTGTTCGCGGTCCCGTGGCACGACCGGGTGGTGGTGGGCACGACCGACACGCCTCGTCCGGCGTCGGAGGCGGAGCCGCGCGCGTTGCCGGAGGAGAAGGCTTTTCTGCTGGAGCATGCTCGGCGCTACCTCGCGGAGAAGCCGCGCGAGGCGGACGTGTTGAGCGTGTTCGCCGGGCTGAGGCCGCTGGTGAAGGGCCGGGCGGGAGCGAAGACCGCGAGCCTGTCGCGCGAGCACGCGATGGTGGTGGGGCCGGGCGGGGTGCTCACCGTGACCGGCGGGAAGTGGACGACCTACCGCGAGATGGCGGAGCAGGTGGTGGACCTGGCGGAGCGCAGCGGCGGGCTGTTTTCGCGGCCCTGCGGGACGGCGGAGTTTGCGTTGATCGGGGCGGAAGCCGGATGCACGTCGGTATATGGGAGCGAACACGAGGCGGTGATGGCCTGCGGGGCGGCGACGCCGCTCCATCCGCGGCTGCCCTACGTGGAGGCGGAGCTGCGCTGGGCGGCGCGCGAGGAGATGGCGGAGACGGTCGAGGATCTCTTGTCGCGGCGCACGCGGGCCTTGTTGCTCGACGCGCGGGCGGCGGCGGAGTGCGCGCCGCGGGCGGCGGAGATCCTCGCCGAGGAGCGCGGCCACGGCTCGGCCTGGGCGGCGGGGCAGGCGGGGGCCTTTGCCGAGCTGGCGTCGAGCTATCTCGCCGGCTGAAGCGCGCGGGGCTCTAGTCGTTGTCGGTGCGGAAGGGCGCGGCGGGGAAGCCGGCGGCGTTGAAGAGGTTCACGGTGGGGTTGGGCGCCCAGGCGTGGCGCACGGCTTGCGGCGCGGGGACTTTGGGCGACCAGACCACGACGGTGTCGCCCTCGATGTTCGCGTTGGCCCACTCCCATTTTTCGCCCGGCGCGCCGCGGACCGCGAAGCCTTCCAGCGGGCTGTCGGGGCTGTTGCGCTTGAGCGGACGCGTGGAGCGCGAGGGCAGGCTGACATGGAGGTATTCGGCGGGCACGGGGCGGGCGACGAGACCGCCGCCGAGGTGGTCGAATTCGAGGCGGAGTTTTGATCCTTCGACGCGCAGGGCGCGGAGGGTGGGGCCGGAGTGGACGAGCTCGCGGCCGTAATCCCGGGCGAGGGCGAGCGCGGCGAGGCGTTCGCCGGGTGTGCGTTTGTCGAGCGGGTGGACGTCGCCGGCTTCGCCGGTGTCGATGATGACGGCCTGGCCGGTGCGCGGGAGGGCGAGCGCGGAGGCTTGCGCTTCGCGAAACGCGGCCCAGCCGGTGTGGGTGTCGGGCTTGTCGGTTTTGCCGGAGAAGGCGGGCAGCTGGCACCAGTAGAACGAAAGCTCGGGCGCGGCCCAGCGGGCGCGCCAGTCGCGGATGAGCGCGGGGAAGGCGTGGCGGTAGAGGGCGGGCTCTCCGGAGTTGGACTCGCCCTGATACCAGAGGACCCCGCGCAGGGCGTAGGGCACGATGCCGTGGATCATGCCGTTGTAGAGCGAGGCGGGCACGTTCCACGGGCGTAGCGGGGCCTTGAGCATCGGCGGCATGTCGGCGCGGGCGGCGGCGTCGAGCGGTGCGAAGGCATGCTCGGTGCGCCAGAGCCAGTCGCCGCCGAGGTTTTGGCCGCCGGCGCTGAAATACCCGCCAAGGAGGCCGGCTTCGCCGAGCGGGGCGTAGAGGCGGATGGCGAGGACGTGTTTGCCGGCGGTGACCTGCGCGGCGGGCACGCGGTATTGGCGGCGGGCGTTGAGGCGTCCTCGGCCTTCGCCGTCGAAGGTGACCCAGGTGCGGGCGCCGACTTCGACGCCGTCGAAGTAGATCGTCTCGAGCCCGAGGATCTCCTCGAAGTCCAAGGCCAGGTCCTTGCCAACCTCGTGCGGGCGCACCTCGAGTTCGCGCCGGACCCATAGGATGCGTTCGCCGGGCAGGCGGCCGGGGAGGCGGATGGTGGTCCAATCGGCGCCGGCGGCGGGCTCGCGTGCGAAGGCGGCGATCTCGGCGGGAGAGGCGGGGCGGTCCTGGCGGGCGTGTTTGGCGAGCCAGGGATCGAGGCGTGAGAGCCAGGCGGCTTTGGTGGCGGGGAAGTTCTTCGACGCCTCGATGTCGGCCGCGGTTTTCTGCGCGAGTTCGGGCAGGGCCTGGAGCGCCTCGAAGCTGGTCCAGGCTTCGATGGGCGAGCCGCCCCAGCTCGAGTGGATGATGCCGACGGGCTGGCCGAGCTCGGCATGGATGCGGCGGGCGAAGTAGTAGGCGACGGCGGAGAAGCGCGGGGTGTTGGCGGGCGAGGCGAGGGTCCAGGAACCGGAGACGTCGTCGCGCGGGGCGGAGAGGGCCTTGTTGCCGACGGTGAAGAAGCGGATGGCGGGGTTGGTCGAGCCGGCGATCTCCTCGGGCGTGCCGCTCACGCGCATCGTCTGGGCCATGTTGGACTGGCCGGAGGCGAGCCAGACTTCGCCGACGAGGACGTCGTGGAAGGTGATGGCGCGGCCCGCCTCGGCGACGAAGCGGAGCGACTCGCCGGCCGGCAGGCTACGCGTGTCGGAGAGATCTAGCGCGGCGCGCCAGCGCCCGTCGGCGCCGGCGGTGGCGGTGGCGGAAACGCCTTCCTCGCCGGGGCGGGAGAGGCGGAGGGTGACGCGTTCGCCGGGGCCGGCCTTGCCCCAGACAGGGGTGGCCGCGGAGCGTTGCAGCACCATGTGCTCGGAGAAGATCGCGGGCAGCGAGAGGTCGGCGCGGGAGGCGGACGCGGAGCCCAACAGTGCGAGGCAAAGCGCGGCGAGGAGGCGGCGGGGCGAAGGCATGAGAGGCGAAAAATCAGGGCCAGATGCCGGCGTCGGGAAGCTCGAGCCCCGCGCGGTCGCGAGGGATGCGCGGCATGGGCTCGCCGAAGCGGAGCGCGCCGGCGTCGGGCGCCGGGGCCGCGGCGGGCTCGGGCGGGAAACCGGGCAGCGGCTCGGCGCGGAGCTTGGCGAGCGGCACGCCGCGGCGGCGGGCGGGGCTGTCGGCGGCGAGCGAAAAGTCGAGGGCGTGGGGCGCGGAGAAGCCCGGCGCGCCGTCCTCGATCCAGGCGCTGTGGGTGTCGATGCCGGCTTCGCGGGCGAGGGCGCGTCCGGTTTGCCAGCGTTCGAGACGGCGGGCGGACTCGGTTTCGTCGAGGGCGCCATCCCAAGCGCGGGGCGAAGCGAGGGCGACGCGGACGAAGACGTTGTGGTCGCCGCGCCAGTCGGGCAGCGGATCACGACGACCGCGGCGCAACCATTCGAGACACCAGAAGAGGTTGTTCGCGTAGTGGTAGCGCGGAGTGCTGACGGGCACGACGGTGGCGCTGTAGTTCATCGTGACGGCGGCGTCGGAGGTGCTGGTGTTGTGGTAAACCCAGACCTCGGCGTCGGGGTGCATCTGCTCGCGCTGGCCCCAGTGGCGGAGGTCCTCCAGGTTGTGCCAGAAAAAGTTTCGGTAGATGTAGAGGGGGCCGAGCTGAGGGGCCTTGATGCGAAAGGCGCAGCGGGTGCCGATGACGAGATTGTCATGCCACTGGCCATCGACGCTCGGTCCCATGGTCTCGAAGCCGTCGTCGGCGAGGGTTTCGATGCGGTTGTGATGAACGCGCAGGCCGGTGTTTTCAGTCGGATCCTTGCGCGAGGCCCAGGGCGGGTTGCCGAAGTCGCTGATGCCGTCCCAGTGGTCGTGGATGTGGTTGTCGTGGATGCGGTGGCCGCCGCGAGTGGAGCCGATGCCGATGCCGGTGCGGTCGTAGAAGCCGCCGGTTTTCATGGCCTGCCAGTTGTCCCAG
Organism: Verrucomicrobiota bacterium; assembly: GCA_030605125.1. Taxonomy (GTDB): domain Bacteria; phylum Verrucomicrobiota; class Verrucomicrobiia; order Opitutales; family Opitutaceae; genus IMCC26134_A. Next base: position 16,863 of record JAUWBD010000044.1, on the reverse strand, counting down.
GCGCCGGGGGCGCGCGGGTCGGCGCCGGCGTAGGGGCGGAGCGAGATGCGGTTGAAGCGCACGGTGCAGCGGTCGGCGCCGTCGGCGAGGCGGACGCCGAAGTCGGCGGGATCGATCTCGCAATGCTCGACGACGGAGCCGAGCGAGCGTTCGACGAGCACGCCGATCGCGGCGTGGCGGATGGCGAGGCCGCGCACGACGCAGCGGTCCACGCCGCGGACGAGCACGGCGGGATCGCGCGGGGCAACGGTGACGGGCAGCGTGCGCGGGTCGCGCTTGTCGCCGAAGCGCAGGAGCAGTTCGCGCTCGGCGTGGCGATACATGGCGAGGGCCTTGACGCCTTCCCAGCCGGAGGGGCCGATGCCGCGCACGAAGGCCTCGCGCCAGAGAATGCGGCTCCAGCCGTGGGGCGGCGGCGGTCCGTCGGGCGCGGAGGTGCGTTTCTCGTCGAGGGTGGTGACGATCTTGCCGTCGGCGGTGACGGTGAAGGGGAACCAGTCGAGGGCGGCGCGATAAACGCCGTCGCCGATCTCGGGCGCGGCTTGCCAGTCGAGCGCGACGGGCGTGGCGGCGTCGAGGACGGCGCCGGGCTCCCCTTCGAGGACGAGCGGCGCGCCGGGGCGGCCTCCGCGGGTGAAGCGAACGCGTTCGCGATATACGCCCGGCGCGACGCGCACGGTGTCGCCGGCCTCGGCGGCGTCGAGGGCGGCTTGGATGGTGGCGAACTCGCCCGCTCCGGGCGCGGCGGAGACGCGGAGCACGCGCGCGGCGGAGGCCGGGGCCGGCGCGGCGAGGAGGCCGAGGGCGCAGGCGAGGAGCAGGAGCGCGAGGCGCGGGGACATCGGAAACGGGGGAAGGCGCCCCGGGCGCGGAGTCACTTGGGTTGCCAGGCCTCGCCGACGGCCGCGGGCAGGGGCTTCGGGTGGAGGGCGACGTTGTCCACGAAGAAGCTGATGTCGGTGTTGGCGTTGACGGTGGTGAAGCGGATCGCGGAGAGCCCGGCGACGGTGTCCACGGTGAAGGCGGAGGACGTGACGAGATTGCCGTTGAGGAAGATCCAGTAGGTGCGGCGGGCGGTGTCCCAGGAAACGGCGAAGGTGTTTTTGCGGTTGGGCGGCGCGATGACGGAGGTGGGCTTGAGGTCGGCGCCCTGCGCGCTCTCGGCGAAATAGGAGATGCGGCCGAGGGTGGCGGGGGTGGCGTTGGAGGCGTTGATCTGGAAGGCGGCGAAGGAGTTCGCGCGGCCGCGGCTGGCGGGCGTGGCCATGGTGCCGAGGTTGACCTCGACGCTGCCGCGGCTGGTGGAGAGCTCCTCGACGAAGAGATCGAAGGTGACGGTGCCGGAGGAAAGCGGGGTGGAGCCGGCGGGCGTGTCGCGCGGGAGCGTGATTTGCAGGGCGGGCATCGACGTCTCGTCCGCGGAGCGGAAGACGTGGATGCTTTGGTTTGGCGCGGAGCCGATGGCGAAGGGATCGCGCGGCGTGGTGGAGGCGTCGGCGACGCGGACGTGGTTGCCGCCGGCCGCGTGGGCGACGCGGATGTGCGCGGTCGCGGGGGGCTCGCCGACGCGGAGGGCGGCGTCCTGGAAATCCCAAAGAAGGGCGGGTGGACCGGAGGGCGCGGCGGAGGCGGCGAGCGGAACGGCGAGCGCCGCGAGGAGGACGGTGGCGGATCTCATGGCCGGAAGGGCGGTGAGGGAAGGGGCGCGGGCGTGGCGTGGCACGGCTCAGCGGTCGGCGCGGGCGCGGCGACGGCCCCAGGCGATGCAGGCGGCGACGGCGGCGAGGAGCGTGGTGGCGTGGGCAGGTTCGGGGATGGGCGAGGAGGAGACGCTGATATTGTCCACGAAATAGTTGATGTCGGTGGTGCCGTTGACCGTGGTGAAGCGGATCGCGTTGAGACCGGCGACGGACGAGACGGTGAAGGCCGATGTGATGGCGTGGACGCCGTTGACGTAGATGGAGTAGCTCGGGTTGGAGCCGCCGGCGGTCCAGGAGACGGAGAGGGTGGTCGCGGTGTCGGTGGGGACGAGGAACTCGCTGTGCGTGATGGAGGGCCCGCTGGTGGTGTTGGAGAAGTAGGAGAGGCGGCCGATGGTGCCGGCGGTGGCGGTGGACATGTTGATCTGGAAGGCGGCGAACGAGTTGGCGCGCCCGGCGCTGCCGGCGGAGGCCATGGTGCCGAGATTCACCTCGATGCTGCCGCGGCCGTTGGTGATGAGATCGGCGAAAAGATCGAAGCTCACGGTGCCCGAGGTGAGCGGAGCGGCGGTGGTGTAGCCGGGAACGTTGAGCTGGAGGATGGGGGTGGTGTTATCCGCGGCGACGCGTTGCACGTAGAGGCTCTGGTTGCCCGTGCCGCCGAAGGGATCGGCGGGGGTGGATGCGGAACCGACGACGAGGACCCGGTTGCCGTTGGTCACGTTGGTGAAGCTGATGCCGGTGCCGCTGGTGGACGGGGCGGAGCCGGCGACGTAGGACGCGCCTTGGAAGTTCCAAGTGGTGATGATGGAGGCGTGCAGCGCGCCGGCGAAGGCGAGCGAGGCGCAGAGCGAGGCGCAGAGCGAGGCGAGGAGGCGGGTGTGCATGGTGGGTGATGGTTGGAGCGAGCGAGGGAGAGGGCGGAACGGTTCAGGGCCTGGGGGCGACGCCGCTCCAGATGAGGGCGTTGCGATCGGCGAGGCGTTCTGGCGCGACGAGTTCCACGTGGCCGTCCACGAACAGGACGTTCTGTTTGTTGCGGTGCGGGTAAACGAAACGGCCCAAGTCTTCCGGCAGCGGGATGACGTAGGAGCTGAACCAGAGCGGGTCCATCCAAGCGCCGTCCATCATCCAGGCGGTGAGCGAGGGATGTTGGACGCGGTTGCGATAAACCGAGGCGCGCGCCCCGGCCTGCGTGTTGGTGGTCGCGACGACGGCGCAGGTGTAGGTGTGCGGGATGATGCCGCCGTAATGCGCGAGGGAGGGGCAGGTGAAGACCGGGTGCTTGCCGTTGTTGTCGAAGTATTCCTTCAAACCGGGCTCTTCGTCGGTGATCGAGTTGTAGAGCCGGGAGCTGGAAAACCGCCCCTTGTGCTCTTCGGAATAAAGCATGCCGGCGACCCCGATGGAGCGGAGGTTGGCCGCGCACTTGCTGGTGTGGGCGGTGGCGCGGGCGCTGGCCGCCACCGGAATCAAAATCGCGGCCAACACGCCGATGACCGCGATCACGGTGAGCAACTCCACCAGAGTGAAGGCGCGTGGGCGAAATCTGACGTGGGCGAACATGGGGCGGGAGGGCTGCCGCACACACAGGCAAAAATGATTATTCGTGTCAATTTAAATGACAGAATTATCAGTTATGATGTCGGATAATGTTCTCGAATAAATAGGGTTTAACTAACTGTATTATAGGATGTAAACATAAATGACAAAACTATCATTGAGCCTGACATTTTTTCTGTTACGGTGCTGGCCAATCAATCATGCGCAGGGCGCGGCTTGCTGCCGTTGTTTTGCTTTGATCCACCTTCCCCCATGGCCATCAGCCAAAAGCACATCGCCGACGCTCTGAATCTATCCGTGATCACGGTGTCGCGTGCCCTGCGCAATCATCCGCACCTTGCGCCGGACACACGAGCGCGCGTGCTGCAGAAGGCATCGGAGCTGGGATACCACAAGATGCCCGTGCCGCAGGTGGCGCGCCCCGAGCCTGAGGCGCCGAAGCGCGCGGGCATCTTGTTTTACGAGGCGCCGGGCCAGCCGCGGCGGCCGCTCGGCTCGCGGGTGCGGGAGATGATTTTCTACGCGCTGCAAAAGGAGGCGCGTCGCCTCCATGTGGAGGTGCTGGTGGAGACGGTGGCTTCCAACGAGACGCCGCTATTGGTGCGCAACCGCTCGATCGACGTGGCCTTTCTCTTCGGGCGCTACACCGCCGAATCAGTGAAGCTGCTCGGCGACATTCCGGGCCTCGCGGTGAGCAGCTTCGCGCCCTGCGCGGGGCTGCCGCGCGTGGTGGCCGACAACATCGGAGGCATGCGCCGCGCGACCGAGCATCTTATCGGGCTCGGGCATCGGCGCATTCTCTTTCTCGGGCTGGAGGCCTCGCAAACGGACATTTTCCGCGAGCGAAAGCACGGCTATCTGATCGCGATGCACGAGCAGGGCCTGGAGCCGAGGCTGAGGACCTATTCGGGCTGGCCTTCACCGGGCTTCTCCATTCCGCCGGAAGACTTCAACGACTGCACCGGCATCGTCTGCGCCTCCGACGCGCTCGCTTATTTCGTGCAGGATCGCCTCGAAAAAATCGGGCTGCGCGTGCCGGAGGACCGCAGCCTCGTGGCCTTCGACCATCTGCCCGACGACTACCCCCACAGCACCTGCAAGATCACCAGCTACGGGCCCGACTGGGAAACGATGGGCCGCATCGCCGCCGACCTGATGTTTGCGCCGCCTCTCGAGATCGGCCGGGAGCTGGTCGTCACCGTGCCCGGCGCGCTCCACCTCCACGATTCGGCGGCCGCGCCGCAGGAGGGCGGCGCCCGCTGAGGGCCGTCGCTCGCGGCGCCCACCCTTTTGCCACTTTCCATGAGCTCCCCGGTTCGCGTCGGCATCATCGGCATGGGCGGCTTCGCCGAGGCCCATCACGAGAGTCTGCTCGGTTTGGAAAAGCGCGGGCTCGCCCGTCTCGTCGCCACCTGCGACCCGCGACCCGCGGCCTTTGCCGCGAAGCGCGAGCAGTGGGCCCTCGAGCGGCGCGGGGTCGCGGTGCACGAGGATTACCGCGCAATGATCGCCGCGCACCGCGGGGAGCTCGACATGGTGGTCATCCCCACGCCGATTCCGCTGCACGCGGAGATGCACCGCGCCGCGGTCGAGGCGGGCCTGGGCGTGTATCTCGAAAAGCCGCCCACGCTCGATCACCTCGAGCTGGAGCGAATGATCGAGGTGGAGCGCGGCGCCCGGCGCGCGACGCTGGTGGGATTCAACTTCATCGTGGAGCCGCTGCGGCAGGAGTTGAAACGGCGTCTGCTCGCGGGCGAGTTTGGCCGCCTGCTCGAGGCCCGTCTCCTCGCGGAGTGGCCGCGCCCGACGAGCTATTTTCTTCGCAACGCCTGGGCGGGCCGCCTCCGTGACGACGCGGGCCGGACCATCCTCGACTCATGCTTCGGCAACGCCATGGCGCACTACGTCCACAACATCCTGTTCTGGGCCGGCGAGCGGGAGCTGTTCAGCTGGGCGGAGCTCTCCGAGGCGCGCGCCGAGCTCTACCGCGCGCACGACATCGAGAGCGCCGACACCTTTTTCGTGGAGATGCGCACGCCGTCGCGGGTCGCGCTCCGCTTCGCGCTCACGCACGCGTGTCCCGCGGCCGCGCCGACGCAGGTCGAGACGGTGGTCTGCGAACGCGCCACGATCCGCTACTCGGTGCACCAGCAGGTCGAGATCGAGTGGCGCGACGGGCGCTCGCAGACGATCCCGCAGTCGCGCTTCGACGCGGTGACCGCAAACCATCTTGCGTATTTCGACCACCTGCGCGGCGTGACGGAGCGACCGGCCACGACGCTCGCCGATTCGCGTCCCTTCGTGTGGTTGAACAACCTCGCCTACGTCTCAAGCGGCACGATCGCCGCTTTCCCCGCCGACGCCGTGAGCGTGCGCGAAGGTGAACCCGCGAACGGCGCCCACCTCGCGGTGGCCGGACTGGCGGATGCGATGCGCGCCTTCCTCGCCCACAGCTCCTGGCCCGGCGAGACGCTGGGCTGGCGCGATGCCGGCGCCTCGTGGGCGACGCCGTGGCGTTTGCCCGAGTTTCACGACGTGGTGCGGCGCCTCGCCGAGGAGGCGCGCGAAGCCTGCCCGAGGCACCCGGGCGGGACGCGGGTCTAGCCGAGGGCGTTGAAGAGCCAGCCGATGATCGTGGTGCCGACGAGCACGACGGCAGCGAAGGCGGCGAGCAGGCGCGGTGTCATCACGGCGCGCAGCAGCACGAGTTCGGGCACCGAGACGCCGACCGCCGAGAGCAGAAACGCGAGCGCGGTGCCGAGCGGCACGCCCTTGGCGACGAAGGCCTCGAGGAGCGGAATGGTGGCGTTGGCGCTGACGTAGAGGGGCAGTCCGGCGAGCGCGGCCAGCGGAACGCTCCAGGCGCCGGTGCCGGCCAGCCAGCGCTCAAAGAACCCCGCGGGCACGAAGCCATGCAGGGCGGAGCCGAGGGCGAGCGCGCCGACGAGCCAGGGGAGGATCTTTCGGTAGATGTAGAGGCTCGTGTCGGCCGCGTCGGCGAAGCGGGCGCGCCAACCGCGGGGCGGCGGCTCGTCGTCCTCGTCGGGCGGCATGCTCGCGCCGGGGACAAGCCAGCGCTCGGCGCGAAGGAGCGAGAGCGCGGCGCCGCCGAGGATGCCGAGCGCGACTCCGGCCACGGCGTAGGCGAGCGCGAGTTTCCAGCCGAAGGCGACGCCCATGAGCACGACCGCGATCTCGTTGACCAGCGGCGAGGTGATAAGAAAGGCGAAGGCGACGCCGATGGGGAAACGTGCCTGCACGAAGCCGAGGAAGATCGGCACCGAGGAGCAGGAGCAGAAAGGCGTGAGCGCGCCGAACAGCGCGGCCGCGGGATAACCAAAGACGCGCGCGCCGGGACGGTCGAGCCAGGCGCGGAGCTTTTCCATCGGCAGGGCCTGGCGCACGAGGCGCATCACGAAGGCCACCGCGAGGATAAGCACCGTGATCTTCAGCAGGTCGTAGATGAAGAAATGCAGCGCGGCGCCGGCGCCGCGCGAGATGTCGAGCCCCGCCAGGCGGGCGACGAGCAAGTCCGCGATGTATTCGGCCCAAGACCACATGCGGGCATTCTCGCCGAGCGTGCGCGGCAAGGCCAGAGGCGACAAGCGGAGCGCGGTGACTTGGGCAAGAAACGAGACGCGCGGCGCGTCACGCGGCCTTCGACGCGCGCAATGCGGCGACGAGCTCGGCGGTGCCCTCGGCCATGGTGACCTTGGGCGAGTAGCCGAGATCGCGGCGGGCGGCGGCGATGTTGAACCAGTGGTCCTTGGCGAGCTCGGCGGCCACGAAGCGCGTCATCGGCGGCTCGCCGCGCAGCGGGAGCACGCGCCACGCCGCCTCGCAGACGGCGCCGACGGCGGACGCGGCGGAGAGCGAGAGGGTCTTGGTGACGGGCGGCTCGCCGAGGGAGCGGAGCAGGTCGTTGATCCAATCCCAGAGGTTCACCGGCTCGTCGTTGGTGATGAAGTAGGCGCGGCCGGCGGCGGGGCCGCGAGGGCCGCCGGGCTCGCCGAGGGCGCGCTCGGCGAGGAGGTGGGCCTCGGTGGCGTTGTGCACGTGGACCATGTCCACCCGGTTGCTCCCGTGGCCCACGATGCGCAGGCGGCCGGCGCGGGCGCGCGCGAGGATGCGGGGCACGAGGTGTGGATCGCCGACGCCCCAGATGAGGTGCGGGCGCAGCGCGCAGACGCGAAACAGCTCCGTGGTGGAGCCGAGCGCCTCGCCCTCGGCGATGGCCTTGGTGAGCGGGTAGGGGCTCGGGCAGTGACGAGTGAGCGGGAGGGACTCGTCGGCGCCGGCGAGGTCGAGCCCGTTATAGACCACGCTCGGCGTGCTGGTGTGCACGAAGCGCGGCACGCCCGCCGCCTGCGCCGCGCGGATCAGCGCGCGGGTGGCGAGGACGTTGTCGCGGTAGAAGTCGTCGTAGGCGCCCCACACGCCCACGCGCGCGGCGACGTGGAAAACGGTCGCCGCCCCGCGCACCGCCTCGTCGCACACCGCCGCCTCGTGTAGGGCTCCGACCACTACGCGCACCCCGCGGGCCTCGAGGGCGGGACGCGGCGAGCGTGAGACGACCGTGACGGGGCGCCCGGCCGCGAGCAGGCGCTCGACGAGGTGGGAGCCGAGAAAGCCGGTGCCGCCCGTGACGAGGGCGGCGCCGGGGGAACGCTGCGGGGCGTGCGCGGATTGGTTCATCGTTTGGGGCAGGACTCGAAGCCGATCGCGCCCTCCTCGTTGACCCAGCGCGTGAGCGTGAGGCGGTGGATCTTGGCGTTGTGGCGCACGTCCACCGGGAGGCGCTCGTGGAAGTAGAAGGTCTTGATCGGCGAGGTGTGCACGTGGGCGAGGGCGAGGGCGCGCAGCTCGCGGGCGAGGCGGCGGCACTCGTCGCCGGAGTTGACCGAGGCCACGCGAATAAGTTCCACGACCACGGCGGGTCGCGGGCGGCCGTGCACGAGGAGCTTCACGAGCGCGGCGCGCCGCACCTCCGGGTGGGCCTCGAAAATCGGCTCCACCTGCGCGGGGTAGAGGGGGCCGCGCTCGGTCTCGACCGCCTCGACTTTGCGGCCGGCGAACCAGAGGCGGCCCCAGGCGTCGATGAAGCCGAGGTCGCCCATGCGGTGCCACACCTCGCCCCGGGCGACGTCGGGGATCTTGGCGGCGGCGGTCGCCTCGGGGAGGCCGTCGTATTCGCGGGTGACGGTGGGGCCGCGCACGATGATCTCGCCGATCTCGTTCACGCCGGCCTCGTGGGTGTGGGAGATGTCGGCGACGGGGCGGTCGGTCGGCGCGATGATTCTCACTTCGTTGGCGCCGAGGGGGCGGCCAACGCAGACGCCCGCGCCGGCGAGGGTGTCGGCGGCGGTGCCGGCGAGCACTTCCTCGGCGGAGATGGTGCTGACCGGCAGGGCCTCGGTGGCGCCGTAGGGGCTGTGCATTTCGCCGTTCGGCATCGTCTGGCGCATGGCCTCCCAGAGCCAGGGCGGCACGGGTGCGCCGGCGCAGAGCACGCGGCGAAGGCCGGGGAGCGTGGTCCGGGTGCGGTGGCAGTGCGCGGCGAGGTTGCCCCAGAGGGTGGGGGAGCCGAAGGAGGTGGTGACGCGCTCCTGGAGGATCGCCTGCACGAGCTTCGCGGGATCGGCCTGCGCGGGGCGCGAGGGATCGATCTCGGGGACCACGACGGTCATGCCGAGCGCGGGCGCGAAGAGCGCGAAGAGCGGCAGGAGCGGCAGGTCCACCTCGCCGGGCTCGATGCCGTAGGTCTCGCGGATGAGGCGCACCTGCGCGTCGAACTGGCCGTGGGTGTAAACGACGCCCTTGGGCGCGCCGGTCGAGCCGCTGGTGAAGAGGATCGCCGCCGGCTCCTCGGCCGGGCACACGCGCGCGCCGCGATCGCCCGCCGGACGGCGCGCGCCCGGCGGGGCGAGCCGCGCGGTGGCGGCGCCCGAAACGGCGACGCGCGCTTCGACGCTGCGGAAGGCCCGCCGGAAAATCCGCGAGGCCAGGCGCGCGAGCGGGATGCCGACGAGCGCGCGAGGCCGGCTGTGCTCCACGCAGCGGAGGAAGGCGGCGCGGCCCATGCCGGGATCGATCACGACCGGCAGGGCGCCGAGTTCGAAGAGGGCGAAGACCACCGCGATGAGCGGCAGGCCCTGGCGCACCATGACGAGCGTGCGGTCGCCGGGGCGCACGCCCTGGGCGGCGAGGCGTTCGCGCCACGCGGCGACCTCGGCGGAGAGCTCGGCGTAGGAGAGCGTGAGGTAGTCGATGCGGCCGCCGCGGCGGCCTCGGGGGACCTTGAGCGCGGCCTGCTCCGGATGCGCCGCCGCGTGGGCGGCGAGGTGCTGGGCGATGTTGGCGGAGGCGGGGGCGGTCACGAGCGTGGTCACGCGTTGAAAGAGAAGCGCGCTATAACGCAGAGCCTCGGCACCACCGCAAGCGGATCGAAATCACAGGCAGGAATGCCTGTGTCACTCACGATCCCGCGGCGTGCAGGGCGCGGGCGCGCAGGTGGATGTGGGTGAGCAGCTCGGTGTGCTCGACCGCCTCGTCGTCGTCCGCGTGCACGAGGCCGGCGCCGAAGGGCGGGGCCTCGTCGCCGCCGTCGGCCCAGTGCGCCCACTCGATGCCGACGGTGCGCGGATCGCGGCAGGCGGCGACGAGGCCCTCGCGGCCGGCGCGCAGGAGGCGCTCGAGGCGGGTGGGGCCGGTGCCGTCGCGCAGCGGGATTTTTTTGAAGTCGCCGTGGCTGAGGCCGCCGCCCGTCACCCATTGCGGCTCCTCGCCGGCGGAGGCGACGGCCTGCGCGGCGAAGGACGCTCCGGCGCGGAGGCGCCAGGAGACGAGATCCACGTCGGGCGCGCGGCAGGCGGCGCGCACGGCGGCGGGCGGGGGCGTGGAAAAACGGCAGCCGAGCACGAGGTGCGCGGGGTCGGCGGCGCGGAGCGCGCGGGCGGTCGTGGCGAAGTAGCGCCGGGCAAACTCGCGCGCGAAGCGCGCGGCGTCTTCCGCGAAGGCCGCGCCGGCGACGCCGCGATCCTCGCGCGTGAGCTGGCGCAGGTGTTCGCGGTGGACGAGCTCGAGGCCCCAGCGGCGGCCCGCGGCCTCGAGCGCGCCGTGGTTGGCCGCGAGCGCGAATTCCCACGCGGCATGGTGGGCGGCGTGCGCGGGTTCGAGACTGAGGCAAATCTGGAAGAGGCCGGGGCGGTCGGGGCTGGCGGCGCCCCAGCCGAGGGCGTCGTCGGTGAACCAGCCGACGAGCTCGCGCCGGCCCGCCCAGGGCGCGGCGATGGCGGCCGCGTGCGCCTCGGCCGCGGCCGGCCAGCGCGGATCGAAGACGTCGGGCAGGCGCAGGCCCGGGCCGTGCAAGACGGGAAAGTCCGGCATGCGCGCGAAGTCGGCGAGCGCGGTGAAATAGAAGCCGCGGTCCACGAGGTCGGCGTCGGCCCACGGGCCCACGGTGTCCACGCCCCAGGTGTGGAGGCGGGTGGCGGTGCCGCGCGCCCAGTCCTGGCCGGTGCCGGCGGTGAGCCCGTAGAGATGCTCGACCGTGCGCGCGTAGGCGCCGCGCAGGGTGGGCGGCGGGCCGGCGCGGCCGTGGCGGTTCACCCCGGCCACGGCGCGCAGCAGAACGAGTTCATCCTCCGGGGTGACGAGCCACCAGGCGCCGCGCTCGGTGCGGCCGACGCGGAAAAAGCCCGCCGCGCCGCGGAGCGTGCCGGGGCGCAGGTCGGCGAAGGCGGGGAAGGAGACGCGACGAGGGGTGGTGGCCATGGCGAAGGGTCTCGGTTGCGGGCTTTCGCGGCCCCACCAAGCCCGCCCGGAGCCGAAAAGTCACAGAAAATCTCCGCCGGCGACGGTGACGGCGACGGCCCCGTGCCCGAGCCTCGCCGGGGGCGGGGAACGGGGAGCGGCCGGAGGCGGGGCGACTTGGCGGCGGGAAAATCGCGGCGAAGGTGCGGCATGAAACTACGCGTGCCGGAATGGGTTCGGGTGCCGTTTGCGGCGGCGCAGGGCTGGGTGCGCGACGGATCGGCGCGGCACTCGGCGGCGGTGAGTTTCTACACGCTCTTCTCGCTCGCGCCGATGACGATCATCGTGCTCGGCATCGCGAGCCTGGTCTTCGGCGAACAGGCGGCGGGCGCGCAGCTCGCGGAGCAGCTGCGGGAGCTGATGGGCGCGGACGCGGCGCGGTTGATCGTGCAGGCGGTCGAGGCGAGCCAGGAGGAGAAAAGCGGGTGGGTGGGGGCGACGGTGGGCGTGGCGATGCTGCTGGTGGGGGCGACGACGGTGTTCGCGCAGTTGCAGGAATCGCTCAACGCGATCTGGGGCGTGCGCACGCGGCCGGACCGCAAGGAGTGGGTGGTGTTGATCGTGCGGCGGCTCGTCTCCTTCGCGATGGTGCTGACGATCGGGTTTCTGTTGCTCGTGTCGCTGATCTTCACCTCGGCGGTGTCGGCGCTGGTGCGCTATGCGGACTCGTGGGTGGGCGTGCCGCCGCCGGTGTTGCACGCGGTGGACGCGCTGGTGGTCTTCGCGGCGATCACGGCGCTCTTCGCGATGGTGTTCAAATTCATGCCCGACGTGGTGCAGTCGTGGCGCGACGTGTGGCGCGGGGCTTTGCTCACGGCGCTGTTGTTCACCGCGGGGCGGGTGTTGATCGCGATCTATCTGGCCAAGTCCACGGTGGCCTCGGTGTATGGCGCGGCGGGCTCGCTGGCGGCGCTGCTCATCTGGATCTATTTTTCGGCGGCGATCCTCTTTTTCGGCGCGGAGTATATCCGGGCGCGCGGCGAGCTGAAGGGGCGGCCGGCGCGGCCGAAGAAGACGGCGGTGCTGGTGCGCGAGGTCTTGGTCGAGGAGACGGACGCGGATCGGGACGAGCAGGCCGCGCGACACGCGGAGGAGGTCGGCGGGCGGGTGCCGACGCGGGAGGAAAAAGCCGCCGCGCGCGGCGAGTGATACCAAACCGCCCAAGCTTCCAGAGCTTAGCGCGAAGGCGCGAAGAACGAGCCGAAGATCGCAAAGCTCCGTTTCTCACTCGCCGGAGGGCGCGGCGTCCGGGGGCGGCTCGGCGACGAGCGGGGTGGCGGCGGCGATGCGGCGGCCGTCGTGGGCGAGCGCGTAGAGGGGCGTCGGCGGGTCCTTGGCGAGGCGTTTCACCAGCGCGGGGTCCACGCGTTTGGGCAGCTCCAGCCAGTGCAGCCCGCGGGCGTCGCAGGCGAGGAGGCGGGCGTAGGGTTTGAAGACCTCGGGACGGCCCAACACGCGCGCGGACGGGGCGGCGGCGGGCGTTTCCGCGGCGGGCAGGTCGGCGGCCACGCCCGCGCCGCGCTCGAGCACGAGGCAACTGTAGGCCTGGCTGCGGAGGTCCACGCCCGCGCGCTGGGCGAAGCGCACCCAGCCGGAATCGTTCTGCACGCCGGGCGGGGGTTCGGCGAAAAAGTGGCACCACTCGCGCTCGTTGCCGGCGGCGAAGAGGGGGCAGTTCTCGCGATGGGTGCAGGGGGCGACGATGCGGTGCGAGGAGCGCAGGCGGTCGCGCGCGGCGGCGAGGGCCCGGGAGTCGGCGTGGGTGCCGGGCTCGATCCACAGCACGGCGGTGGCGCGGGCGGCGAGGGCGACGAGCTCCTCGGCCGCGGCGGGCGGGAGCTCGTTGAGCACATGGCTGACGACGAGCGTGAAGGGCGTTGACGAGTCGAGGAGCCGGGAAGGCGAGGCGTCGAGGAGCGGCAGGGCGGGGAAGGCGGAGGCGGCGCGCGCGGCGGCGAAGGAGGCGGCCTCGGGGCTGTGGTCGTGCAGCGCGAGCGCGGCGAAGTTGTCCGCTCCGAAGGCGGCGAGCATGCGGCGGCCGGCGACGCCCGAGCCGCAGCCGTAGTCGAGGAGCACGGTGCCGGCGGGCGGGGCCCAGCGGCGGAGGCGCAGTTCGCGCAGGAGGGCGTCCCATTTCCAGCCGATGCGCTCGGCGTAGGTGGCGTCGTAGGCGGCGAGCGTGTCGTGATCGCGCCAATACGGGCCGGCCGCGGCGGCGTCGCGCGCGAGGAAGGTGGCGCGGAGGCGATCGAGGGCGGACCAGTCGAGTTGGGCGGGGTCGGGCATGCGGGCGGACGGCGCGGTTATCGGTTTTACGCGAGGCCAAGAACCTGTGCAATGGGCGCATGTCGAGAATTCGTCTATTTCGATGGGTTGCTTTGCTGCACGTGGCGTGCTGGGCGGTCCTGGTCCGGGGGCAGGGTTCGGAGGCCGCGGAGGCGATGCTCGCGCGAGCCTACGACACCTTGCACGGCCTGCCGCACGTGGAGGTGACGATGACCACGCGCAACTTGCAGGTGGTCCAGGAGGGGCACCCGGACCGCGCGGGCGGCCACCGCCTGCTCGGCGCCGTGTATCAACGGGTGCGGGTGACGCGGCGCCTGCCCGAGGACTGGCGGATCGTGAGCCAGCGCGAGCGCGAGGTGAGAGGCGAGGCGCAGCCCGAGCGCAAGGTCGTGTTCACCAAATTCGGGGCGGAGGACGCGACGGCCCTGGTCTTCAACACGACCACGCGCGAGCCGATGCCGGTCGTGATCCCGGCGGCGCTGTTTCGGCAGGAAATCCTGGAGCGGGCCGGCTCGGGGCTTCGCACCGACCCCGTCTTGAGCGCGTTGCTTTTCGACCGGGAAAACACGGGCGCGCGGGCGCACGGTCTGTCCGAGATTTCCGTGGCGGGGCCGGACGAGGCCGAAGGGGTGCGCCTCACGCGCCTCTCGGCGACCGGGCGGGGCGTGCGAGCCACGATCTGGATCGACGACGCGACCGGTTTGATCGTGCGCGCGCTGGTCGTGCCGCCCGGCGGCGGTGGCGGCGGCCCCTTCCGTTCCCTGACCGAGACGATCTACGCCTACGATTTTACCCGCGGGGACGAGAAGGCCGATTTCGATGCTCGCGCCGGGTGGGATGGCGCGGTGGACGGCATCGCGGCCTCCGCCGCCTTCGCCTCCATCGCGGACGTGTTTGCCCTGACGGGCACGCCCGGCGTGTTGGGGCCGTCCGCTCCCGCCGCGCCGCGCGCCGATCCGCCCGCGGCGGTGACCGGTGCCGCCGGTGGAGCGACGGGCGGCGCGGTGGTGGCGAGCGCGCCCGACAGGTCCTCGGAGGCGCAGTTGCTCACGTCGGCGCAGATGGAGGCGATCGTGCTGGTCGAGGGAGACGACGGCGCGGGCTCGGGCTTCATCACCCGCATGCGCGGCGTGGATTTCGTGCTCACCAACCTCCACGTGATCGGGGGCAACGCGAACATCCGCGTCACCACCTTGCGCGGCGCGACGATCAAGGTTGGCGCGATGTTTGGCGCGGCGGGCCGCGACATCGCCCTGCTCCGCATCGAGGGCGGACACGACGGGCCGGTGCTGCCGGTGGCGGAGGATCCGGTGAAGAGCGCGAAGATCGGCGACAAGGTCGTGGTGGTGGGCAACCGGCGCGGCGGCGGCGTGGCCACCCAGATCTCCGGCGTGGTGCGCGGGATCGGCCCGGACCGGCTGGAGGTGGACGCGCCTTTTCAGCCCGGCAACAGCGGCAGCCCCATCGTGCACGTGGCGAGCGGCGAGGTGCTGGGCTTGGCGACTTACGCGCAGGTGCGCCGCTACGACGAGCTCGACCAGCCCCCGGCGCAGGGCGCCACCGGCACCCGCTCGTCGAATCGCGCGGGCGAGGAGCGTCGCTGGTTCGGCTACCGGGCCGACGGCGTGGCGAAGTGGGAGGCGATCGATTTGGCGAAGTGGCGCGCGCAGGCGAAGCGCATCTCGGACTTCGAAGCCGATTCCGACGCGATCTACCACGCGATGAACGGTCGTTTCCGCCAGGCCGCGGTCAACCCGCGCGTCCGCGTGATGCTGGACCGCTTCGAGGAGCGGGTGGGCCGCAGCGGCGCCTCGCAGGCCCTGGTGATGCAGGAGGTGCATGAACTCTTCCGCAGCCTGCGCGCGTTGGCCGACACCGGCACCAAGGACCTGCGGACGGGCGACTACTACGACTACTTCCGCACCAGCCTCTACTGGGAGACGAGCATCCCCGAGCAGCTTCGGGCGCGTGAGGAGCTGGCGCGCCGGCTCGACCGCGCGTCGGACAACGCCACCGCCTTCCTCGCCAAGCTGCGCCGGTGACGGCCGCGGCCGGCGGCGCGCGCCGGCCGGCCGCGGGCCGGCCCCTCGCGCGGGCGTCGGTTTCGCTCACGCTTTGGCTTGAAAGGCCGGCCGGCTTGGGCGGTGTTGCACCGTTTCGCTCCCGTTTTCACCCAACCCACAACACTCAACCCATCCCCCACCATGGCCGGCGTCGGAAAGCTCCTCAAACAAGCCCAAAAAATGCAGCGCTCGATCGAGACGCTCCAGACCCAGCTCGCCGCCAAGGAGCTCGACTTCTCGCGCGGCGGCGGCGCGGTGCAGGTGAAGATCAACGGCGCGGGCCAGTTCCTCTCGCTCAAGCTCGACCCCGAGTTCCTCAAGGAAGACGCCGCCACGGTCTCCGCCGAGATCCTCGCCGCCGTGCAGGAGGCCGCCTCCGCGGCCAAGAAATACAACGAGGAGGAGATGCAGAAGGTCACCTCCGCGTTCCAGATGCCGGGCATGTTCTGAGGTGCCGGCGCGCGCGTGCGCGGGGGCGATGACTCCGGCCTTTGAAAAACTCCAGCAGGCGCTGAAGCGGCTGCCCGGCGTGGGCTACCGCTCGGCCGAGCGGATCGCGCTCCACCTGCTGGTGGAAAAGCCGGCGCGGCTGCCCGAGCTGGTCGCGGCCCTGGAGGAGGCGGCGGGCGCGGTGCGGCGATGCACGCGCTGCGGCAACCTCGCCGAGGAGGCGCTTTGCGCGATCTGCGCCGACGCCCGCCGCGACCAGACCGTGGTTTGCGTGGTCGAGCACACGCCCGACCTCGTGGCGATGGAGCGGGCGGGCGCCTTTCGCGGGGTTTACCACGTGTTGCACGGCCGCCTCTCGCCGATCAACGGCGTGGGCCCCGACGATTTGCACTGGGAAGCGCTGCGCGCGCGGATCGCCGCCGGCGAGGTGCGCGAGCTCATCCTCGCGCTTGGCAACGACGTCGAGGGCGAAGCGACCTGCCACTTCATCACCCAACAGGTCGCGGGCGGCGCCGCGGAGGCGGGGCCGGGCGGTGCGGTGAAAGTCTCGCGCATCGGCTTCGGGCTGCCGAGCGGCGGAGGCGTGCTCTACGCCGACGCCGTCACGCTGCGCAGCGCCCTCGAGGGGCGCCGCGACTATTCCTAGCCGGCAATATCGACCCCTGGCCGGACCGGACGCACCGAGGTGACTTTCGGGGAAACCCGGCGCGCCCGAAGCAAGTTCGGCTTGCGGCGTCGGGAAACGGGTCGGCAGGGTGGGGCGTGCCTCTCTCCGCTCCTTTTCACGTCTTGCTCGCTGAGGACAACGAGGACGACGTGTTTCTCATGCAGCAGGCGGTGCGCAAGGCGGCCGTGCCGATCGAGCTGCACCCCGTGCCGGACGGCGAGGTGGCGCTGGCCTACCTGCGCGGTGAGGGCGACTACGCAGATCGAGCGCGCTTTCCCCTGCCCTCCGTGCTCTTGCTCGACCTCAACATGCCGCGCCTGAA
>JAUWBD010000264.1 GCA_030605125.1 Verrucomicrobiota bacterium | reverse complement strand
GAAGCGGTTGTCGTCGTAGCCGGGCGGGATCATGTGCACGCGCTCGGCGGGGATGCCGTAGTCCTCGATCACCATGTCGAGCTGCGGCGGGGTGGTGGCGACGACGAGGTCGCAGGTGCGGTAGAGGATCGTCTCGTGCTGGATGCGCTCGGTGAAGTTAAACTCCTTTTCAAAGCTGTCGGCGCGCTCCGGGTAGTCGGTCTGCATCTGGTTTTTCTTCCAAATGCCGAGCGAGTGGGGCGTGTGGACGTGCGGGATGTTGAGCGCCTCGGCGAGGCGTTGGCCGGCGACGCCGGCGTCCCAGTAGTGGGAGTTGATGAAGTGGTAGTGAAGGCGGTGGCGCTTGATGTAACGAAGGGCGTTTTCGCACCACTCCATGAGGTGCTCATGCAGGTATTCCTTCGGGATGAAGTCGGGGCCGCCGCAGGGCATGCGGAGCACGCGCACGCGGTCGTTGACGCGATCCTCCTCGGGCTGGTCCTCGAAGCGGCGTGTCCAGACGTCCACGTCGTGGCCGAGCTGGGCGAGCTTTTTGGCCAGTTCGAGGACGTAAACCACCTGCCCGCCGGTATCGGCGGCGCCGAGCGGCGGCTGGGCTGCGACGTAGCCGTGCGTGGAGATCATGGCGATGCGGGGGCGCATCACCGCGGAGTGTCGCGGTAGTGACGTGGACATGGCCGCGATTTTTGCGGGCGAAATCGCGCGGCTCAAGCCCTTGCGTCATTTTACCGGAAATTCCCCGCTACGACATCCGGCGATTCACCGGGAGGTAGGCGTGGCGGCGGTAGCGTTCGGGGCTGGCGCCGAAGCGAGCACGGAAAAGTTTGTAGAAGTGTCCGAGGTTCTCGAGGCCGCAGTCGGCGACGATGTCGAGGATCGGGCGCTCGGTGGTGCAGAGCTGCTGGGCGGCGTAGGCGAGGCGGGCGTCGTTGACGATGTCGGTGGGCGTGCGGCCGAGGTGCTTGCGCACGGCGCGCGCGAGGTGCTCGGGCGTGCAGCCGGCGAGGCGGGCGAACTCGGGCGTGCCGCCGGCGAAGTGGCGGGGCTCCTGGATGCGCGCGAGCGAGCCGGCGAGCCAGTCGGGCAGGCGGCCGGCGGCGCGGCGGTTTTCGTGATTGGCGAGCAGGGCGACCACGCCGGCGAGAAAGCTCTCCGCCGAGAGGGCGTCGCGCGCGCCGGACGCGAGGTCGCGGGCCATGGCACGCAGGCGCTCGAGGTCGGCGGGATCGAGCCGCCATTCGCGGCGGCGGTGGTCGCGCTCGGAAAAATACACGGCGCGCCGGCCGAAGTGGCGCTCGCGCAGCTCGCGCCACATCTGGCGCGGGAAGGCGAAATTGACGAAGCGCACGACGGCGCCGGCGCGCGCGGCGGTGAACGAGTGGGTGTCTTCGGCGCGCACGAGCACGAGCAGGCCGGCGCCGAGGGCGCGTTTCTCGCCGTTGATCCATTCGATGCCCTCGCCGTCCTCCACCCAGAAGAGCTCGTGGTGGTCGTGCGTGTGGAACAGCGGCGTGTCGGTGTAATGGGTGTATTGCCAGTGCGCGAAGGTGCAGACGTGGCCTGTCGGGAGGTCGGCGAGGGTGAGCGTGCGCATCAATACAGCGTAAGCTAGGGTCAGCCTCCGATAAGACACTCCGGCGGCAAGCTGATAAGGTGGCGTAGTCGTTTCCCGAGACCCCTTCCTCCCCTTCGTCATTCACACTCTCTCCATGAGCACCCGAAAATTTCGTGTCGGCGTTATCGGCGCCGGCGGCATCGCCCAGGGCGTCCACATCCCCGGCTGGCTGGCGCTGCCCGACGTGGAGGTGTTTGCGGTGGCTGACGTGCACGAGCCCACGGCGCGCAAGGCCGGCGACCTCGCGGGCGCGGCGCATCGTTTCACCGATTGGCGCGAGCTGATGGCGCTCGATCTCGACGCGGTGGACATCTGCACGCCGAACAAGCTGCACACGCCCGTGGTGCTGGCCGCGCTGGAGTCGGGCAAACACGTGCTCTGCGAGAAACCGCTCGCGGTGACGACGGCCGAGGTGCGCGAGATGGGCGAGGCGGCCGAGCGCACGGGCAAGCTGCTCTGCACGGTGCAGAACCAACGCTTCCGCGCCGAGACGCTGGCGGTGAAGCACTGGGCCGAGGGCGGCAACCTGGGCGAGGTTTACCACGCGCGGGTGCGGGCGATGCGCCGCGCGCTCCTGCCGGGTCGGCCGGGCTTCATCGACGAAAAGCTCTCCGGCGGCGGGCCCTGCATGGACATCGGCGTGCATGCGCTCGACGCGGCGCTGTGGGTGATGGGTTTCCCGAAGCCGGTCCGCATCAGCGGCACGGCCAAGGTCAACTTCGCCAAGGGCCACAAGATCCCCGGCAAGTGGGGCGACTGGGACCGCG
Source organism: Verrucomicrobiota bacterium (assembly GCA_030605125.1). Taxonomy (GTDB): domain Bacteria; phylum Verrucomicrobiota; class Verrucomicrobiia; order Opitutales; family Opitutaceae; genus IMCC26134_A. The sequence goes on along the minus strand of JAUWBD010000264.1, from coordinate 1,236 downwards.
CGATGTTTTCGGTCGAGGATTTCGCGGCGGCCTTCGTGCACTTCGACAACGGCGCCACGATGACGCTCGAGGCCGCGTGGCTCGGGCACCAGGAGGAGGACGAGGATTTCAGCTTCCAGCTCTTCGGCAGCGAGGCCGGCGTGCATTGGCCGGCGGGCAAGTTCTCCACCGTGAGCCGCGGTGCCTTCGTCGATGGCAAACTTTCGTGGCCGCACCGCGTCGAGAAACCGCACGCGCAGCAGATCGCGGCCTTCCACCGCGCGATCCTCGAGGGCGCGCCCTCGCCGGTGCCCTGGCGCGAGACGCTGCAGGTGATCAAGATCCTTGAGTGCGTCTATGAGTCGCAGAAACAAGGCCGCGAAATCGTCCTCGGCTGAGGCTGAAGAAATAGAACCGCTAAATTTCGCTAAAGACCGCTAAATCAATCCACCGATCTGGAAGACGTGCACCGCGAAGCCGAGGTTCGGTTTAGCGGATTTTAGCGCTCTTTAGCGGTTCTCCCAACTCCCTCCCATGCCCCGCATCGCCTTTCTCTCCACCGCCCACATCCACACCAAGGGTTTTATCGAAAACGTGCTCAAGGCCACCGACGGGCGCGTCGTCGCCGCGGTCTGGGACGATGTGCCTGAGCGCGGTCGCCGTTACGCCGAGATGGCCAAGGCGCCCTTCGTCGCCGACCTCGACGCGGTGCTGCGCGACCCCGCGATCGATGGCTTCGTGATCTGCGCGGAGAACACCCGCCACCTGCCACTGCTGAAGCGGGCGCTGCCGGTGGGGAAGCCCGTCTTCTGCGAGAAACCGCTCGTGACCACCACGGCCGAACTCGCCGAGGTGAAGGCGCTGCTCGCGGCGCATCCGACCACGCTGTTTTGCGGTTACTTCCAACCCTTCGCGGGTGACATGCTCGCCGCCGCCGAGCTGGTGCGCGCGGGCGCCTTCGGACGGATCACGCGCATACGTTATCGCAACGCCCACCACGCCGCCTACGGGCGCTGGTTCGACAACCCCGACCTCGCCTGGTTCTACGACCCCGCGTTCAGCGGCGGCGGCGCCTTCATGGACATGGGCACGCACGCCGTGCATCTCGTGCGCACACTCTTCGGCCCGGTCGTCGAGGCCTTCGCGATCATCGGCAACCACTCCGCGCAATACCCCACCTGCGACGACTTTGGGATCGCGCAACTGAAGTTCGCCAACGGCATCCTCGGCACGGTCGAGGCCGCCTGGACCCAGACC
>JAUWBD010000064.1 GCA_030605125.1 Verrucomicrobiota bacterium | reverse complement strand
TCGCGCGGCGGCAGGCGACCGGACTGGAGGAAGCGGCGGACGTTGGAGTAGCTGGCGGTGTCCACGTCGATGGAGAAGGTCGAGAGCGGCTCGGTCTCGACCGCGGTGAAGCCCGCCTCGCGCACGCCGACGTAGTGCTCGGCGGATACGACGGGCTCGAAACTGCCAGGTCGTTGCCAAGACGCGTAAACCTCCTCAACGACCGTGCTTCGATGCTGCTCGCGGGCGAGGGTGCGCTGCCGCGCTTGATCCTCGGCGATGCGGTGCAGGAACAGCCGCGCTTCGGCGTTGTCCGGCCTGGCCGTCTCCACCGTGCGAAACGCAAGCTGGGCATTGGCCAAATCCCCAGCCGCATACTGAGCGCGGCCTGCGGCGATCAGCCCTCCGATGGTCGCGGACGCGTCGTCCTTCGGCGCGAAGGGCGCCACCGCGGATACCGCGTCGCGCAGTGGCTCAGCCGTCCGGAAAACGTAATCCGACGGCAACTCCACCGGAACGGTGATCGTCAACCCCTGCGACACGGATGCGGCGGGCGCCGCCTGCGCCGGCATCGAAACGGGCAGGCTCGTCGGCTGGGGCACGATAGCCACGGACTCGACCGGCTGCGCCGGCGGCGTGTCAGGGCGCGCAAGAGGCGCGACCGGCTCCGGTAAGACAAGGCTCGTCTCGTGCGTGGCCACCATCACCGCCACGCCGGCGGCGGCGGCGATTCCGGCCGTGCTCCAGACCCAGGCGGGGAAAGTCAACAGGCGACCGCGTTTCGACTCCGCCGCCACCGGAGCGGACGGCGCGGCGGTCGCCGCCACCGCCGGCGCCTCCTCCTCGGCCAGCGCGGCACCCAGCTCGTCGCCGAAGGCGCGCAGTTCCGCCACGCGCACGGCCAGCACCGGATCGGCCGCGACCGCGGCTTCCATCGAGGCGAGCTCATCGCCCTCCAGTTCGCCAAAGGCGTAGGCGCTCAGGCGCGCAGCCTCGGTCTCGTCGTGATTCTGTTCCAAAGTCATCTTCGTTTCCTCCGTGTCGTTTTCAGGGTTTTTGCGCCGCGAAGTCCGCGCGCAGGCGGTTCACCGCCGTGTGGATGAGAAAGCCGACGTTCGACACCGAGAGCTCGGTGATGCGGCTGATTTCCTTGTAGCTGAACCCGGTCTGAAATTTCAGGCGAATGACCTCCTGCTGGTTCGGCGGCAGGCGGTCGATGAGCCGCAGCAACGCGGCGCGCGTCTCCGCCGCCTCAAGCGCGGCGCCAGGGCGCGGCTCGGAGGCCGCCCACCCTTCTTCCGCCGCGGCCCCCGCCTCGCCCGTCGCGCCCGCCTGGTCGTCGAGGCGGCTCATGCGCCCCTCCTTTCGCAGCACGTCCACCGCGCGGTGGCGGCAGACGGTGAAGAGCCACTCGGCGAGGTGCGTCTCCACCTCGGGGCGCGGCGCGGCGAGCAGGCGCACGAAGACATCCTGCACCACGTCGCGCGCCCGGTGCGGGTCCCCGAGCAGGCGCGCGGCGTAGCGCAACAACGCGGCCTCGTGCGCGCCGACGGCGCGCGCGACAAAATCCTCCTCCGACGTTTCAAGCAGTGCATGGCTGGGCTCCCGGTTCATCGAGTGGGTGTTCAAGAGGTTTAACGGGCGTCCGTGCGCTTTCTTAGAGATTCGCCGCAGAATTCTCGCCGACGCCATCGCGTTTCGCGCCCGCCGCGCCACCTTGGCCGTGCCCATGTTTCGCGTCCTCGTTTCCGCCCTCTCCCTTTTCGTCTCCACCCTCGCCTTCGCCCAGCCCGCGGCCTCCGCGCCGCGCACCATCCTCTTCCTCGGCGACAGCCTCACCGCGGGCTACGGCCTGCCCGATCCTGCCACGCAGGCCTACCCGGCCTTGATCCAGAAGAAACTCGACGCCCGCGCCGCCGCGGCCGGCCCCGGCGCCCCGCGCTGGCGCGTCGCCAACGCCGGCATCTCCGGCGACACCACCTCGGGCGGCCTGCGCCGCATCGACTGGGTGCTGCGCCAGCCGGTCTCCATCCTCGTGCTCGCGCTCGGCAGCAACGACGGCCTCCGCGGCCTCGATCCCGCGTTGGTGGAGCAAAACCTCGCCGCCATCGCCGCCCGCGTGCAGGCCCGCCACCCCGACGCGCGCGTGCTGCTCGTCGGCCAGCGCATGCCGCCCAACATGGGCGACTACGCCGAGCGTTTCGACGCCCTCTTCCCGCGCCTCGCCAAAAAACATGGCTGGGCCTTCGTGCCCTTCCTGCTCGAAGGCGTGGGCGGCGTGCGCGAGATGAACCAGGCCGACGCCATCCACCCCAACGAGGCCGGCAACCGCCGCATGGCCGAGACCGTCTGGGCCGGCCTCGAGCCGATGCTGGAGCAATAGGCCCTGCCTGCCGGCCGGCCTCATGCCGGCAGCTATTTGGTTTTGATTATGGAGGGGCGGCGTTCCTCCAGCGGGCTGTTTTTGCCTCAGTCCTCCCGCTGTGCGCGCCGCACCACGCGGGTGCCGGCGATGAAGTCGTGCAAGGACCGCTTTTCCTCGTCGAAGGCCGCCATCACGTAGCCGGCGAAAAACGTCAGCCCGCTCAGCCGCTCCGCCCAAAACCTGCCCAGCGCGCGTCCGGCCCCCACGCCGCCGCCGTCGGCGCGCGTCACCCGCAGCCCGAAGAGCAGCTTGCCGGGCGTCGCTCCGTATTTGGAAAGAAAATACACCTGGTAAAGCATCGTCAGGGCGGTGTGAATCGCGATCAGCCAGAGGCAGGCGCGCAGAAACCCCGCCCAGTCCGGAGGCCCCGGAAAGGCGCCGCCAAACAGCCAGTGCTCCAGGCCCACGCCCGCGCCGCGGCTGATGCCGACTATCAACACCACGTCCATGAGCTTGGCCGCGAGGCGCCGCCAGAAACCCGCGAAGCGGGGCACGTCCACGACGGGCGTGACCGCCGGAGCCGCCGATGCCACGGGGGTGGCCGGCAGCGGCGGCGGCCCAGGCAACGGCGGCGGGAGCGGGGGTGGAGGCGGCAGCGGCGGGGGCCAGGCGAGCTCCGACACCTCGCCCGCCCGCGCCCATTCGCCCATCCCCTCGCGCCACACGAGCGTGTCGCCGTCGATCTCGCCGGCGGCCGCGCGCGCCTCGAGCTCCTCGCGCGCCACCGGGCCCTCGTGTTGCCCGTCTTTCACGTAATACCAGGACGACATGCCCGCGCAGGCTCCGGCCGCGCCACGCGCTTGGCAACCCGCCATTGCGCCGCGGCCCGGCTCGCGCCTTGCTGTCGCATTCCCGCCGCCCCCGCATGATCTCGCGCTCCGCCCACCCCGCCTCGCCCCTCCGTGCCGCCCGCCCGGCCCGCGCCGCTTTGCTCCGCCTCGTCGCCTGCATCTCCCTCCTCGCCCTCGCCGCCACCGGTTGCCGGCCGCGCGAGACCGCCGTCGAGGCCGCCCGCGCGGACCAGACGCTCCACCTCGGCAACGGCGCCGAGCCCGGCGACCTCGATCCGCACCTCGCCACCGCCTACACCGAGTTCAACATCCTCATCGCCCTCGGCGAGGGGCTCACCGCGATCGACGAGGCCACCGGCCAGGCCGTGCCCGCCGCCGCCTCGTCCTGGGAAGTCTCCGGCGACGGCCTGCGCTACGTTTTCCATCTCCGCCCCGACGCCAGATGGTCGAACGGCGAGCCCGTCGTCGCGGCCGATTTCCTCTTCTCGTTTGAACGCATCCTGCGCCCCGCCCTCGGCTCCGAATACGCCTACATGCTGTATCCGGTGCGCGGCGCGGAGGACTTCAACACCGGCAAGACCGCCGACTTCACCTCGGTCGGTTTCTCCGCGCCCGACGCCCGCACGCTCGTGATCGAACTCGCCTCGCCCACGCCTTACTTCCTCGGCCTCGTCGCCCACCAAGCTTGGTTTCCCGTCCACCCGCCCACCATCCTCGCCCACGGCCGCATCGACCAGCGTGGCACCGCTTGGACGCGCCCAGAAAACTTCGTGGGCAACGGCGCCTACCGCCTCGCCGCTTGGACGCCCAACGCCCGCATCATCGTCGAGCGCCAGCCCCACCACCACTCCGACCCCGCCGTCGGCGTGCGGCGGGTCGTGTTTTACCCGACCGAAAACGTTCCCGCCGACGAGGCCGCCTTTCGCGCCGGCCAGCGCCACGTGACCTACGACCTGTTGCCCGATCGTATCGCCACCTACCGCGCCCAGTCCCCTTCCCCGCTGCGGGTGGATCCGCTGCTCGAGACGCTCTACCTGCGCTTCAACACCACCCGCAAACCGCTCGACGACGTGCGCGTGCGCCGCGCCCTCGCCCTCGCCATCGACCGCGAGGCCGTCGCCACCGCCGTCCTGCAAGGCTCCCGCCTGCCCGCGCACCACTATGTGCCGCCCCGCACCGGCGGCTTCGAGTCCACCGCCCGCCAGCCGCACGACGCCGAGGCCGCCCGGGCCCTGCTCGCCGAGGCCGGCTTCCCCGGCGGCCGCGGCTTCCCCCGCCTCGAGCTGCTCATGAACACCGACGACCTCAACACCCGTATCCTCTCCGCCATCCAGGCGATGTGGAAACGCGAGCTCGGCGTCGAGGTCGCCCTCGTGAACCAAGACTTCCGCGTCTATCTCGATAGCATGAAGGGCCTGCGCTACGACATCGCCCGCGCCCGCTGGATCGGCGACTACGACGATCCCAACACCTACCTCGACATGTTCCTCACCGGCGGCGGCAACAACCAGACCGGCTGGTCCAGCCCCGCCTACGACCGCTTCATCGCCCGCGCCGCCGCCACCGCCGATCCCGCCGCCCGCTTCGCCCTCTTCCAGGAGGCGGAGGCGCTCCTCCTCGCCGAGGCGCCCATCGCCCCCGTCGTCTTCGGCGCACGCGTCCACCTCGTCCATCCCGACGTCGAGGGCTGGCAACCGTCCCTGCTCGGCGTCCGCCGCTACCAGACACTACGCATTGCCCGCTAGGGAACCGTCCGGGGGTGGAGTTTTCCCATATATCCCGCCCGGGCTCGTTGCGCCCCCGCTTTTTGGCGAGTTCACACCGCATCCCTCCCACGCCTTGCCCTCAGGTTAACCGGTTCGACATGTAAGCAGGAAGCGCCCTTGACCGCTTCTGACGCTTTTTGAACGATCTCCTTTCACGCCTTTATGACGCTGCCCCGCCGCCCCTCCGGCCCGTCCCGCCGCTTTCGTCTTCCCGTCGCTCTGGTCGCCCTGGCCATGGCGGGGGTCAGCCTCCCCGCGCAGATCCCCCAGATCCCGCTGCCCAACCTCCTGGCCGAGGTCGAGCAACACCTCAGCGCGCGCAAGCCCGGCGACGCCGTCGGCCTCCTCGACGAGGTGATCAAGCGCGCCCAAGGCGGCGAGGCCCTGCCCCCCGGCATCAACCTTGAGCGCCTGATGCTCACCGCGGCCAACGCCAACTTCCAGTCGCAGCAATACCCCCGCGCCGCCGAGCTCGGCGAAGCCATCGAGAAACTCCCCTCCGTCGGCGCCACCGCCCTCGCCGAGGCCCGCATGATCCGCGGCCTCTCCCTCGCCCTCCAGCAAAAGTATGCGGAGGCCATCCCCGTCTTTAAAGCCGCCGAGGAGTCCCCGACCTTCCGCGACAAGGCCCTCCTCTACGGCGCCATGTCCGCCAATCAGGCCGGCCAGATCCCCGTCGCGATCGAGACCTACAACCGCCTCCTCGCCACCTCCACCCGCGACCGCGACTGGGCCGACGCCGCCCTCTCGCTCGTGGATCTCCACCTCCGGGCCGGCAACGTCCCCGACGCCCGCCGCGGCCTCGCCCTCCTCCGCGGCAAGCTCGACTTGGTGGACAACCTCGCCGGCCTCAACCTCCTCTCCCTCCAGCTCGGCGACGCCCTCATGAAGGGCGGCGACAACGCCGGCGCCCTCGCCGCCTTCCGCAACATCTCCCCGCGCGACGTCCTCATCTCCGAACAGAAGGCCCGCATCGCCGGCCTTGAGCGCGCCCTCGAACGCTTCAAGGCCCTCACCCGCCCCTCCGCCACCGAGTCCGACGCCATCCGCCGCCTCAACGCCCGCCTCGAGCAGGCCAAGTCCTCGCTCGCCCAGGTCGAGCAGATCACCGGCTTCGACGCCACGCTCCGCTACCGCCTCGCCTACACCTTCCAGGAGCGAGGCGGCGTCTGGGAGGCCGCCCTCCTCTACGAGGACCTCATCGCCAACTTCCCCGAGTCCACCGAACGCGAAAACGCCTACTTCGGCCTCGTCCGCGCCTACGCCGACGCCGGTCGTTTCGACCGCGTGCGCGACTCCGTCGAGCGCTTCACCCGCGCCTTCCCCCAATCCAAGTTCGGTCCCCAGGCCCTCTACCTCGCCGCCCTCGCCGCCGGCCAGCGCAACGACCTCGAAGGCCAGCTCACCTTCCTCGGCCTCGCCACCGAGAAATACGGCGCCGCCAACGAGCTCACCGAGGCCATGAGCCTCATGCGCGCCAACGCCCTCTTCACCCTCGCCCGCTACGCCGAGGCCAAGGACATCGTCGTCAACTACGCGCGCCAGTTCCCGCAGGGCCAGTTCATCGAGGAGGCCCGCTACCTCTCCGCCATGGCCGACCTCGCCGAAGGCCGGGCCTCCGAATCCGAAAAACAGGTCCGCGACTACCTCCGCGACTACCCCGAGGGCCGCTTCGTCCCCGACGGCCGCTACCGCCTCGCCGCCGCCGCCTACGCCAAGCAGGACTTCAAGGGCTGCATCGAGCTCTGCGACAAGTGGCTCGCCGACTACCCGCCCGAGCAGCCCCAGCGCGGCGAGCTCCACTCCCTCCGCGCCGACGCCCTCGCCGGCCTCGGTCGTATCGAGGAAGCCATCGTCGCCTACCACGAGGCCCTCAACCTCCCCCTCTCCGACGAGCAGCTCGGCTACGTGCTCGACGAGCTCACCCGCCACTACCAGTCCCGCCGCGAATACGACGCCGCCGTCGCCATGTGGGAGCAGTTCGCCGCCGAGCGCCCCGACCACCCCTTCGTCATCAACGCCGCCTACTGGATCAGCCGCATCCGCAACCGCGAGGGCAAGTTCGACGAAGCCATCGACCTCGTCTCCTCCATCATCCGCCGCTACGTCACCGACCCCTCCCGCGGCGATGTCGAGCGCCTCCTCGTCGAGATCGCCAACACCCTCGGCCGCCCGCCCCGCGTCAAACGCGGCGAACCCAAGCCCGAGCCCATCCCCGAACAGACGCTCTTCGCCCGCGTGGACCAGCTCCTCCTCGCCGGCGAGGCCCGTCGCAGCCCCACCGCCCAGGCCCGCGCCCTGTTCACCCACGCCGAGATCGCCGCCATCCGCAAAAACGACGCCCTGCGCGACCAGCTCCTCGGCCAGATCGCCTCCCGCTTCGCCCCCGACCAGCTCCCCCCCGGCATCCTTGGCAAGGTCGGCGACACCCTCCTCGCCCAAGGCCAGCCCGAGCTCGCCCGCAAATTCTACGAGGAGATCCTCACCACCCACCCCAAGGCCGTCTTCGCCGACTTCGCCTACGTCGGCCTCGGCGAGATCGCCCTGCTCGAGGGCAATGGCGACGAAGCCCTCGCCCGCTTCAACGCCGCCATCGACGTCGCCGGCGCCCGCTTCAAGCTCAAGGAGGCCACCCTCGGCCGCGCCCGCGCCCAGATCCTCCTCGGCCGCATGGACGCCGCCCGCCAGCTCCTCGAAGAGGTCGCGTCCAACCGCGCCTGGCGCGGCGAGGCCACCGCCGAGGCGCTCTTCCTCCTCGGCGAGATCGCCCTCCGCCGCGGCACCCCCGACGACCTCGCCCGCGCCCAAGCCCACTACCAGCGCGTTTACCTCTCCTATAAACGCTTCCCCGCCTGGGTCGCCCGCGCCTACCTCCGCTCCGCCGAGACCTTCGACCGCCTCGGCCAGACGCAGGAAGCCGTCACCACGCTCAACCGCTTCTTCACCTTCCGCGAGCTGGAGCGTTACCCCGAGTGGCAGCAGGCCGTCGCCCTCAAGCCCCGCCTCGAAGCCCGCCTCCCCGCCGGCGCCGTCACCGATCCCGACGCTCCGCTCACCGTGTCTCTCCCGACCAGCTCCTGAGTCCCCATGCGTTCCTCCCCGTTCTCCTCATTGGACCTTGGTCATTGGTCCTTGGTCCTTTCGGTGGCGGCCGCCGCGCTCGCCCTGCCGGCCACCGCCCACGCCCAACGCTACCTGCTCAAGGACGGCACCGTCCTCCAAGCCGCCGACGTGACCCTCGGCTCCGGCGCCTTCGTGCAACAAGTCGCCCTGCCCGGCGGCGGCTCCTTTGAGCGCCGTTATCCGATCGGCGACGTCGTTCGCCTCGACTTTCCCGAGCCCGAAGCGCTCGAGGAGGCCCAGAAGCTCGTGGTCGCGGGCAAGGGCCCGGAAGCCCTCGCGCTCATCGAGCCCGTTTACCGCCAGTTCGCCCCCTTCGCCCGCGTGCAGGGCTCCCACTGGCCCCGCGCCGCCCAGCTCCGCCTCGAGGCCCTCCTCCTCGGCGTGGACGCCGTCACCATCACCTCCGCCGCCCGCGAGCTCATGCAGAGCGGCCTCGGCCCCGAGGTCACCGGCGTGGCCAAGCTCGCCCTCGCCCAGCTCGACGCCCGCGGCGGCCGCGAATCCCTCGCCAACATCATGCTCGAGGAGATCGTCCGCGAGGCCCCGCCCGCCATCCAAGCCCGCGCCTGGCTCCTCCGGGGCGACCTCGCCGCCGCCCGCGCCTCCCACGGCGAGGCCCTCGAGCACTACCTGCGCATCCCCGCCTTCTACGGCACCATCGACGAGCTCATGCCCGCCGCCCTCCTCGGCGCCGCCCGCGCCTACCGTGGCTACGGCGACAACGGTCGTGCCGAACGCTCCGCCCTCGAACTCATCGACACCTATCCCGACACCCTCCAAGCCGCCACCGCCCGCCGCGAATTCAAACTCTGAGCACCGCTCCCCTTACTCCCTCACCTCCTCCATCCCCCTCTTTCCCTCAATGAAACGTCTCGTCGCCCTCGCCACCGTCCTCGCCGCCGCCCCCGCGGCGCTTCTCGCCCAGGAGCCGCTCAACGTCCCCACGACGCTGCTGCAAAAGCTCAACATGCCCACGATCTACATCCTGCTCGTGTGCTCCATGATCATCGTCTGGCTCACCGTGGACGGCTACCTCCGCACCGGGCGCAAGACCCTCGTGCCCGCCGCCGACGTCGAGCAGTTCCGCAATTTCTTCCGCGCCGGCGACTACCATGGCGCCTACGCCTACGCCCGCGCCAACCCCAGCGCCTTGGGCAACACCATCGGCAACGCCCTCCGCTCCGCCCCCGAAGGCAAGCAGGCCGTCGAAGACGCCGTCGTCTCCTCCATCGTCGGCTCCCAGGGCACCTTCAACAGCAAGATCGCCTACCTCTCCGTCATCGGCGTCATCGCCCCCATGATCGGCCTCACCGGCACCGTGTTCGGCATGATCGACGCCTTCGCCGCCATGGGCGCCGCCGGCGCCGCCGATCCCTCCCGCCTCTCCGCCGCCATCGGCGCCGTGCTCTACGCCACCGCCGGCGGTCTCGTGGTCGCCATCCCCGCCTTCGTCTTCTACTACCTCCTCCGCAACCGCGTGAGCCACGCCTTCCACGAACTCCACGTCGTCGTCGCCGACCTCTTCCGCCAGTTCCCCTACGAGCACCTGCGCGAAGCCAACTTCGAAGGCGCCGAGGTTTACGCCGCCGCCCCCAACTGGGTCACCGGCGCCGCCCCCGTCCAATCCTGAGCGGCTCGCGCCGCGCGGGAAGTTGAAGGGGGAAGTTTAAGCCCTCCTCCTCCCCGCGGCGCACCTCTCCCTTAAACTTAATCTTCACCCTTAACCCTCCAGTATCATGGCCAGCAGTGGTGGCGGCGAAGGCGAGCCCGAGTTCCAAATCGCCCCGATGATCGACGTGCTCCTCGTGCTGCTCATCTTCTTCATGAGCATCGCGACCTCCTCCGTCGCACGCTACGATCCCGGCATCCAGGTGCCCCTCGCGCCCGATGCGAACAAGAAGGAGGACTCGATCGGCGAGCTGGTCTTCAACATCGCCTGGCGCGACAACGCCGCCATCACCACCTTCGAGGAGCGCGTCGTCGTGCCCGCCGACACCATCCCGGTGATGACCGCGCACAAGAAGGCCAACCCCGAGGCGCGCATCCTCGTGCGCGCCGACTCCGAGACGCCCGTGCGCTACGTCAACGACGTCATCGAGGCCGGCGCCAAGGCCGGCATCATCGACATCACCTTCGCCACCGTCGCCCGCTAAAGGCGCGCAGCCGCGCCAGATGAAGATCGAAGTTTACGTTTAACACTCGGACCACGCCTCCCCTCTCACCACGGCCGGCGCCGCCCTCTTAAACTTCATCTTCCCCCTTAAACTCCTCTCTCAGCATGCGCATCCCCACCAAGGCCCAAAACACCGACATCGGCTTCCAGATCGCCCCGATGATCGACGTGGTCTTCGTCATCCTCGTCTTCTTCATGTCGCTCGCCGCGCAGATCCGCATCGAACAGATCCTGCAGACGAAGCTCCCCGGCGTGGCCGTCGCCGGCACGCCCGTTGACTTCGTGGACGAGCAGATCCTCCAGGTCTCCGAGGACGGCGAAGTCACCCTCAACGACGAGATCTTCGACTCCCCCGTCAGCCGCGACCTGCCCCAGCTCACCAGCACCCTCGGCCAGCTCAAGGCCTCCTCCGACGCCGCCAAGACCAAGTTCGTCGTCACCCTCATCAGCCACCCCGAGTCGCCCTACTACCGCACCATCGACGTGCTCAACTCCCTCGCGGTCGCCGGCGTCACCAACGTCACCTTTACCGCCGACTCCGAGGATTGATCCCTCGCCGCCCGCCCGTCCCCCCCACTCAACCGCGCTCCGCGCCCGCCCACCATGGCCCAAGACCCCGAGCCCCTCGACTCATCCTCGACCGAGCAGCCCTCCGCCGCCGAGCCGACGCCCCGCGACACCCCGATTCCGCAGAGAAAGAAAAACCTCTACCTGCGCCTCACCTCCAGCATGCCGCTGGTGGTGACGATCATCGTCCACCTCCTGCTCGTCGGCGCCGCCGGCGCGATCGTGGTCCAGCAGACCATGACGGAAAAGAAAAAGACCTTCGAGGCCTCCAACCTCGAGAGCTCCGCGCCCCAGGTCGAACACCGCCTCCAGGTCGCACGCCGCGGCGGCGCCTCCGGCGGCGCCAGCTCCCCCGTCTCCGCCAACCGCATCTACTCCACCGCGGCCGGCGCCCTCGCCATGCCCGAGATGCCCGACCTCCCCTCCATGGGCGCGGGCGGCTTTGGCGGCTTCGGCGGCATGGGCTCCGGCGTCGGCCTCGGCGCCGGCACCGGCATGGCCACCTCCCTCGGCTCCGGCACCGGCCTCGGCGGCCGCGGCTTCATGTCCCTCTCCTTCCTCGGCGCCACCAGCCAAAACGTCTCCAAGATCGTCTTCGTCGTGGACACCTCCGAGGGCATCATGGACCTCCGCAAAGGCGGCTTCCAGGCCTTCGGCATCATCCGCGAGGAGATCATGCGCCTCGTCGGCCGCCTCCCTCCCTCCGCCCAGTTCAATGTCATCCTCTACCGCGGCACCGGCGGCGAGGACAACAGCGTGGACGTAAACCTCTACGAACGCGAACTCGTCGCCGCCACCGCCGACAACAAAAAGGACTTCTTTGCCTGGATGACCCCCGTCAACGCCTCGGCCAACAACTACGGGCCCTACTCCGCCACCCGCCGCACCGGCTGGCGCCGCCGCCCCCTCCCCCCCGAAGCCGGCATCGACCCCCTCTTCCTCCCCCCGGTATGGTCCCGCGCCGTCCACGCCGCGCTCGAGATGCGTCCCGACGTCATCTACGTCATCACCTCCGGCCAAGGCGCCCCCCGCCGCCGTGTGGACGACGAAACCCTCGCCCGCCGCCGCGCCGCTAAAGACAAGGAGATCGCCGATTTCGAGGCCGAGGTCCGCCGCGAAGGCATGGACCCCGCCCAGGTCCGCGCCGCCCGTGATCGCGCTTTCAGCAAAGCCCGCGGCGAATTCGATGCCGCCAACCGCCGTATCGTGTCCGCCGGCAAAGACCCCATCGTCATCACCGACACCCAAGCCATCTTCCGCGCCGACGTGCAGGCCGAACTGCGCAAGAACGGCGTCCGCATCGAGCTCGATAAGACCGGCTGGTCCAAGAAAGACGGCAGCACGTTCAACGTGCCTTGGGGCGGCGTTTCCAGCGTCGAAGGCGCCTCTTGGGACGAATTCAACGGCTACTACGCCCGCCTCCAGCGCCACCTCGTGCCCGAGCGTCCCTCGCTCAACGTCTTCCTCTTCGTCGGCCCCAACGACCGCCCCGACGCCGCCGTGCGCAACCTCACAAGCATCTCGCGCCGCAACGGCGGCAACTTCCAGTTGCTGACGACCAAGCGCCTCGAGGAACTGCGCAGCCGCGACCAGGCCGCCGATCGCCGCTAGACCAGGCCCGCCGAAGCGGCCCGCCCTATCTGCGACGACAAAGGCCCGACACCTTCCGGTGTCGGGCCTTTTGCTTTTCAGGCGATGCCGCGAATGGCGACGCTCACTCGGTGTCGCCGCCGCCCTTCGGCGCCCCGGGACCGCCCGGTCCGCCGGGACCACCCGGCCGGCCGGCGCGCCGCTCGCGCAGCTTCGCCCACTTCTCGCGCTGCTCCTCGGTGAGCACCGCCTCGATCTTCGGGATGTAGCTCTCGTGGATCGCACGCGTCGCCTCGCGCACCTTCTCGCGATCGGCCTCGCGTCCGCCGAGCTCGCGGCGCTTCGCCGCCACCTCCTCGCGCTCCGCCGCGAAGATCGGCTTGAGCTGCTCCACCTGAGCATCCGTGAGGCCCAGCTGCTCGCGCAGCATCTGCACGCGATCGCCGCGCTGCCCCTGCGGGCCCTGCTGGCGCTGCTCGCGGGCCGGCTTCTGGCCACCCTCCTCCTGCGCCTGCGCCGCGGGCACCCCGGCCATCAGGCCGGCGGCGAGCAGCGCGCTCCACACCATCGTTTGCACGTTCGTTTTCATGATCTGTATCGGGTTGTCGGACTATTCGGGACCGTCTGCGCGGTCCTCCGTTTGTTGGGTTGGGGTTCGAGAATTCCAGCGACCGGCGGCGCCATCGGTCGCATGTCACGGGAGACGCCGCCCCCCGGCGACGGTTACACGGCACCCCCTCCTCCGCGTTTCCCCGCCCCGCGCGGCCTCGCTTTTTTCCGCGACGCCGCCCACCTTCACGACGCATGACCCTGGCCCAACGCACCGCCCTCGCCGCCCGCCAAGTCGAGGCTACCTTGCGCCGCCTCCCGCCCCCCGTGCGCGAGTTCGCGAAAAAAATCCCGGTCCACTACGAGGCCCGCCCGCCCGCCCATATCCTCGAGGAAGGCTTCGACGCCGACATCCTCGGCCTCTTCGACGGCTCCGCCCACGGCCAGGAAATCGCCCAGGACCAGCCCATGCCGCCTCAAATCAGCCTCTACCTCGACAACATCTGGGACTTCGTGGAGCAGGACCGCGAAGCCTTCGCCGACGAGGTCGGCATCACCTACCTCCACGAACTCGGCCACTACTTCGGCTGGGACGAGGACGACCTCGCCGCCCGCGATCTCGATTAGGGGCGTGTCCGCTCCTCCGCCCAAACCGCCACCCTTCTTCTCCCTCATGAAACTCACCGCCGCCCTCCGCCTCCTCCCCGCCTGCCTCGCGCTCCTCGTCGCGCCGCTGCTGCACGCCGAGCCCGGTTCCGACCGCATGACCGCCCGCATCGAGACCTGCGAAGCCATCCTCCGCGAGTTCCAAGCCGACCCGCAGCTCGCCATCCCCTCCGAGGTCCTCCGCGAAGCCAAGGCGATCGTCATCGTCAACCAGGTCAAAGGCGGCCTCATCCTCGGCCTCCAATACGGCTACGGCGTCGCCCTCGCCCGCCGCGACGACTGCTCCTGGAGCATCCCCGTCTTCATCAAAGCCGGCGAGGCCAGCATCGGCCTCCAGCTCGGCGGCCAACGCATCGAAACCATCTACGTCCTCATGGACCGCGACACCGTGCGCCGCCTCTTCAGCGGCCGCGTCAACATCGGTGTCGATGCCTCCGCCGTCGCCGGCCCCCGCGCCTACGAGGCCGAAAAGGTCAATCGCGACATCCTCACCACCCCCGTCCTCGTCTATGGCCGCAACCAGGGCATCTACGCCGGCGCCACCATCAAGACCGGCTGGATCGACCGCAACGACGCCGCCAACTGGGACTACTACGACACCCCCTACGTCCTGCCCGAGCTCCTCTACGGCGACTTCGTCAAAGCCCCGCCTCAAGTCCGCCCGCTGATCGATTTCGTCACGCAGATCACGCGCTGAGCCGCGCCCGCCGATGCACGGGCATCCCGGCCTGTGCATCGCCGCGAGCTCCGCCTGCTTCGCGCTTCGCGTTCCTCCTACGCGATAAAACCACTCCGCGGGCGCACTCCGCGCTTGCCATGCATTTTCATGGGCGGACGGTGTTGCACTCCCAACCGCGAACCCTCTCACGACGACCTCAAACCTCGCTCGTAATGGCCGGCCTCCTCCGCAACATTCTCGATCCCTCCCGCATCGCCCTGTCGGTGCACGCCACCCGTCGCACCGCCGCGCTCAACGAGGTCGCTCGCCTGCTCGACGGCCACCCTGCGGTCGCCAACTACGGCGGCTTCTACAACGAGCTCCTCGCCCGCGACCGCCTCGACACCACCTGCCTCGGAAACGAGATCGCGCTCCCCCACGCCCGCACCGAGCACGTCACCGACCTCGTCCTCGCCATCGGCCGCAGCCGGCAAGGCGTCATCTTTGAAAAAGACGGCCAGACCGTCCGCCTCTTCTTCGTCCTCGGCACCCCCAAGAGCAACCCCATGGCCTACCTCCAGGTGGTCTCCACGCTCTGCAAGATCTTCAAGGACCCCGCCAATCGCGAGGCGCTCCTCACCGCCGAGACCCCCGAGGCCTTCGCCGACGTCCTCCTCCACGCCGAGGAAAAACTCCTCGCTCCCGCCTGACCTTGCGCGGCACGGGCGCTCCTGCCCGTGAATTCTTCGCGGCATGGGCGTCCCGCCCACGAAACCGCCCCCGCGCCGCGCGCTCTTCGGCATTGCCCAACGGACCTTGGTCCTTGGTCATTGGTCATTCGCGCCGCACGGCGCGTGTCGCATGATCCAGTCCTTCATCTTCAGCGACGGCAAAGTCGTCGGCCGCGACCTCGAGCTCGAGGCCCTCCGTCTCGTGCACGGCGACAAGGGCCTCGTCCTCTGGGTCAACCTCTCCAACCCCACGCCCGAGGAGACCAAGGCGATCCTCGAAGGCGTCTTTCAATTCCACCCGCTCGCCATCGAGGACTGCGTCGCCCCCTCCTCGCTCCCCAAGATCGAGGACTACGAGACCTACCTCTTCCTCGTCATGCACGCGGTGGACTTCAACCGCACCGACAAGTTCACCACCACCGAGCTCAACCTCTTCCTCGGCCGCGAATTCCTCGTCACCTTCCACCCCGAGCCGCTCAAATCCGTCGCGGCCGTCATCGAGCGCTGCGCCAAGGCCACCGGCGTCGTCGCCCGCGGCCCCGACCGCCTCGCCCACCTCGTCCTCGACGCCCTCGTGGACAACTACAAGCCCGTCACCGACGAGTTTCGCGCCGACCTCGACGCCATCGAGGAAGACGTCCTCTCCGGCGAGGCCCGCGATCTGACTCCGCGCCTCATGGCCGTCCGCGGCGAGCTCAACACCCTCCGCTCCACCATCCGCCCCCAGCGCGAAGTCGTCACCCGTCTCGCCCACGGCGAGTCCAAGATCATCCGCCCCGTGATGCTCCCCTACTTCCGCGACCTGCGCGACAACCTCGTGCGCATCGAGGAGACCGCCACCGCCCAGGCCGACCAGGTGCTCATCTTCTTCGACCTCCACCTCAGCCGCTCCGACTTCGAGGCCAACGCCGGCATCAAGGTCCTCACCGCCATCACCGCCATCAGCCTCCCCGCCACCATCATCGCCACCTGGTATGGCATGAACTTCGAGCACATGCCCGAGCTCGAGCTCCCCTACGCCTACCCCGCCGTCGGCGTCATCACCATTCTCCTCACCTACCTCGTTTACCGCTGGTGCAAACGCCGCGGACTCATCTGAGGCGCTACGCGCCTCAGAAATGACCAATGCCAAATGTCGAATGACGAATGATCCGCGAAACCTCTTCAAGGTAGGGCGCGACCGCCGGGCGCGCCGACCCAACCTCGCACGCACGCGTTGCTCCGTCATGACTGCCATTCGTCATTCGTCATTCGTCATTCGTCATTCGCCGAAGGCGCCGCCATGCTGACCACCCTGGTTTACCGCGATCACCGCTTGGCGGCGCTCAACCCGCCGCTCGACGCGCTCCCCGGCCTGCGCGCCCAGCCCGGCGCCATGCTCTGGATCGACCTCAGCGCCCCCACGCCCGAGGAAACCTCCGCCATCCTCGAGCAGCTCTTCGGCCTCCACCCCGTCGTCATCGAGGACTGCACCACCGACTCGCCCTTCCCCAAAATCGACGCCTTCGACGACTACCTCCACCTCGTCATGCACGCGGTGGACTACTCCAAGACCGACAAGTTCACCACCACCGACCTCGACCTCATCCTCGGCAAAAACTTCCTCGTCACCTTTCACCGCCAGCCGCTCCGCCTCGTGCAACAGGTGCTCGACCGCTACTCGCGCGGCGGCCACGGCGCCCCGCCCGTCCGCGGCCCCGACCGCTTCGCCCACACCCTCCTCGACCAGCTCGTCGAGGCCTACAAGCCCGCCCTCAACGAGCTCCGCCAAGACCTTGAGACCATCGAGGAGGCCATCCTCGGCCACGCCGCGCCCAAGGAGCTGTTTCCCCAGGTCATCGCCCTCCGCAAGGACCTCGCCACCCTCCGCCAGATCGTGCGTCCCCAGCGCGCCGTCGCCGCCGAAATCGCCGCCGGCAAGCCCGGCTTCATCCGCCCCTCCATCCTCCCCTACCTCCGCGACCTCGCCGAGGACTTCACCCGCATCGAGAGCCAGGCCGCCGGCTGGGGCGACCAGTTGATCCTCAGCGTCCGCGTCTATCTCAACAAATCCTCCCACGAGGCCAACGAGGGCATCAAGGTCCTCACCGCCCTCACCGCCGCCACCATGCCGACCTTCCTCATCGGCGGTTGGTATGGCATGAACTTCACCCGCATGCCCGAGCTCGCTCCGCCCGCCTCCTACCCGCTCGCCGCCCTCGCCGCCCTCGCCTTCACCGCCGTGCTCCTCGTCTGGCTCCGCCGCAAACGCTGGATCTAGCGCCCCGGCCCACCTCCTGCTACCCCACGCGCGGTCATTGGTCATTGGTCATTGGTCATTGGTCATTGGTCATTCGGCTTTCGGCATTCGTCATTCCCATGTCCCCCCCTCGCCCCCGCCCCGCCGCCAAAGCCAAACGGTCCCGCACGGTCTATTTCGCGGGCGAGCTCTTCTCCGCCAAGCACCTCGTCGGCAACGCCTACCTCGCCGAGGCCATCCACGCCGCCTCCCACGGGCGTTACCTCTGCCGCCTGCCCCAAGATTTCGAACCCCGCGGCAAACACCCGCGCCTCGTCCGCGACGAGGATATCCGCGGCCTCCTCGGCTGCGACCTCGCCCTCTTCAACTTCGACGGCCCCGAGCTCGATAGCGGCACCGTCGTCGAATTCATGTTCGCCAAGTTCGCCGACATCCCCTGCGTCGTCCTCCGCAGCGACTTCCGCGCCGCCGGCGACCAAGGCCCGCGCGGCGAGCCTTGGAACCTGATGGTGAGCTTCTACCCGCGCTCCGTCTCGGTTTCGGTTCACAGCCTTGCCCTCTACAAAAAGGCCCACTCCGCCGCCCGCCGCTCCCGTCTCGACGACCTCACCCGCCTCGCCGGCCAGCACAGCTCCGCCACCGCGCAGACCCTTTGCGAGCACACCGCCGCGCTCGTCGTGAAGGCGCTCGACAAAGCCGCGTCGCTCGAGCCCGCCATGCCCAAGCACCTTCGCGAGGAGATTTACCAATGGCTCGCCCTCATGCCCGGCCTCAAGGGCGACAAGAAAAAGCTCCGCAAGGAGTTCGAGAAACTCCTCGAACGAAAGGTCCAGCGCGACCTGCTTTAGCCAGAGCGACAGACGGACAGAGCGACAGACCTACAGAACCCACGAAGTCTCCCGCTCGCCCTGCCTCCTATTTTCCCGCTCCTCTGCCCTCTGTCGCTCTGTCCTCTGTCGTTCTATCGTTCTGAACACCATGCTGACCGTCCTCCGTCACCCGCTCGCCGAGCACATCCTCACCCGCCTGCGCGACAAGAACACCGAGCCCGCCACCTTCCGCTCGCTCTCGCACCAGCTCGGCCTGCTCCTCGCCATCGAGGCCACCCGCGACCTGCCGCTGCGTAGTTTCGCCGTGAATACGCCGCTCGAGCCCCACACCGGCGGCCAGCTCGCCCGCGGGCTCGTGGTCGTGCCCATCCTCCGCGCCGGCCTCGGCATGGTGCAGCCCTGGATCGACCTCTTCCCCGAGGTGAGCGTCGGCTACGTCGGCCTCGAGCGCGACCACGCCACCGCCGTCGCCCGCAGCTACTACTGCAAGCTCCCCCCGCTCGCCGGCAAACGCGTGATCTGCGTGGACCCCATGCTGGCCACCGGCGGCAGCGCCGCCCAGGCCCTCGACGTCCTCCGCGAAGCCGGGGCGGAGGATCTGTCGCTCGTCGTCATCATCGCCTCCCCCGAGGGCGTCGCCGCCGTGGAGAAAAAGCACCCGAACGTCCCGATCCACACCGCCGTCCTCGACCGCGGCCTGAACGAC
Source organism: Verrucomicrobiota bacterium (assembly GCA_030605125.1). Taxonomy (GTDB): domain Bacteria; phylum Verrucomicrobiota; class Verrucomicrobiia; order Opitutales; family Opitutaceae; genus IMCC26134_A. The sequence continues at coordinate 5,671 of JAUWBD010000064.1, read as the reverse complement.
AAAAAATACATCCTTCCCGGCCTCGGCGACTTCGGCGACCGCCTCTACGGCACCTAACCTCGTTCGCTTACTCGTTCTCGTTCTCCTCGCCCCCTCCCGCGCCTTCCCTTCGCGCCCTTCGCGACCTTCGCGGTTAAAAAATTCCCCCTTCACTTCCGCGGCGCGTCTCGCGTTTATCGCGGACGTGCCCAGCACCGAGAACACCTTCCCGTCCCGCGACGCCCACCGCGCCTGGCTTTCCGCCCAGGCCGCCCTCCCGCAGGGTTTCCGCGTCGGCACCACGCGCTTCGACTTCACCCCGAAGGAGGCGCCCAAGCCGTCGAAGATGACGCTCACGCTCATCGCGCTCGACAGCCCCACGCCCGACTTCGCGGCCGTCTTCACCAAAAACGCCTTCCCCGGCGCCCCCGTCCTCGTCGGCCGCCGCCGGCTCGCCGAGCCCCGCCTCGGCGCGATCCTGATCAACAACAAGATCTCCAACGTCTGCGCCCCCGGCGGCGTCGAGGCCAGCGAGACGGTCTGCGCCGCCGCCGCCCGGCTCCTCGGCCTCGCCCCGACCGAGATCCTCCCCTGCTCCACCGGCGTCATCGGCTGGGGCCTGCCCGTCGAATCCATGGTCGCCGCGCTGCCGCAGGCCGCCGCCGCCCTCGCCCCCGGCTCCATCCTCCCCGCCGCCGAGGGCATCGTCACGACCGACCTGTATCCGAAAATTCGCTACACCTCCGTCGGCGCCGGCCGCGTCGTCGGCATCGCCAAGGGCGCCGGCATGATCGAGCCCAACCTCGCGACCATGCTGGTCTATCTGCTCACCGACCTCGTCGTGCCCCGCGAGCGGCTGCGCGAGATTCTCTCCCGCGTCGCCGGCGAGACCTTTAACCGCATCTCGATCGACAGCGACACCTCCACCTCCGACACCGTCGTCGCCGTCTCCTCCGGCCGCGTGCCCTGCCCCGACCTCGCCGCCTTCGAGGCCGCCCTGCGCCAAGTCTGCGCCGACCTCGCCGAGGATGTCGTGCGCAACGGCGAAGGCGTTCGCCACGTGCTCCGCGTGCGCGTCTCCGGCGCGCCCGACGCCGCCACCGCCGTCTCGCTTGGCAAGGCGATCGTCAACGCCCCCCTCTTCAAATGCGCCATGGCCGGCAACGACCCGAATGTCGGCCGTCTCGTCCAGGCCATCGGCAAACACGTTGGCGCCACAGGTCCCGCCCTCGACCTCTCGCGCCTGCGCGCCCGCATCGGCGGCCAGGAAATCTTCGCCGACGGCGCCTTCCGCCTGAACTACGACAAGGAGGCCGCGCTGATCGCCCACCTGAAATCGGCCGAACTCTACCAGAGCAAGCCCGCCGCCGATGGCACCTTCGCCCCGCCGGTGGACTATCCGCCCCACGAGCGCTGCGTGGAGATCGAGATCGACCTGCAAACCGGCCCCGCCGGCGCGACGGTCCTCGGCGGCGACCTCACCCACGAATACGTCAGCGAAAACGCCGACTACCGCAGCTGAGGCGCGGTGGCGGCAACGCCCTCGCGCCCTGCCCGCCCTTAATCCCCTCCCTCGTCGGCGCTTCGTCAGCCGTTTCTGGCGGCTCGTCACAATCGTATCGCGCGCCGCCCGCCCCTGCACTTCGGGAAACGCCATGATGCCTCGTTTCCACCTGCTTCGTCCTGCCGTCGCCTTTGTCGCCACCCTGAGCTGCGCCAACCTCGGCCACGCCTTCACCGGCGACTATGCGATCACCAGCCTCGCGAGGCCGCCCGGCGCCTACGAAGGCTCCGGCGACGTCGCCTTGGGCAACTGGGCGGCCAACTTTACAACGGGCACGGCCCATGTCGGCTCCGTCGTCATCACCTACGACGCCCTCGCCCCGACGCCTTTGGTCGTTTTGCGCAGCACGGTCAGCTTTCCTCCCACCAGCACGCTCCAGTCCGCCACCTACCTGAGCATCGTGATCCCGGAAACCGGCATCCTGAGCTTCGATTTTGGTTTCTACTACCAAACATTCAACGCCCTGGGCACCTCCGGCGGCTTCACCCTGAACGGCTTTAGCATCCTCAACTTCATCGGGGACCCGTATGGCAACTCGGGCCACGACGCACACGTGGACCTGCCGGTGACCGCCGGCGACGTGTTGTCCTTCTACGCGACCAGCCTCGTCGCCCAGTTGAGCAACGACTTCGACAGCCGCTATGGGATAGCGAGCGTCAACATTTCCAACCTGGAGTTCACGGCCGCGCCCATCCCCGAGCCCGCCGGCCTAGCCGTGCTCTCGGGCCTCGCCGCCCTCGCCTGCGTCGCCCACCGCCGCCCGCGTCGAGGTTGAAGATCGCCCCCGGCCGCCGAACCACCCGCCGCCGCAATCGATTCGTCCCGATCCGATGCGCCGCCCCGTCACGGCCCCGCGAGTTCTCCCGCGGCGAGCAACTCGCCTCCCGCCCCAAAAACTCGGGCGCTCACCGCACCGGCTTTCGTCATCTGCACTTCCAGACGATACTCCACGGCCGACGCGCCTTTTCCGCGACGCAGCACACGGCCCGTCTCCTCCGAGCTTCGCTTGGCACGTAGTTCAAACATATCGTCTTCCGCACCAGGAACAAACACGCCGCTAAACGTGAAGCGCTTGCCGCCGCCCGGTGGATCGAAATGTAGCACCACGCCGCCGGTCTTGCCGACCTTGATGCGGAGCCTGCCCTCGCTCGTCGCAGCGATCTCGCCCTCATCGCCCGCGTCGATCGGGACCAAAGGCAGGACCTTGACGCCCTGCTGCCGCGGCGCGAAGCCCACCACACGGAGGATCGATTCCTTCGCGCGCCCGGTCGTCAGATTGCGATACCTCACGGTAAAGGTGCCGATTTGGGTGGCCTGTCCGTAAATCCGCCGCTCGGCCCGGTCGTAACGCAGGCCGGGCGGAAGCACGCCCATGCGATAGCCCTCCTCGCCCATGTCAGGAAGATCCACATCCACCCAGCCGCCCACCGTCGGGTGCTCGCCGGTCAAAAACGGCGCGTAGAGCGAAATCACACAGGTGGTGGCGACACCATCTTTATGCCCCAAGCCAAGGATCGTGTAGGTGTTGTCCCTCGCGCTGTAGCTGGCCCAGAAAAGCTCGCCCCGGCTAAAGTCCCAGCCGGCCGAGGCCTCATTAAGATCCAGCCCCGCCACCAAGGACTGCATGGTAAGCAGCCTCCCGCTGATAAGATTCCAAACCCGGTGGCCAGTCCAATCAGTTTGGACCAGAGCCAGTCTGCCGTCGCTCGTGAGCGAATCGGGAAACTCCGCCGTCTGCTTCCGGGAACCTCTGAACAGCACCCCCCACTCACCCTTTTCCGATTTTCTCCAGGCGACTCGCACAGAACTCAACGTAGGCGACCAATCTCCGATCCCCACGATTACCCCTCCGTCGCCCGAGACCGCATAGGGCGACGAGTTCCCGTTGCGAATGATCTCCGGCAACCGGGTCCAAACCCAGCTCTCGCCGTTGAAGTTCCAGACGTAACGGCCAACCGAGAACGCGGGTGAAGTCCCCATCATATGGCCAACCAACGTCTTCCCGTCGCGGGAAAAGGCCGATATGGCGTTCCCGACGGCGGCGCCTTCGTCAAAAGGGAGCAGAGTCGGGCTCCAGCCCTCCCCCTCGCCCTTTTGCCAGATGATCGCTTGGCGCCGATACGGCGGCACCGGTTGATAGGTGCCTCCCACCAAGACGGTCCCGTCTGCCGAGATTAACGAGACGCCAACCCGCTCAAAGGGCCGTGGCTTGGGAAGCAGTGTATGCCGCCACGTGCCCGTTTCGTCGGAAAACTCCCATACGCTTGGCTCCCCAGCTCCGTATCCACCGCCCGTATACCCAATAATCACCCGACCGTCATCCGACATTCCGGCCACGTCGCCATGCGGATCCTCGGGATTGAGATCCGTCCTCGCCCACACGGAATCCTCCCAAAACCACACCGCCACGCCGGTGCGGAAATCGAGCCCGCTCGCTTCGGTCTGCCCGGCGATCACGTTTCCATCGGCCGAGATTGCCCGGGAAATGGCCCCCAACCCCGAGGTCGGTTCCATCTCGGTGCGCACCCAAGTCTCGCCATCCCAACGCCGAGTCACGCCGCGGAAAGGCCCCGAGCGCGGCACTTCCCAGCCAACCAAGACCCGCCCGTCGCCTGATGCCATCGCATACCACGCCGGATCGCCATCAAACCCATTGAACACCGACGGCGCAGCGCCTTCGATCTGAGACGCCGGCACGAGGACGAAGATCAACGAAGGAAGCAGGAATGCGCGGAGCGTCTTGAGCATCCGCCAACTGCAAATCAACCCGTAGGATAATACAGCCCCAAAACACCCCCTCTCGCCACAAAAATGCATGAGCACCGCGACCGCGCGATGGCCGCCGCACCCGCCACGCACGCCGATTCGCTAGCACAATCCCGCCCCGCCCCCGCGCAATTTCCGCGCCCCCCCTGCCAAGCCCCGCGGAGCCCCTCCCCGCATTTTTTGGCAATGTGCGCGGTGCCTTCCGCCGTCCACATCCGCTGGCGAAGGGCGCCACGACCATGCCCACCGCCGCTCCTTCCGCCCCTCTCGCCGCCGACGCGTCCAAGCTCACCGCCCGCGCCAACCCCGAATACGTGACCTGCGACGCCAACGAGGCCGTCGCCTCCGTCGCCCACCGGCTCAGCGAGTTCATCGCCATCTACCCCATCACCCCGTCCTCCCCGATGGCCGAGTCCTGCGACGAGTGGTCCGCCGCCGGCAAAACCAACATCTGGGGCGAGGTCCCGCGCGTCGTCCAACTCCAGTCCGAGGGCGGCGTCGCCGGCGCCGTGCACGGCGGCCTGCTCGGCGGCTCGCTCACCACCACCTTCACCGCCTCGCAGGGCCTCCTGCTGATGGTGCCCAACCTCTACAAGATCGCCGGCGAGCTCCTCCCCTTCGCCCTCCACGTCACCGCCCGCGCCCTCGCCGCCCAGGGCCTTTCCATCTTCGGCGACCACCAGGACGTCATGGCCTGCCGCCAGACCGGCTGCGCCCTCCTCTGCTCCAACAACCCCCAGGAAGCCCAGGACCTCGCCCTCGTCGCCCACGCCGCCACCCTCAAGGGCCGCCTCCCCATCATCCACTTCTTCGACGGCTTCCGCACCTCGCACGAGATCGCCAAGATCACCCCGCTGCCCGACTCGATCCTGCGCGAGATGATCGATCCCGAAGCGCTCGCCGCCTTCCGCCGCCGCGCCCTCTCGCCCGATCGCCCCAAGATCCACGGCACCGCGCAAAATCCCGACGTCTATTTCCAGGGCCGCGAAACCGTGAACCCCTTCGTGGACGCCTTCCCCGAGGTCGTCTCCGGGTGCATGGACAAGCTCGCCGCGCTCACCGGCCGCAAGTATTCACTGGTTGAATACCACGGCCACCCGCAGGCCGAGCGCGCCGTCGTGTGCATGGGCTCCGGCGTCGAGGCCCTCCAGGCCGCGGCCGACCACCTGAACAACAACGGCCATCGCGTCGGCGTGATCTCGATCCGCCTCTTCCAACCCTTCCCGATCGCCGCCTTCCTCGACGCCCTCCCGCCCACCGTGCGCACCCTCGGCGTGCTCGACCGCACCAAGGAGCCCGGCGCCGTCGGCGAGCCGCTCTTCATGAGCGTGCTCTCCGCCCTCTCCCGCTCCGAGCACCCCA
>JAUWBD010000248.1 GCA_030605125.1 Verrucomicrobiota bacterium | reverse complement strand
TTGAGATGTGAAATTTGAGATGGCGGCGCGGGGCGCCGCTCAGGAGCAGCCGGTGCCGGTGCCTTTGCAGCCGTCGCCGCAGGACGTGAAGCGGCGGGTGAGGGAGGCGGGGATGGGCTGGTCCTTGAAGACCGCTTCGAGACCTTCCTCGATGAGGCCCTCCATCTCGACGATGCGTATGCCGCGCTCCTCGACCGCGCGCTTGGGCTGGGGGCCGGCGGCGGAGACGAGGATGGCGCGGCAGTCGTGAAGGGTGTCGGCGAGCTCGTTCCAGCGCGAGGGGCCGGTGCCGGGCTCGGGCGTTTTGCGCATCTCGACAAATTTGAAGCCGGACGGCGTGGAGGCGTCTTGGGCGAAGATGAGCACGCGGGCGGCCTCGCCGAGGTGCTGGTTGACGAGCATGCCTTCCTCGGAGGCGACGGCGATGTGGGGGCGGGTGGCGATGCTCTCGGCGGTGGGGCGGGCGAAGGCGGCGAGCGTGGCCATCTGCTCGGCGGTGTTGGGCTGGTCGATCAGGCCGACGGCGTCGGCGCGGCAACGGGCGCAGTGCGTCATCTGCGGGAGGTGTCGGCCGGACTTGAGTCGCGTGCCGGCGACGAGGGCGAGGTCGGGCGGCGGGAGATTTTCAAACTCGGCGCCGACGACGGGGAGGAAGGCCATGCAGTTCATGATGTCCACACCGAGGGCGGCCATGCGTTTGGCGATGTCCTCGATGTGGCGATCATTGATGCCGGGGATGATGATGGAGTTGATTTTGACGACGATGCCCGCGGCCTTGAGGCGCGCGATGGCCTCGAGCTGGCGTTCGAGGAGGAGCTCGGCGGCGGGTCGGCCGCGGAGGGGGCGGCGGCCGTCGCGAATCCAGGCGTAGATGCGGGCGCCGATGTCGGGGTCCACGGCGTTGACGGTGATGGTGACGTGGCTGACCTCGAGGGCGGCGAGGTTTTCGATGTGCGGGCCGATGCCGAGGCCGTTGGTGGCGAGGCAGAGGATCATGTCCTTGTGGCGTTCGCGCACGAGCTTTAGGGTGGCCATGGTCTCGACGGCGTTGGCAAAGGGATCGCCGGGGCCGGCGATGCCCATGACGGCGAGGTTGGGCACGCGTTTGAGGGTGGCGTCGAGGTAGTCGGCGGCCTGGGTGGGCGTGAGCACGGCGGAGGTGACGCCGGGGCGGCTCTCGTTCATGCAGTCGAACTTCCGGTTGCAGAAGTTGCACTGGAGGTTGCACCGCGGGGCGACGGGCAGGTGGATGCGGCCGTGGGTGTGGTGCGAGTCCTTGTTGAAGCAGGGATGCTTGGAGAAGTCCCGGGCGACGACCGCGGGGGAGAGGGGAGCGGCGGTGTTCTTGTCGCCGTCGGTGGGCGTGGTCGGCGGCAGGAATGCCGCCGCTCCTGAAATATCGTGTATCATGTGGAGCCTTACAGGTAAGCGTAGCCGATGGAGGAGTCCTCCTGCTTGCGCTCGAGGAGGGTGTTGACGATCTGGTCGAAGAGGCGCTGGGCGCCGGCGTAGCCGACGTGCAGGACGCGCTGGCCGCCGAGGCGGTCGTGGATGGGGAAACCGCAGCGCACGAGCGGCACGCCGAGCTGGCGCGCGAGGGAGTAGCCTTTGCTGGAACCGATCAGAAGGTCGGGCTTGAGCGACTCGGCCAGGGTGGCGATCTCGGCGAAGTCCACGCCTTCGCGGATGTGGGCGCGCGAGGAGAGGCCGGGGCTGAGGCTGTCGAGGGTGGCGGCGAGGCGTCCGCTTTTGCCGCCCGAGGCGCAGAGGACGGGCTCTATGCCGATTTCGTCGAGGAAGGAGACGAGGCCGGCGACGAGATCCTCCTCGCCGAACACGACGGCGCGTTTGCCGAAGACGTATTTGTGGCCGTCCACCCAGGAGTCGATTAGGCGGCCGCGCTCGGCGGCGAGGGCGGGGGGGAGCGTGTTCGGCGGCAGGAATGCCGCCGCTCCGAGGGCGGCGCAAAGGGCGTCGGTGGCGCGGAGACCGATGGGGAGACCGAGGCGATGGAGAGGCACGCCGTGGCGGCGGTGGAGGAGGGTGCCGGCGGTGTCGGTGGCGCGGGCTAAGGTGTGGCCGCACTCGATGGCGGCGCGCGCGGAGCCGAGGGCTCGGATGGCGGAGACGGGCGTGCCGCCGGGCGGGAGTTTCTCGTAGTCGGCCCAGGAGGGGCCGTCGAGGGTGTCGCTGTAGTCGGGCAGGAGCGTGACGGGGAGGTCGAAGGCGGCCGCGATGCGCTTGAGCTCGCGGAGGTCGGCCGGGGAGAGCATGCCGGGGAAGAGGGCGAGGGGGGCGGTATTCGGCGGCAGGAATGCCGCCGCTCCGTCGGTGGCGAGACTCTCCACCAGGGCGCGGATGGCGGAGTGGAAACCGTCGATGTGCGTGCCGCGGTAGCTGGCGGTGGAGACGGGGACGATGGGAGGGAGGGATGATGCGCCGTCGGCGAAGTCGCGGAGGTGGCCGGGGACGTCTTCGCCGATCGTCTCGCTCAGGCAGGTGGTCGCCAGGCCGACGAGCGCGGGCTGGTATTGCCGGAGGACGTTGGCGAGGCCGGTCTTCAAGTTGGCGCCGCCGCCGAAGACGGCGCTGTGCTCGGAGAAGTTGGACGCGGCGATATCTATCGGCTCGCGGAAGTGGCTGATGAGGTAGCGGCGAATGTAGGTCGCGCAGCCTTGCGAGCCGTGAAGGAAGGGGACCGCGCCTTCGACGCCGCGAAAAGCGAGGCAGGCGCCGAGCGGCGTGCAGAGTTTGCAGGCGTTGGTGGTGGCGTTGGGGTAGAGCTCTTCGCCGGCACCGACTTGGGAGAAAGGTTCGGTGGGAGTGATCATGGGGAAGGAGCGGCGGCATTCTTGCCGCCGAGGGTGGCGTTGACGGCGGCAGGAATGCCGCCGCTCCGGCGAGGCGTGTAGCGCCAGACGGGTGACATCACCGTCGCGTGGACCTCGCGGGCGAAGTTGAGCATGCCGATGAAGCCGGCGAGGCACTCCTTGCGCTCGTGGTTGTGGTCGCAGAAGCCGATGCCGAGCTTGTAGGCGATGGGGCGCTCCTTCACGCCGCCGATGAAGAGATCGACATCCTGCTCGAGGCAGAATTTGGCGAGCTCGAGGGGGTTGGAATCGTCCACGATGATCGTGCCGGGCTCGCACATCTGACGAAGTGTCTCGTAGTCGCTCTTGTCGCCGGTCTGGGTGCCGACGATGGCGGTGCGCATGCCGATGGAGCGCAGCGCGCGCACGAGCGAGAAGGCCTTGAAGGCGCCGCCGACGTAGATGGCGGCCTTTTTGCCGGTGAGATCGGTGCGGAAGCGGCGGAGCTCGGGGAGGAGCTTGGCCAGTTCCTCGCGGACGACTTGCTGGGCGCGGGCGAGGAGCGCCTCGTCCTGGAAAAATCTGGCGACGGCGTAGAGGGCGGCGGACATGTCCTCGATGCCGAAGAAGGAGACTTTGAGGAAGGGGATGCCGTGCTCCTTCTCCAGGCGCTTGGCGAGGGAAGTCATGGAGCCTGCGCATTGGACGAGGTTGAGCGAGGCGCCGTGGCAGCGGCGGATGGCGTCCACGCGGCCGTCGCCGGTGAGCGTAGCGACCACGTGGATACCCATGCGCTCGAGGTAGTCGCGGATGACCCAGGTCTCGCCGGCGATGTTGAAGTCGCCGAGAAGGTTGATGGAGCGCTGCGGGATGTCCGCCACCTCGCCGGTGCCGACGAGGCGGTAAACGGCGTCGCAGGCGGCCTTGTATCCGTCTTTCTTGGTGCCCTTGAATCCCTCGCTCGCGACGGGGATGACGGGGATGCCGGTGTCGCGGGCGACCTCGCGGCAGACGGCTTCGACGTCGTCGCCGATCACACCGACAATGCAGGTCGAGTAAACGAAGGCGGCCTTGGGCGAGTGGCGGGCGATGAGTTCGCGGAGGGCGTGGCCGAGCTTTTTCTCGCCGCCGTAGATGACGTCCATCTCGCGGAGGTCGGTGGAGAAGCTGTTGCGGAAGAGCTGGGGGCCGGAGGACTGCGCGCCGCGGATATCCCAGGTGTAGGCGGCGCAGCCGATGGGGCCGTGGACGAGGTGGAGGGCGTCGGCGATGGGGTAGAGGACGACGCGGGAGCCGCAGAAGGCGCAGGCGCGCTGGGTGACGGAGCCGGCGAGGCTGGCTTGGTCGCATGCCATCGGCGCGGGCGCGGAGGCGCCGGCGCCGGCAACGGAGACGGAGCGTTCACGCGCTGGCAGTAGCGAGATGGACTGGGCGGCGGAGGACACGGGAGGCGAGGAGGCGAGAGGGGAGCGGCGGCATTCCTGCCGCCGGGTCAGTTATTCGGCGGCAGGATTGCCGCCGCTCCGTGGGCGGAGCTGGGGAGTGCGAAGAGCTTTGGGGCGTCGAGGCGGAGGGTGGTCCACTCGGCGAGGGGCTCGGCGCCGAGGGCACGGTAGAAGCCGAGGGCGGTGTCGTTCCATTTGAGGGTGCGCCACTCCATGCGGGCGCAGCCGGCGGCGACGGCTTCGTGACCGACGGCGACCAGGAGGCGGCGGCCCAGTCCGCGGCGGCGGAAGTGGGGGCGCACGAAGAGGTCTTCGAGGAAGGCGCCGGGACGGCCGAGGAAGGTGGAGAAGGTCGGATACCACACGGCGAAGCCGGCGGGCGTGCCTTGGTGGTGGGCGATGATGGCGTGCGCGGCGGCGGCGGGGCCGAAGAGGTGCTTGGCGAGGAGCGTGCCGGTGGCTTCGCACTCGTGGTGCAGTCCCTCGTAGGCGGCGAGTTCCTGGATGAGCGCGAGGAGGATGCCGACATCATCGAGGCGGGCGGGGCGGAGCTCGAAGGTGACGCCGGCCTCGTTGAGGCCGCCGCAAGTGCAGCCGCCATGGCCGGAGGCGGCGTGGTCGCGATGGGGGCAGGTGTGTGAGTTCTGGCACATGGTCGGAGGTGGATCAATGGAGCGGCGGGCTTACAGCCCCCCCGGGGGCCCCCGCCGCGGCCGGGAATCCCCCCCGCCCGGGGTTGGGAGGGTCCCGGGCGTGGTGTTAGGGGGGGGGAATGAGGAGCCCCCC
>JAUWBD010000037.1 GCA_030605125.1 Verrucomicrobiota bacterium | reverse complement strand
GCTCGCCCGCGCCACCAACGCCGACATCCCGCTCGAGCAGATTTTCAACCTCGGCGGCTTCAACCTCTCCCGCGCCACCGAGCTCGACCCGAAGTTCATGCAGCCGAGCTACCCCTTCGAGTGGGCCGGCGCCTACGCCCTCCCCGCCGGCGAACACGAGCTGGTCATCGGCCACGCCCACGACGACTGCTGCGGCCACGACCACGGGCACGACGGCGAGGGGCACGATCACGCTCACGGTCACCATCACCACCACCACGGCGCGGACGGCACGCTCGACATCGTGGTCATGCCGGTGAAATCGCTCGCCGAGGCCGACATCGCCGCCGCGCGCGACGCCGCCGTGCTCGTCTTCTCCGATTGGGAAAACAAGGTCGCGCCCGGAGAGGCCTTCGCCCCCGGCGGCACGCTCCAGCGCCTGCACATCGGCGAGGCCGGCCACGCGCACTTCAAGCTCAAGGTCCCCGCTCCCGGGCTGTATCTTGTCTTCGAGGCCTGCGGGCACCATCCGCTCCACGTCCACGTGATGGGCGAGGTCGTGCGGCCCGGCTGGCAGCAGGACTACGAGCACACCCACTCGCACGACGCGGAGGTATCCAGCCTGGGGATACGCCATCCCGGCGAGCTCGACGGCAAGCGGCTGAACGACTGGATCGGCAAGCTGCTCAAGGAAAAGGGCAACGACATCTACCGCTGCAAGGGCGTGCTGGCGGTGAAGGGCGCGCCCAACCGGCTCGTCTTCCAGGGCGTGCACATGCTCTTCGACGCGAAGTTCGACCGCCCCTGGGGCAAGGATGCGCGGGAGAACACGCTGGTTTTCATCGGCAAAAACCTCGACCGCGAGGCGCTGACGGAGGCCTTCAAGTCCTGTCTGGCGTGACGGGCGAGGTGGAGCGCGCGGGCCGAGACGGCGAAAGTGTAACCCAATAGGTTACACGAGGCTCGACTTGGGAGCGGCGGGGCCGCGTCAACACGTTGGGACCCGCAACGCGTTCCAACGCGTTCCACCGGGGTCAGGCGCGGCGGCGGCGGCGGGTGGCGAACCAGCCGAGCAGGCCGCCGATGGCGACCGCGCCGTAGGTGGCGGGCTCGGGCACCGGGGTGACCTGGTTGTCCCAGCTCTGCCACCAGGTGTTGTTGCCGGTCCAGTTGGCGAAAACGATGCGGTTCTGCGGGGCCTCGCCGCGGGTGTCGAAGGGGATGTCCACGCCCTTTTCGGTGGCGGTGAAGGAGCCCGCGTAGAAGAAGTCCACGAACTCGGTCCAGCTGGTGATGAGCGTCTCCTGACCGTCGGCGAGCTCGACGATGAGGCGGCCGACGTTGAGCGTGGAGGCGCCGCCGAAGTCGATGACCGAGGTGCCGGTGAGGCGCAGGGTGTCCACGTTGAGCGTGATGTTGTCGAGGGCGAGGGTGCCCTCGGCGAGGCGGATCTCGCCGCCGAAGTCCATGACGCGGTCGGCGCGGAGCGCGTCGGCGTCGGAAAGGGTGAGGGTGCCGGCGCCGATCTTCTCCAAGACGCCTTCGCGCACGCCGGTGAGGAGGCCGGAGTAGGTGGAGTTGGAGCCATCCGCGCCGACGATGAGCTGGCCGGTGCCGATGACGATGTGGCCGGCGCCGGCGACGCCGCTGTTGATCGCGCCGATGGTGTCGGCGCGGCCGTTCATGTCGAGGAGGCCGTCGGAGCGGAAGACGATGTTGGTGTTGTCGGCGAGCTGGTTGTTGGAGCCGTAGCGGACGATGGCGGAGTTGGCGCCGAGGAGGCCGTCGCCGATGACGACCGCGCCGCCGCCGACCGCGTTGACGCCGGCGGTCTTGTTGAGGAGCACCACGCCGTCGTCCACCTGGAGGCCGACGCCGATGTTCTGGGCGACGCCGTTGATCTGCACGCTGGCGGTGGAGCCGGTGAAGGTGTTGGCCGCGGTGCCGGTGAGCTCCAGGGTGCCCATGTCGGTCTTGCGCAGGGTCTGGCCGGCGCCGGAGACGACGCCGGAGATCGTGAGGTCGGAGTCGCCGTTGACGCCGTTGTTGCCGACCTGGACGATGCGGGAGGCGTTGTTGAGCGAGACGTTGGAGGAGATGAAGGCGGTGGCGGAGCCGACGCCGGAGAAGGTGAGGTTGCCGCCGAGGGTGAGGGTGCCGGTGCCGGTGACGGAGCCGCCGGTCATGGTGAGGGCGCGGAGGGTCTCGTTGTGCGCCTGGAGGTCGAGGCGGCCGTCGGTGCGGATGGTGACGTCGGAGGAGTCCCAGATCTGGTTGGAGGCGCCGAGGCGGAGGGTGGCCGTATTGGCGGCGCCGATACCGTCGCCGATGAGCACCTCGCCGCGGCCGGTGGCGTCCACGCCGGCGGTCTTCTGGGCGAGGACGACGCCGTCGTTGATGCGGAGGCCGCCGGAGAAGGTGTTGGCGCCGCCGCCGCCGAGGGTGAGCTGGCCCTCGCCGGTCTTGGCGACGAACTTGGAGCCGCCGGTTTCGACGATGGCGCCGTTGTGGACGAGGGTGGAGCCGGAGGCGACGTGGACGACAGCGCCGGTGTTGACGTTGCCCGCGAGGGTGGTGGTGCCGTCGGCGGCGAGCGTGTTGGTGCCGGCGAGGTTGGAGAGCGAGGGGGCGGAGGGGCTGGCCGAGGTGTTGAGGGTGATGCTCTCGTCGGCGTGGATCGTGACGCCGCCCTGGAGGCCGAGGGTGGCGCCGGCGAAGACGGTGGTGCCGGCGGCGGTGGCGCCGAGGGCGTTGTTGTGGGCGGCGACGAGCATGCCCTCGGAGACGGTGACGGCGCCGGAATAGGTGTTGTTGCCGGCGAGGACGACGGTGCCGGCGTCGTTTTTGAGGAACTCGGAGGAGCCGGAGACCTGGCCGGAGAGCGTGAGGGAGGAGCCGGCGGCGGCGCCGACGCGCACGACGGTGCCGGCGAGGGCGACGGGGCCGGTGGCGGTGTTGTTGCCGGAGATGTTTTGGAGGGTGGTGGCGCTGGTGCCGCCGGTGAGGTTGAGCGTCTCGCCGCCGATGGTGATGTTGCCGGCGAGGCCGAGGGTGGCGCCGGCGGAGACGTTGGTGGTGCCGCCGGTGACGCCGTTGAAGCCGAGGGCGTTGTTGTGGGCGGCGATCAGGGTGCCCTGGGAGACGTTGGTGACGCCGGAGTAGGTGTTCGCGCCGGCGAGGGTGAGCGTGCTGCTGCCGGTCTTGGTGAACTGGGCGTTGGCGCCGCCGGAGATGACGCCGGAGAAGGTGGTGTTGCTGTTGAGGAGCGAGCCGACGGAGAAGGTGGTGGTGCCGGAGCCGAGCGCGAGGGAGCCGGCGCCGGCGAGGGAGCCGATGGAGGCGGTGAAGCCGTTGGCGTCGAAGACGGCGCCGGAGGCGATGGTGACGGCGGAGTTGAGCGGGGCCGTATTCGCCGCGGTGATACGGAGGGTGCCGGCGGAGACGGTGGTGGGGCCGGTGTAGGACTTGGAGCCGGCGGAGCCGCCGAAGGTGACCGTGCCGTCGCCGACCTTGGTGACGCCGCCGACGCCGCTCATCGCGCCGGTGAAGGCGACGGTGCCGCCGGAGGCGGCGGTGAGATCGACGGATTTTCCGAGCGCGATGGCGCCGGAGAAGGTGGCGGTGCCGGAGGTGTTGAGGCCGCCAAGGGTGGTGGTGGCGCCGTAGTCGTTGACGGTGACGGGGCGGCCGATGGCGACGCCGCCGGTGCCGATGAGAAGGGCGGTGTCGAAATGGGCGGCGGTGGACTCGTCGTTGACGCGAATGGCGGCGGTGGAGGTGCCGAGGGCGCGGTTGCCGGAGGTGTTGGTGGTGGCGTTGGCGTTCACCACAAGGGTGCCGTTGCGGACGGTGGTGGCGCCGGTGTATTGGTTGTTGCCGCCGTTGACGATCAGGGTGCCGGAGCCGGTCTTGAGGAGGCTGGTGGAGCCGGTGCCCTGGGTGAGGGTGTTGGAGAAGATGGTGGTGCCGGAGCCGGCGACGGTGAGGTCGCCGGTGAAGCGAAGCTCGGTGGTCCAGCCGGAGGTGAATTCGAGGCCGGCGGCCGAGACGGAGTTGTTGGTGATCACCGTCTGCTGGAGCATCCGGTTGTTGATGGTGATCTTGTGGGAGCCGTCGTCGTTGACGATGATGCTGTTGGTGCCGCCGGTGCCGGAGTTGAAGTCGAGGCGCGAGTTGGTGTGGGTGCGCTGGATGGTGTAGCCGTGGTCGGCGGAGTTGTCGAAGATGAGCTTGCCGACGGTGCGCTGCTCGTTGCCGAGGCTGATGGCGACGTCGGCGGTGAGCGGGGTGAAGACGTTGTTGCCGGTGACGCGGTCGCCGAGGATGGCGATGGCGCCGGACGCGTTCGGCATGTTGGCGTTGGTGTTGTCTGCGTTCTTCCAGTTGCCGGAGTTGTTGTTCCAGTTGCCGTCGCCGTCCACGCTCCAGAAGACGCCGTTGGTCAGCAGGGGCACGATCTCGTAGATATTGCCGCCAAGGGAGACGATGGTGTTGTTGTTGCCGGAGCCCCAGTCGGAGAAGTTTACGCCGGTGATGGTCTGGCCGGCGATGTTGGTGGCGGAGTGGATGATGAGCTGCTCGCTGCCGCCGCCGGAGAGGGAGCCGGCCCAGTTGTCGATGAAGAGGGTGCCGGAGGCGATGGTGCCGCCGTTGGTGAAGGCGAGGGCGGCGCCGTCGTCGAGGAAGTTGATGCGGCCGTCGTTGTTTACCGTGAGCTGGTTGAAGGTCTGGCTGAAGGAGCCGACGTTTAGGGTGCCGCCGTTGGACAGGGTGAGGCCGGCGGAGCTGTTGATCTGGTTGGCGGCGCCGAGGGCGAGCACGCTGGTGGCGCCGTTGACGGTGACGGAGGAGACGGAGCCGAAGGCCTGGCCGGAGGCGTTGGCGAGGGTGGTGGTGCCGCCCGAGACGGTGAGCGAGCCCGAGAGGGTGTTGGCGCCGGTGAAGGCGACGGAGCCGGCGGTGGTGAGGTTTTGCGCGCCGCTCACGACGCCGGCGACGGTGAGGGTGCCGGAGTCGGACTGGATGCGGGAGGCGGCGCCGAGGGCGACGGGGCCGGCGAGGGTGTTGTCGCCGGAGAGGTTGCGGATCGCGCCGTTGCCGCCGACGCCGGCGCCGGAGATCGTGATCGCCTCGCCGGAGGGGAGCGTAACGCCTCCCTGGATACCGAGGGTGGCGCCGCTCGCGACGGTGGTGCCGTTGCCGGCGCCGGTGGCGCCGAGGGCGTTGTCGTGGGCGGCGATCAGCGTGCCGGCGGAGACGGTGGTGGCGCCGGCGTAGGTGTTGTTGCCGGCGAGGAGGACGGTGCCGGCGCCGGTCTTGGCGACGTCACCCGAGCCGCCGATGGCGCCGTTGAAGGCGACGGTGCCGCCTGAGGCGGCGGAGAGGGCGACTGCCTTGTTGCTAAGGGTGACGGAGCCGTTGAAGGAGTTGACGCCGGAGGTGTTGGTGCCGGCGAGGGTGACGGCGCCGCCGAAGTTGTTGACGGCGATGGCGCGGTCGAGGGAGAGGCCGCCGGAGGCGTTGCCGAGTTCGAGGGCGAGGGCGCTGGAGCCGGAGGAGGCGTCGCCGATCTGGACGGCGGAGGAGGCGTTGCCGAGGGCGCCGTCGGCGGAGACGGGCGCGTTGGCCTCAAGGCGGAGGGTGCCGGCGCGGAGGGTGGTCGCGCCGTTGTAGGCGTTGTTGGCGGCGAGGACGAGGGTGCCGTCGCCGGCCTTGACGAGGCCGTAGTCGGCGCCGGATTCCTCGGTGAGGAGGCCGTTGAGGCGGAGGGTGGCGCCGGAGGAGACGCCGACGACGGAGTTTGCGTTCATCGTCACCACGCCGGTGAGGGTGGTGGTGCCGCCGAGGCCCTGGAGGGCGCCCGCGCCGCCGACGCCGGAGCCGGCGAGGGTGATGTTTTCGCCGGAGGTGAAGGTGCCGTTGAAGGCGAGGGTGGCGCCGGAGCTGATCGTGGTGGGCGCGGCGGCGGAGCCGAGGGCGGCGGCGGAGGTGGCGACGAGGCTGCCGGCGGTGACGGCGGTGGTGCCGGTGTAGGTGTTGGTCGCGGAGAGGGTGAGCGTGCCGTCGCCGAGTTTGGTGAGGCCGAAGCCGCCGGAGACGACGCCCGAGAGGGCGAGTGACGCGCCGGAGTTGACGCCGATCCAGGTCTCGCCGCCGAGGGCGACGGCGCCGGAGTGGGTGTTGGCGCCGGAGAGGGCTCGGAGGGCGCCCTGGGAGCCGACGCCCTGGCCGTTGAGGCTGAGCGCCTCGGCGCCGATGGCGACGCCGCCGGAGAGGGCGAGGGTGGCGCCGTTGGCGACGGTGGTGCCGGCGGCGGCGGAGCCGAGGGCGGTGTTGGAGGCGGCGACGAGGGTGCCGGCGTTGACGGTGGTGGCGCCGGTGTAGGCGTTGGCCCCGGAGAGGGTGAGGGTGCCGGCGCCGTTTTTGGTCAGGGTGGTGATGGTGTTGGCGATGGCGCCCGAGAGGACGATGTCGCCGGCGCCGGAGGTGGTGAGGGCGCGATTGGTGCCGCCCGAGCGCGCGATGGCGCCGGAGAGGGCGAGGGTGCCGGAGTCGGAGGCGATGGTGGAGTCGGTGGCGATGCCAATGGCGCCGGAGAGGGAGTTGTCGCCGGAGAGATTGCGGAGGGCGCCGCCGGCGCCGACGCCGGCGCCGTTGAGCGTGAGGGCCTCGTTGCCGATGGCGACCCCGCCGGAGAGCGCGAGGGTGGCGCCGTTGGCGACGGTGGTGCCGGCGGCGGCGGAGCCGAGGGCGGTGTTGGAGGCGGCGACGAGGGTGCCGGCGTTGACGGTGGTGGCGCCGGTGTAGCTGTTGTTGCCGGAGAAGGTGGTGGTGCCGGTGCCGGTCTTGACGAGGGCGAGGGCGCCGGTGGCGTTGGTGATGGCGCCGGAGAAGAGGGTGTCGGTGTTGACGCCGCCGAAGGTGATCGTGGCGGCGGTGCCGCCGCCGTTGGTGAGGGTGCCGGCTCCGGCGAGGGAGCCGATGGTGTCGGAGCGGGTGTTGACGTTGAGGGTGGCGCCCGAGGCGATGGTGACGGCGACGGAGTCGGCGAGGCGGTCGTTGCCGCCTTCGAAAACGACCGAGCCCTGGTTGATGTTGAAGGGGCCGGTGAAGGTGTTGGGGTCGCTGAGGGTGAGGGAGCCGGCGCCGGTCTTGGTGAGGCCGCCGGAGCCGACGATGGGCCGGTCCCAGTCGAGGTTGGAGACGGTTTCGATGGTGCCGCCACCGGCGCCGAGGGTCATGTTGCGGCCGGTCTGGGAGGGACCGACGAGGAAGTTGTTGGTGACGACGCGGAGCGTGCCGCCGTCGAGCGTAAGGGTGGCGGTGGCGGAGGTGTCGCCGAGGTTGCCGGCGGAGGAGATCTCGAGGGCGCCGCCGTTGACGGTGATGGCGCCGGTGAAGGTGTTGGCGCCGGAGAGGACGAGTTTGGAGGGGCCGGACTTGGTGAGGGAGCCGGTGCCGGTGCCGACGACGCCGTCGAAGCGGACCTCGCCGAGGCCTTCGCCGGTGACGAGGATGTCGCGGTTGGTGCCGGTGATGGAGCCGTTGACGTCCACGAGGCCGGAGCCGGCCTGGGTAAGGGTGAAGTTGTCCTGGAGGGTGACGGCGGAGTTGAGGACGAGGCCGCCGGCGCCCTGGTTGACCAATTGGGCGCGACCGGCGGAGACGTCGAAGTTGAGGGTGTTGTTGTTGAGGGTGTAGGCGTGGGGGCTGTTGACGATGAGGTAGCCGACGGTGCGGGTGGCGCCGTTCAGGGAGATGGCGGCGGGACCGGTGATGGCGCCGCCGAGGATGGCGGTGTCGTTGATGGTGTTGGCGGTGTTGGCGGCGTTGCGGCCGGGCCACATGCCGGGGTCGGAGTTGGCGGGCTGGCCGCTGTCGGACCAGTTGTTGTCCGCGTTCCAGTTGCCCCCGCCGCCAAGGGCGTAGGTGAAGACGGTGCCGCCGGTGTAGGGGACGATCTCGCCGGTGGGGAGGCGGACGGCGCCGGCGCCCCAGTCGGTGAACTGGATCTGGGTGAACTCGCCGTTGGCGCCGGTGGAGAAGCCGGTGGGGGCGTTGGTGAAGACGAGGCGGCTGTCGCCGCCGCCGAAGGCGGAGCCGGCCCAGTTGTCGATCGTGAGGACGCCGGCGGAGCGGGAGGCGTTGGTGAAGGTGAGGGTGCTGGTGTGGCCGCCGAAATCGATGGTGGAGCTGGCGAGCAGGCTCAGGGAGCCGATGGTGTCGGAGTAGTTGCCCGCGACGCGGAGCGCGCCGCCGTTGAGCGCGAGGGCGGCGGAGTCGGCGAGGACGTTGGAGGCGCCGAGGGCGATGGCGCCGGAGTTGACGCGCAGCGTGCCGGTGAAGGTGTTGGCGCCGGAGAGCGTGGTGGTGCCGGAGCCGTTTTTGGCGAGGGTGGCGTTGGCGCCGCCGGTGACGACGCCGGAGAAGGTGGTGGCGGTGTTGGCGCCGCCAAAGGCGAAGGTCGTGGCGGAGCCGGGGTTGCCGAGGGCGAGCGTGCCGGCGCCGGCGAGGGAGGCGACGGTCTCGGAGAAGCCGTTGGCGTCGAAGGTGGCGCCGGAGGAGATGTTGAGCGCGGAGGCGTCGGCGACGCGGTTGGCGGCGCCGAGGCGGAGGACGCCGGCCTGGACGTTGGTGGCGCCGGTGTAGGTGTTGTTGCCGGAGAGGACGAGGGTGCCGTCTCCGGTCTTGGTGAGATCGCCGGCGCCTGCGGCGACGCCGCCGTAGGCGAGGGTGGTGCCGGGGGCGGTTTCGATGGCGCCGCCGGAGGCGCCGAGGGCGAGGCCGCGGTTGGCGGCGAGGGTGAAGGTGGAGGTGGTGCGGAGGGTGCCGCCGTTGAGCGCGAGGTGGCCGGGCGATGCGGCGCCGGGGGCGGCGCCGAGGCCGGCGTCGGCGGCGATCTGTAGTGTGCCGGCGGATACGGTGGTGATGCCGGAGTAGGTGTTGGTCCCGGAGAGGACGAGGACGCCGGAGCCGGTCTTCTCGAGGGAGCCGGTGCCGGAGACGACGCCGGCGATGTCGAGGCTGGTGCCGGCGGCGGCGGAGACGCGGGCGAGGGCCCCGAGGGATACGGGGCCGGTCCAGGTGTTGTGGCCGGAGGCGTTGCGAAGGGCGCCGGCGCCGCCCGCGCCGACGCCGTAGAGGGTGAGCGCCTCGGGGGCGTAGGCGATGCCGGCGCCGGAGAGGGCGAGGGTGCCGCCGGCGAGCACGGTGGTGCCGGCGGCGGTGGAGCCGAGGGCGCCGGCGGAGGTGATGTTGAGCGTGCCGCCGTTGACGGTGGTGGCGCCGGTGTAGGTGTTGGCGCCGGAGAGGGTGGCGGTGCCGGCGTCGGACTTGGAGAGGGAGCCGGAGCCGGAGACGACGCCGTCGAGGACGGTGGCGCCGGTGCCCTTGAGGGCGAGGTGGTTGTCGTTGGTGTCGATGTCGCCGGTGATCGTGAAGGCGGGCGCGATGTTGTTGTTCACGTCCAGCTGCTTGTTCATCAGGATGTTTACCCCGATGGTGTGGGCGGCGTTGCCGGCGACGTCGTTGGTGAGGGAGATGGTGGTGAGGCCGTTCTCGGTGTCGGAATCGAAGATGAGGCGGCGGTCCTCGGTGGTGTGGAGGGAGTAGGCGTGGGGGCCGGAGAAATAGACGTTTTTGACGACCTTGTCGGAGCCGCGGAGGTCGATGTTTTGCGCGGTGTCGATGTAGGCGCTGTTGAAGATGATGTTGGACTTGAGGACGGGGTTGGTGTTGCCGAACCAGTTGAGGGGGTTGGTGGCGGAGGTGCCCCAGACCTGGGTGCCCTCGTCGTTGTCCCACATGAAGTTTCCGGAGCCGGCGGTGGCGTCGATCTTCAGGAGGCCGCCGACCTCGTAAACCATGGTGCCGCCGCCGGTGCCGGAGGAGAAGCCGATGCGGAGCTGCTCGGGGCGGACGAAGGAGGAGATGTCGAAATTCAGGACGTCATACCAGAGTCCGTCCTCGCCGAACTGCATGCGGACGACGATGCGGCTGTTTTCGTCGAGGATGATCTCGATCTTGCGGTATTGGGTGGCCTGGTTGGGGCGCTCGGTGGCGAGGCGGGAGCCCATCACGTAGGGCAGGCCGGGCACGATGGGATCGGTGGGATCGGCGACGGTGGGCGAGCCGGTGGCGGTGTAGTCGCGGCCGGCGGGACCGGAGCTGCCGGAGGTGCCGGCGAGGTAGTCGTAGCCGGTGGAGCCGGAGCCGGGGCCGCGGGCGACGACGGCGTTGGGGATGAAGCCGGGGCCGCCGTTGCGGCCTTCGGTGGGGTTGGAGAAGTTGCCGAAGACGTCGAAGGCGATGCCGACGAAGCCGCCGCCGAGGCCGGGGAGATCGTGGCCGTTGGCGTAGCCGATGGAGCCGCCGTAGGCGCCGGGGGCGAAGGACTGGGAGGCGTCGTAGAGGAAGAAGACGAGGCCGTCGGCGCCGGTGTTGTCGTAGTTGTTGCCGCCCCACATGGTGGCGTTGAACGAGATCTTCACCTCGTTGCCGGCGCTGGGGATCGGAGTGTCGAAATAGACGGCGGTGGCCTGGTTGTTGACGGTCGCGCTGGTGAGGCGGAGCCAGCCTTGGCCGGAGGCGTCGATGAAAGTGTTTCCCCACTCGGGATCGCCGGAGGTGGGCGCGGCGCCGGAAGTGAGGCGGGGGCCCGGACCGGTGCCGCTGGAGTAGAAGTTCCAGCCGGGGGCGGTCGCGTTCTTGAAGTCCTCGCTGTAGGAAAACTGCGCCGCGAGTCGCAACGGCCCCAGGCCCAGGATCGCGGCCAGCAAGACCCCGCTGGCCGCGCGCGAGATGCGCGGAGCGGAGGACGGACGGCGGCGAGTTCCTTTTCGGGCGGGCATCGGTAAAAAGCGAGTAAGTGACTGGCGGAAACACCCACTAGGGTGCAAGCCCTATCACCCCCGATCAGGCCTAGTCGTTACACCTACGGGTCCCCTACCCCGAGCGCGACGAGCGTGATGTCGTCCGCCTGCGGACGACCCGCCTCGTAGGCAAGGACATCGGCAAGCACGGCCTCGAGCGTGGCGAGCGCGGCTACGCGGCCGGGCGGCAGGGCCGCGAGCACGGCGGCGAGGCGCTCGTCGCCATACAGCACGTCGCGGGCGTCCATGGCCTCGCTGACGCCATCGCTGAAGACCACGAGGGTGTCGCCGGGAGCGAGGCGGGCGCGGTGGGTGGAGTAGGCGTTGTGCTCGAAGACGGCGAGCGGGGTGGCGCGGACGGCGTCGAGGCGCTCGAGGCGGCCGTCGGCGCGCCGGACGAAGGGCAGGGGGTGGCCGCAGTTGGTCCAGGCGAGCTCGCCGGTGTCGGGATCGAACAAGGCGGCGAAGGCGGTGACGAACTGGAGGGTGTCGTTGCGCTCGCAGAGCAGGCGGTTGAGGCGCGTCATCAGCTCGCCGGGATCGGCGCCGGCGGGCGCGAGGGCGCGCAGGCCGGTGGCGGTGACGGCCATGAAAAGCGCGGCCGAGACGCCCTTGCCCGACACGTCGCCGACGACGCAAAGGAAACGCCCGTCGGGCAGGTAAAACCCGTCGTAGAGATCGCCGCCGGCCTCGCGGGCGGGCTTCATGCGGGCGGCGAAATCCACCGCGAGGCGCGAAAGCGAGGCCGGGAGGCCGGCCGGAGGGAGCGGCGGGGCGGCGGGCGGGAGGAAGCTCGCCTGGATCTCGCCCGCGATGCGCAGCTCGCTCTCGATGGCCTCGCGGCGGGCGGTGGCGGTCTTCAACTCCTCGAGGTAGCCGCCGAGCTGGGCGACGAGGTGCTCGAGCGCGGAGGCCACGGCGCCGACCTCGTCGGGGCGGCGGGCGGAGACGGCGAGCGCGGCGTGATCCCACGCGGTCTCGCCGAAGCGGCTGGCGGCGAGGCCTCGGATGGCGTGGGCGAGGCGCGCGAGGGGATCCTTCAGCTCGGTGTTGGCGAAGGCGACGCGCTCGGCGAGCAGGCCGGCTACGTGGCGGTGCATGGCGAGGGCGAGCGCGGGGGCCTCGCGCTCGATCCGCGCCAGCTGCGCGGTGCCGAGCCGCCAGAGCCGCGAGGGCGCGAGGGCCTCGACGGTGGCCGCGCGGGTGTCGCGCCGGTAGAGCGCCATCTCGCCGAGGCACTGGCCCGGGCCGAAGCGGCGCACCGGCACGCGGCCGGCGCCCGGCACCTCGAGCACGACGGCGAGCTCGCCCGTCTCGACGAAACAGAGGAAGTCGGCGGGGTCGCCCTGGCGGAAAAGCACGGCGCCGGCCGGCAGCTCGATCGGCTCGAGGTGGCGCAGCCACGTGGCGCGGTCGGCGGCGGCGGGCGCGAAGGGCGCGAGCGAATCGGAGGCGGAGGAGGCCGGAGCGGGCGGGTGTTGCACGTGCGAGCGGGGAAACGGGGCGGGGAGCGGGAGCGGGCGAGGAGCCGGAGGAGTCCGCCCCGCGGCGCTCAGAAGACGAGATGTTTCACCGTGAGGCCCTGGTTGATCAGCTGTTTCAGGGACTCGATGCCGACGTTGAGGTGGTCCTCCACGTAAACGTCGTCCACGACGCGGTCGCTGGAGGCGGTCTTGATGCCGTCGGGCAACATGGGCTGGTCCGAGACGAGGAGGAGCGCGCCGGTCGGGATCTCGTTGAAGAAGCCGACGCTGAAGATCGTGGCCGTCTCCATGTCGATCGCCATGCAGCGGATCTTGCGCAGGTAGTTCTTGAACTCCGCGTCGTGCTCCCAGACGCGGCGGTTGGTCGTGTAAACGGTGCCGGTGTAGTAGTCGCGGGCGCGGTCGCGGATCGCGGTCGAGATGGCCTTCTGGAGGGCGAAGGCCGGGAGGGCCGGCACCTCCGGCGGGAAATAGTCGTTGCTCGTGCCCTCGCCGCGGATGGCGGCGATGGGCAGGATGAAGTCGCCGATCTCGGCGCGGTGCTTGATGCCGCCGCACTTGCCGAGGAAGAGCACGGCCTTCGGCATGATGGCGGTGAGCAGGTCCATCACGGTGGCGGCGGTGGCGCTGCCCATGCCGAAGTTGATGATCGTGATGCGGCCGGAGGTGGCGCTCGGCATGGGGCGGTCGCGGCCGCGCACGGGCACCTTGTGGATGCGCGCGAAGAGCTTCACGTAGCGGTGGAAGTTCGTGAGCAGGATGTAGTCGCCGAACTGGTCGAGCGGCACGCCGGTGTAGCGCGGCAGCCAGTTTTCCACGATGTCGCGGCGCGACTTGAGCGGGAAGGGCGAGGTGGTGAGCGCGGAGGCGGGATCGGAGGAGCGGTTCATGGCGGCGGGCGGCGGCGGTTCCGGGCGAGGCTAGTCGGCGTCGGCCGGCCAGGCGAGGTCCGCGACGGACAGCTCATGGCGGGCCAACTCGGCGCCGGCCTCGTCGTGGCTGGTGAAGACGATCCGGCGCGCGCCGGGCGGTCCGGAGACGGCGACGCGGCAGTGGTTGTTGCGCTGCACGGCGAGCACGCGCCCCGGATCGGCCGGGAGCGCGCGGGTGTGGGCGCCGGCGGTGAGCGAGCTGCTCGTGAATTCATAAAGCGGATACGGCAGCAGGCCCTCGCGCCGCAGCACCTCGCTGAAGTGGACGTCGCCGCTGAGGAAGACGACGCCGCCGATCTTGTTGGCCCGGACGAAATCGAGGATCTCCGCGCGCTCGGCCTGGTAGCGGTGGTGGTCCTCGGAGCCGGGATAATGGCGCTCGGCGAGAAACTGCGAGCCGGTGACGACGAAGGTGAGCCGCTGGTGGCGGCGGGCGCCGCCCTCGTTGCGCGAGGCGAGGTTCTGCTTGAGCCAGCGGAGCTGGGCGGGGCCGTATTGGTGCTTCGGATACCCGGGCAGGTCGTCCGGCGTGGTGGAGTCCACCCGGTGGGTGCGGTTGTCCATCACGAGAAACACCGCGTCGGCCCATTGGAAGCGGTGGTAGATGGCGTGCGGGTCGCGGGGCGTGCCGAAGGTCTGGTTGGGCCAGTAGGCCTCGAAGGCGGCGCGGGCGACGTGGGCGAGGGGCCAGTCGGCGTTGGCGTTGTTGGGCCCGAACTCGTGGTCGTCCCAGGTCGCGTAGTGCGGCATGGCGGCGAGGAAGGGCTGGAGGGAGGGCGTGGAGCGGTCGGCGCGGAAGCGATACCAGATGCCGGAGGCGGAGGACCAGTCGGACTCGCGCAGGTAAACGGTGTCGCCGAGCCAGAGCATGAAGTCGGCGCCGCTCGCCGCCATGGTCGGCCAAAGCTCGGCGTCGCGTCCCGAGCCGTAGGGTTTGCCCGGGCGGTCGTAGGGCGCGTCGTTGAAGTAGGCGCAGGAGCCGAAGAGGAACGAGAAATCCGGCGCGGGGCGGCGCCACTCGTGCTGCGCGGTGGTGCGGAACGCCAGCGGATAGGGCCGCGGCGCGGGCGCGCCGTCGATCGCCACCGTATAGGTGTAGCGTGCGCCCCTCTCGAGCGGCCCGAGGATGAACTTGACCGGCTGGCCCCCGGCGGGCGAAGGCGGGGGCGCGGGCAGCGTGACGGTGACCGGGGCCGGCGACGAGCCGTCCGGCGGATCGGCGCGCACGTAGGTGAGCGACACCTCCCGCGCGCCCTCGGTTTCCAGCCAGACCGCGACCTCGCGGTGGGTTTGGTAGCCGAGCATCGGTCCCGCAACCAGGCGGGCGGCGGCGAACGCGGTCGAGGCGGCCGGGGACACGAGCCCGAGCAGGAGGACCAAAAACGACGGGACAAACCGGTGGACGGGCGGGAGCAGGCGACGCATGGCGACACCTTGCATGAAGCGGCGAAACCCGGAACGCCAGCCCGCGGAGCCGCTTCCGCGCTTCCCGGTCGCCTTTTGACGGCGGACGGTTTGACTGGGGCTCCGGCGCCTCCCCCACCCCGTGCGTGAAACACTTCCCCCGCCCGGCAGTCCAACAAACTCCCCCGCCCATGAAGCCGTCCTCCGTCCTGTCCGCCAACTTGGCCGCCGCGGCCCTCGTCGTCGCCGGCCCGTCCCCCGCCCTCGCCGCCGACGACATCCCCACTCCGACACCCGCGCCCGAGGTCGCCTTCGCGCCGCCGCCGAGCCCGGTCAACGCCCCGCCCGGCCCGGTCCGCCTCGCCGGCGCGAACGGCCGCGAGGTGGACTTCGCCGGCATCTGGGAGGCGCGGCCCGAGGGCCTGATCGTCCTCACCGCGGCCGACGCGCCGCTCGCGCTCGTCGCCTGGGATCGCTTCGACCTCGCGCGCCTGCGCACCGACCAGCCGATCATCGACGCCGCCCGCCAGCGCGCGATCTTCCTGCGCAGCCCGCAACCGATCAACCTCGGCCTCTTCGCGGGCCTGCTCACGCCCGCCCAGGCCGGCTCCGAGCTGCGCCGCCTCCTCGACCAGCCCGTCACGGTCAAGGTCCCGCCGCGCTACCGCACGACCACCACGACGAGCAGCACCGGCACGATCGTGCCGCCCCGGCCGATCATCTACAACGGCATCGTGCTCCCGCCCTCGCCCGACGCGACGGGCTATTATTCGCAGACAAACCGCACCGTCACCGAGACGCGCTTCACCCCCGACGAGCTCAGCACCTCGCCCCGCCGCGTGCTCGACATGCTCGCGCGCACCGACGGAGTGGCCGCGCAGGATCGCCGCGATCTGCACGACCTGCTCAAGGGCAACCCCGTCCTGCTCGAGGACACCGCGTCCGCGCTCGACCGCATCGCCGCCTCGCTGCCGCCGCGCCACCTCCTGCCCAACGACCCCACGCTCCTCACCCTCGCCCACCGCCTGCGCGAGTTCTCCACCGGGCTGCGCCGCCTCAGCACCGCCATCGGGCTCGACCACTCGGACCAGATGCTGCTGCGCGACCTGCTCTACCTCGCGGACAGCCCGTATCTGCGCTGACGGCCCGGAGGCGCGCCGCCCTCAGCCGTAACGATGCAGTTGAAGGCGGAGTAGCGAGGCGAGATGGCGAGCGCATTTCAGAGGCGAACGACCGAGGAATACCCGGAGGGTATTTCGACGGGAGTGAGCCACTGAAAGGTGCCGTCAGATCGCCTCGATACGACCCTCTCAACCGCATCGTTACGGCTCAGGTCGCCGGCTGCGCGCGCCCCTCGGGGGCCACGCGCCGGGGCACCAGGCGCACGCCGCTCGCGCCCGCGCCGGCGTCGGCGGCCTCGTGGTATTCCGCGTCCTCGTTGACCGCCCACAGATCGTATTCGCGACGGCCGGCGAGGATGTTCTTCGCGCACAACATGGCCGTCATCATCGCGTGGTCCTGGTTGTTGTATTTGTGCATCCCGTTCCGCCCGATCAGGTGCAGGTTCGGGAAACGCCGCTCCAGCTCGGCGCGCAGCGTGGCGACGTTGGCCGCGTAGTTGTCGTCATAAACCGGATACGCCTTTTTCTGGCGCACCACCACGCCCTCGCGCACGTCCGCGGCGCGCGCCAGCCCGATCCGCTCGAGCTCGCCCTTGGCCAGCTCGACCAGCGTCGCGTCGTCCGAGGCCCAGAGCCCGTCGCCCTCGAAGCAGAAATACTCCATGCCGTAGCAGTTCATGCCGGGCTCGGGGACCATCTCGGGCGACCAGGACTTGAAGTTCTGGATGCGGCCCACCTTCACCGACGGATCGTGGATGTAGATCCAGTTGTCGGAGAAACGGTTTTCGTCCGGCAAAATCACCGCGACGGTGATGAAGTCCCGGTAGCCGAGCCCGCCCGCCGCGCCGAGCGCCTCGGGCGGGAGGGCCGGCGTGATGGACTGCGCGAGCTCGCGCAACGGCGCGGTCGAGAGCACCTCGTCCGCCTCGAGTTGGCTCTCCTCGCCGTCGGCGCCCTTCTCCGCGAGCCTCCAGCGCCCGTCCTGCAGGCGGGCCAGCCCCGTGACACGACGCCCCATCAACACCTCGCCGCCCTGCTCGCGCACGCGCCGGGCGCACTCCTCCCACATCATGCCGGGGCCGTGCCGCGGGTAGCGGAAGGAGGTGATGAGCGACTTCGCGCCGGACTTGTCGCCGGACCGGCGCTTCGGCGTCAGCGCGTCCTTGATCGCCGCGCCGAGCGAGAGGCCCTTGATGCGCTGCGCCGCCCAGTCGGCCGAGATCTCCCGGCAATCCATGCCCCACACCTTCTCGGTGTAGCTTTTGAAGAAGATATTGAAGAGCCGCCGCCCGAACTGGTTGCTCACCCAGTCCTCGAAGTTCGCCGGATTCGGCACCGGCCTCGCCCGCGCCTTGAGCCAGGAGGCCACGCAGCACGCCGACTCGACCGGCCCGAGCTTGGTGAGCGCGTCGAAGGGCTTGAGCGGATACGAGAAGAGCTTGCCGCGATAGAAAATCCGCGAGGAGCGCGGGCGCTCGAGAAAATCGTTTGGCAGCAACTCGTCCCAGAGCGCCTCGACCTCGGCCGATTTGCTGAAAAACCGATGCCCGCCGATGTCGAAACGGTAGCGGCCGTGCCGCACCGTGCGCGAGATGCCGCCGACCTGGTCCGGATCGGCCT
Source organism: Verrucomicrobiota bacterium (assembly GCA_030605125.1). Taxonomy (GTDB): domain Bacteria; phylum Verrucomicrobiota; class Verrucomicrobiia; order Opitutales; family Opitutaceae; genus IMCC26134_A. The sequence goes on along the minus strand of JAUWBD010000037.1, from coordinate 13,207 downwards.
CGAGGACCGTGACCCGCTGTTTCTTCTTGGTGAGCAGGTAGGCGGCCGTGAGCCCGGCCGGCCCGCCTCCGATGATGGCGATGTGTCGTGGTTGCATGGCGAAAAAGGTCGGGGTTCGGTGGCGGCGAGGGCGTTGGCGCGCGTCTCAGGCCACCCACTCGCCGCGGGCGAACTGCGCGGCGAAACGCATCTGGATATACGCGGCGAGCAGGGCGACCGCGGCCGCCGCGGCGAGCAGGACGCGGCGCGGGCCCGCGCGCCGCGGGCCGATCTCCGCCCAAGCGTGCGCCACGCCGAGCACGAAGAGGACGTGCGAGCAGAGGTGGTAGCGCGTCATGCTCTCCAGCCCCACCGAGAAGACGCCGCTCACCGCGATGGCGAAGAGCGCCCAGCCGACAAAGTAGAACGGCGCCCGCTCGCGCCAGCGCGTGGGCCCGCGGCGCAGCGCCGCGGCCTCCCAGGCCGCCACCGCGAACGAGCAGGCCACCGTGGCCGGCACGAGGAACTGGCCGAGCGTGGACGCGTAGTCCCATTTCGGATACCACCGCGCGTAGGCCGCGGGCTTGAACAGCGCCAGGTAGTCGGCCCGCACCCCCCACCCCGCCTCCTGCGTCATCATGTAGAAGTTCCAGTGCCCCCAGCGGACGTGGCAGTAGATGAAGAACGAGACCATGCCGAGCAGCGCCACGCCCGCCAGCGCCGCGCCCCGCCCCGCCGCGGCCGAGCGAAGGGGCGCGAGCCACGCGAGGCCCACGCGCCCGCGCGCCCGCTCCAGCCACGCGCGCAACACCGGCAGGAAGGCCACCGGCGCGCCCGCGATGCGCGTGAACGTCATGCCGAAGCCGTGCAGGGCCGTGAGCGCGAAGCCCGCCGCGCCGCCGCGCGCGCTCCAGAAGAGATAGCCGAGCACGAAAAACAGGAACAGCGACTCCGAGAACGCCGCGATCAGGTAAAAGGCGGCCGGATGCGCGACCACCAGCGCGACCACGGCCGCGCAAGCGCCGGCGGAGAGCCCGAGGCGGCGCGCGAGCAGGAGAAAGTAGGTCCAGAAACCCACCGTCGCCACCTGCGAGGCGAGCGTGAGGCCGGTCTTCGGATGCAGGCCGAAACCGTGGATGAAGACCGCTCCGAGCAAGGGGAAGCCCGGGAAGAAGGCGGTGTTGGAGACCTCGTAGCGCTTCACCGGGCTCGGAGGCACCGGGCTCTGGTAGTTGCGCTCGATGATGTTCAGGAACCAGTAGCTATCGAGCTGCACCAGGCGGTGGTAACGCTCCCGGACGGGACCGCCGCCCATGGGACCGACGAGCAGGACCGAAAGATGCAGGACGGTGATCGCGAGCGCGATCACGAGGCAGCGAGCGGCTTCGCGAGGAACGGAAGTCGTGGAGACGTTCAACGGGGAAAATCGATGGGCGGATGGCGGCGTGTCGGGGACGGAGGAATGGGCGCCATGCTAGCCGCCTCGCCGCGCGGGCGTCATCGGTCGTCGCTCCGCGCGCGTGGTGGGCGAATTCCGGTGCGGTGCGCCGTAAATCCCGGGGAGCCCGTCGTGGCGCGCCCCCTCACGCGACCGCGCGGAGCACCGCCACCGGCCACTCGGCGAAGGCGGCGCGCAGCGACACTCCCCCGTCGCCGTCCACCCGCAGCCGGCCGCCGGTGGCCAGGTCCCTCCACTCGCCGGCGAGGTCGGGACCGCCGGGCCCGGGGTCGGCGCGCGTATCGTCCCACACCGCGCCGACCGGCGGCCAGCCGAGATGCGCGACGAGCCGGGGCACGAGCACAAGCAGACGCTCCGCGCCCTCCGCGCGCACGAAGCCCAGCGCGTGCTCGGCCAGCGGCCCGCCGATCCGCAAGGGCGCGTAGGAGCCCCGTTCGAAGAGCGCGGGATGCTCGCGCCGGTGGCGCAGCAGGGCGCGGGTGAGCGCGAGCTTGATGCCGCCGTCGCGCCAGAGCGCGAGCAGATCGGCGGGCGCGGCGCGCGCGGAACTCTCCGCGAGCCGGGCGAGCGCGTCGTGGTCCACCGCGCGGCGGTTGTCGGGATCGACCAGGCTGAAGTCCCAGCCCTGATTGCCCTGATAGATGTCGGGCACGCCCGGCGCCGTGAGCTTGAGCGCGACCTGCGCGAGCGAGTTGACCAGCCCGAGGCGCGCGAGGCGCTCCGCCGCGGGGCGGAAACGCTCGAGAAAACGCCCTCCCTCCGGCGCCAGCAGCGTCTCGACGAAGCGGTCGCAGGCGGCGAGCCAGGCCTCGTTGGGGTGCAGGATCGAGGTGTTCACCTTCGCCTCGCTCACGGCCTTGCGCAGGTGCTCTTCCATCCGCCGGAGGAAGGGCCCGTCCGCGCTGGCCGGCGGCAGGGGCCACGCGCCGAGCATCATCTGGTAGAGCCGGTATTCCTCGCCGGCGTCGGGCGCCATGCGGCCGCCCACCTCGGTCTTGGCGGAGGCGTTGATCGCGCGCCACTCCTCCAGCCAGGCGCGCCACTCCCAGGGGATCTCGGAGAGCGCGAGCAGGCGGGCGCGCACGTCCTCGCTCATCTTGGTGTCGTGCGTGGAGGTCGTGAGCAGGCAACGCGGCGCGCGCTCCAGCCGGGCGAGGTTGGCGCGGTGAAACTCCGCCGGCTCGCGGCCGAAGACGCCAGGCTCGCCGCCCACCTCGTTGAGGCCGACCAGCCGGTTGCAGGTGTAGTAGGCAGTGTCCTCGACGGCCTTGGCCGTGACCGCGCCCGTGTATTGCTGGAAGGTCAGCGCCCAGGCCTCGACCGCGTCGCGATGGGGCGGATACGCGCCGGCCTCCGGGTAGTCGCCGAGCAGCGCGTCGCGCACGAAGCCCACCGTCGCCGGCTCGATGCGCGGGTCGATCTCGAGCGCGGCGCGGGCGGCGCGCAGGATCTCCTCGCGGTCCGCGCCCTCGGCCGGACCGAGGCGGCGGTAGGTGCGATACACGCGAAAGCCGGCCAGCAGCGCGCGGATCGCCGAGGCGAGCTCGATCACCGTGAAATCTCGCCAGCGCCGATCTACCTGGACGAGCTCGCGCAACGACTGCGCGAGCATGAGCACGGTGTTGGCGAACATCTCGTCGAGCACGAGGCGCTTGTTTCGCAGCACCTCCTCGGCGAAGTCCTCGCGTTTGCCGGTGAACCCGGCGTGGATCGCGTCGAAGGCGGCCTCCTGGCGCCGGTCCACGAAGAGGCCGGCCAGCTGGTCGATGAACTCGTAGCCGGTGGTGCCCTCGGCGAGCCACGAGGACGGCGGCGTCTCGCCGGCCGCGAGGATCTTCTCGACGTAAACCGGGAAACGCCGGCCGCCGGTCGCGCCGGTCTCGGCGGCGAGGGTCTGCAGGCGCTCCAGATAGCCGGCCGGATCGCGCAGCCCGTCGATGTGGTCGATGCGCAGGGCGCCGACCACGCCCTCGCGGATGAGCTCGCGCAGCCCGGCGTGCACGCGCTCGAACACCCGGACGTCCTCCATCCGCAGCCCCACGAGGGTGTCGATCGCGAAAAAGCGGCGGTAGTTGGCGCCGTGCGCGCCGGCCTGCCAACGCACGAGGCGGTAGTGCTGGCGGTCGATCAGGCGGTCGAGCCGGTCGAAGCTGCTCGGATCGCCGGGGCGGCCGTTGTAGCTACGCAACAGCTCCGCGACCGCGGCCTCGTCCGCCTTCGCCGGAAGCTCCTTCGCCAGGTCCGTCGTCGTCTCGGGGCGCAGCGGCAGCCGCGCCTCCCCATAGGCCAGCGCGAAGGCGCCGCGCTCGTGCACGAGGCGCAGCTCGCCGCGCTCGAGCATCATGCCGTAGTGGTCGGGCAGGAGCGGCGCGAGGACGCGGGCGCCGGCGGCCTCGGAAAACCCGTCCCAGTGGATGTCGAAAAAATCCGCGAACTCGGAGTCGCGGCCATGCTCGAGCACGTCGCGCCACCAGCGGTTGAGCGGGCCGTCTATGCCCATGTGGTTGGGCACGAAGTCGAGCATCAGCCCCATGCCGTGCTCGCGCAGCGTGGCGGAGAGACGGCGCAGCCCCTCCTCCCCGCCGATCTCGGGGTTCACCGTGTCGTAGTCGCAGACGTCGTAGCCGTGCAGGCTGCCGGGCGCGGGGCGAAAGATCGGCGAGCAGTAGCAGTGCGAGACGCCGAGCGCGCGGAGCCCCGGCACGAGCGCCGCGAGGTCGTCGAAGGCGAAGCCGGGATGCAGCTGCACCCGGTAGGTGGCGAGCGGAGGACGCGCGGGCGACATGAGGGTGAGAGGAGCCCGCGACGCTCAGCTCTCGCGCAGCAACAGCGCGCCGGGGGTGGCGAAGACGACGAGGTCGGCCTCGATGCGCGGCGCGGCGCCCGGGCCGTCGCCGCCGAAGGCCGCGTCGTTGCTGCTCAGCGCCCGGCGCCAGGCGCGGCCGGACCCGCAGGCGACCAGCCCCCGCGTCGGCACGGAACTCCGGCCCGGGGCCAGGCCGACCAGGAGCAACCAGTCGCCGCCCGGATCGCGCCAGCGCAGCGCGATCATGTTTTCCGCGGCCTGCTCGACCCGCCAGAGCTCGCGCGACGGATTCTGGAAAATCCCGTGCCCGGCGCGCAGGCGCAGGCACGCGCGGTAGAGCGCGAGCACCTCGGCGTGCGAGGGGCGCGCGCGCTCCTCCCAATCGAGCTGGCACGCGCGAAACGTCGCCTCGTCCTGCGGATCGGGCATGCGCGCCAGGGTGCGCGCGTCGTAGTGCGCGCCATAGTGCGCGAACTCGCGCCGCCGCCCCTCCGCGATGCCGGCGCCCACGTGGATCGGGTGGTCGGTGAAGAAAAGGAAGGGCGAGCCCGACGCCCATTCCTGGCCCATGAAGAGCATCGGCGTGTAGGGCGTGAGGCAGAGCAACATCGAGAGCGCGCGGTAGGCCTCGGGCGCGATCGAATCGTGCAGGCGCTCGCCCAGCGGGCGGTTGCCCACCTGGTCGTGGTTGGAGATGCTGTGGACGAAGCGCTCGGGAGGACGGTCGCCGGCGGGCGTGCCGCGAGGGGCGCCGCGATGCGGCGCGTGCTGGCCCTCGTAGAGCCAGCCGGCGCGCAAGGTCCGCACGATCTCCGCCATCTCGCCGCTGAAGCTCGCGAAATGCGCCTCCCGCTGGCGGGTGAGCGCCACGCGCACGGTGTGGTGAAAATCGTCGGCCCACACCGCGTCCACGCCCCAGCCGCCCTCCTCCGTCGGCGTGATGACGCGCGCCTCGTTGCGGTCGTCCTCCGCGATCACGAAGGCGCCGCGCTCGTGCGCCAGCGCGGCGATCTCGGCGACGAGGTGCGTCCGCGAAGCGTCGTCCATCGTGTGCGTGGCGTCGAGGCGCAGCCCGTCGAAGCGATACTCGTCGAGCCACATCCGCGCGTTCTCGAGGAAAAAGGCGCGCACGGGCGGCGCCGTGTAGTCGAAGCCCTGGCCCCAGATCGTGTGTCTCTCCCGGTGGAAGTAGCACGCGGCGTAGCGCCCGAGCACCGCGCCGCAGGGCCCGAGGTGGTTGTAAACCACGTCGAGCGCCACCGCCAGGCCGCGCGCGTGGGCGGCGTCGACGAAGGCGCGCAACTCGTCCGGCGCGCCGTAGCAGCGCGCGGGCGCGAAGGGCATGACGCCGTCGTAGCCCCAGTTTCGCGCGCCCGCGAAGTCGGCCAGCGGCATCAGCTCGAGGGTGTTGACCCCGAGGTCCGCGAGCGCGTCGAGCCGCCTCGCCGCCGCCGCGTAGGTGCCCTCGCGGGTGAAGGCGCCGACGTGCAGCTCGTAGATCACGCGTCCCCGCCAGGCCGGCCGGCGCCACCGCGAGGCGCGCCAGGCGAAGGCCGAGGGATCGACCACCTGCGAAGGACCCTCGACGCCCTGCGGTTGGAAACGCGAGGCCGGATCGGGCAGCGCCGCGCCCTCCTCGCCGAGCACGAAACGGTAGAGATCGCCGGGCCGGCCGCGCGGATCGACGCCGACGAAGTGGCCGTCGGCCTCGCGCCCCAGCTCCACCTCGCGCGGACCCGCGTTGCCCTCGACCACGCGCACCGACACGGCGGCGTGGTCCGGCGCCCACACGCGGTAGCGCACGCCGCCCCGCTCCGCAATCGCTCCGAGGGTCGGCGAGGAGGCGGGACGGGACCGCGAGAAAGGGGATGAAGACAAGACGGACGAAAAAACGGGGGCGTTCATCATGGCGGGCCGACAAAACCCGTCTCGCCAGTCTAGCGCCGCCGCGCCGCGCCCATCATCGGGCATGGCTCCGAAACGCGCCCCGGCGGGAATCTGGTCGCCTCGCGCCCGCCGCGGGAAGATCGGCCGGCGCGGAGTGGCCGCGATTACCCAACATCCGCTCCGCCTCCCGCCCGATGGGGGACGCGCTCCGCCGGCGCTAGGCTTCTCCCGCCATGCCGTCCCCCTCCCCCGCCCGCTCCACACGCGGCAAAACACGCCCCGAGACCCCGGCCGTCACCTCCGTCTCCGCGCGCAAGCACGTGGCGCCCTCGCGCCGCGTCGTGCGCGGCGACCGCGGCGTGAAGGTCTCCCGCTCGGTCACCGTCCGCCGCCCGGCCGACGAGCTCTACGCCTTCTGGCGCGACCTGCGGAATCTGCCGCGCATCGTGAAACACGCGCTCAACATCGAACGCGTGTCCGACATCGCCTCGCATTGGTCGGCCAGCGCGCCGTTCGGCGACCACCGCGTGGAGTGGGACGCCGTCATCATCAACGACGAGCCGGGCAAGCTCATCGCCTGGCGCTCGCGCGAAGGCGCCGAGATCCCAAACGCCGGCACCGTGCGCTTCGACCCCGCCCCCGGCGACGAGGGCACCGAGGTCGCCGTGACCCTCGAATACAACCCGCCCGCCGGGAAACTCGGCGCCTGGCTCGCCAAGCTCTCCGGCGAGGAGCCCGCCCAGCAGGTCGCCGAGGCGCTCCGCCGTTTCAAGGCGCTGATGGAGGCGGGCGAGATCCCCACCACCGAGGGCCAGCCCTCGGGCCGCGCCGAAACCACGAAAAACAAACGCAAATGAAAGCCGTCTGCTGGATGGGAAAAAAGAAGATGGAGGTGCGGCGCGTCTCCGACCCGACGATTCTCAACCCGCGCGACTGCATCGTGCGCGTCACCGCCACCGCGATCTGCGGCTCCGACCTCCACCTCTACAACGGCTACATCCCCACGCTCGAGAAGGGCGACATCCTCGGCCACGAGTTCATGGGCGAGGTGATCGAGACCGGCCCCGAGGTGAAAAAGCTCAAGGTCGGCGACCGCGTCGTCGTGCCCTTCACCATCTCCTGCGGAGGCTGTATCCACTGCGCCAGGACGCAGTGGTCGTGCTGCGACAACACCAACCCGAACGCCGCCCTGCTCGAGGCCGTCGCCGGCCACGGCGGCGCCGCGCTCTACGGCTACACCGGCCTCTACGGCGGCTACGCCGGCGGCCAGGCCGAATACGTGCGCGTGCCCTTCGCCGACGTGGGCCCGATCAAGATCGAGAGCGACCTGCCCGACGACAAGCTGCTCTTCCTCTCCGACATCTTCCCCACCGGCTACATGGCGGCGGAGAACTGCGACATCGTGCCCGGCCGCGGCGTCGTCGCCGTCTGGGGCTGCGGCCCCGTGGGCCAATTCGCCATCCGCAGCGCGCTCCTCCTCGGCGCGGCCAAGGTCATCGCCATCGACAACGTGCCCGAGCGCCTCCGCATGGCCGAGGCCGGCGGCGCGGTGGCGATCAACCACGACGAGGTGGACGACGTGCAGGACGCGCTTCGCGCCCACACCGGCGGCCGCGGCCCCGACGCCGCCATCGACGCCGTGGGCATGGAGGCGCACGGCTCGGTTTACGACCAGGTGAAGCAGACGCTGAAGCTGGAGAACGACCGCGCCTACGCCCTCCGCCAGGCCATGCGCGCCGTGCGCAAGGGCGGCGTGCTCTCCATCCCCGGCGTGTATTCGGGTTTCGTGGACAAGGTGCCGATGGGCGCGGTCTTCGCCAAGGCGGTGACGATCAAGCAGGGCCAGACGCACATGCAGCGCTACCTGCGCCCCTTGTTGAAGCTGATCGAGGACGGGAAAATCGATCCGTCCTTCGTGATCACGCACCGCGTGCCGCTCGGCCACGCGCCGCAGGCCTACGCCATGTTTTGCGACAAGAAGGACGGCTGCATCAAGGTGGTGCTCGACCCGGCGATGTAGATGGGGAGTTGACCGCCAATGCGGCGGGCCGGTGGCCTCGGTGATTTTCCAAAACCACCTGCCTCCTACGTTTCCGCTTCCTCCAAAAACCGAGGCCATTGGCCGTGCCGTCGATCACCGCCGTTTGCGCAGCGAACGCTTCACCCAAGCGGCGCTCATTGAGCCGCCGCATTAGCGGTCCGCCCCCTCTCCTCTGGTTTGTTGTTCGCGAGTCATCGTTTCCGCCCAAGCGGAAGAGGAGTTAACCGCTAATGCGGCGGGCCAATGGCCTCCGCTCGTTTCTCCGCAGGCTTCGCCTGCTCCCGAGGTCGATTTCACGGCCAATGGCCTCAGAGATTTTTTCAAAACCACCTGCCTCCTACGTTTCCACTTCCTCCAAAAACCGAGGCCATTGGCCGTGCCGTCGATCACCGCCGTTTGCGCAGCAAACGCTTCCCCCAAGCGGCGCTCATTGAGCCGCCGCATTAGCGGTTCTCCCCCTCTGGTTCGTCATCCTTCACTCGGCGCTCCGCCCACGCGGCCCGCGTTTTCGCCCTTGCTCCGCCACCGCTTTCGCACGCAGCCTCCGCACCTCTTCGCATGACACATCTCGTCAAAGCCATCGTAGCCCGCATCGCCCGCGCCCTCTGGCGCGAGAGCGCGTGCGCGTTGGCCGAGCCGGCGTCCTGATCCTGCGAAACACCGATCAACGATCCCGACACCCGACCCAACCGCACCCGATCCCGGTGCGGTTTTTTCGTCCCCGCACCGGACCGGCGCCACGACCACCCGCCATGTCCGCCAGTCCCGCCGCCTCCGCCCGCTCCGGCCGCCGCCTCATGCTGCTCGCCGCCGGCTGCTTCGTCGCCAACGTGCTCATCATCCGAGCCCTCGGCCGCGCCGGCGCCGACGTGTGGATGATCGCCGCGCTGCGCTTCGCCGCCGGGCTCGCGCTCTGCCTCGGCGCGCGCCGCGGCGAACTCGACCTGCCGGCCCTCTTCACCCGCCCCCGGCTGATCTTTCGCGGCCTGCTGGGCGGCGCCTCGACCTACGGCTTCTACCTCACGGTCGTGGAGCTGGGCGCGGGCCGCGCCACCTTTCTCAACAACACCTACGTCGTGTTCTCCGCCCTGCTCGCGGTGTGGCTCCTGGCCGAGCCCTTCGGCCGCAGGCTGGCGCTCGGCGCGGCGGCGGCGCTCGGCGGGCTGGGCCTGCTCACCGGCGCGGTCTTCGGCCTCACCCGCGTGGGCCTCTACGACGGCGTGGCGTTGCTGACCGCGCTCACCGCCGCCTGGATCGTCGTGGCGATCCGCCAGCTCCACCGCGAGGGCGTCTCCACCACCACGATCTTCGCCTCGCAGTGCGTGTATGGGCTGATCCTCTGCGTGCCCTTCGTCCTGGCGCGCGGCCAGTGGCCGGGCGCCCCGCTCGCCGGCGGCCTCTTGCTCGCGGGCGTGTGCGCGGGCGCGGGCCAGCTGCTCATGACGCGCGCCTACCGCGACCTCGCCGTGGCCGAGGGCGCGCTCATCCAGACGCTCGTGCCGCTCGGCATCGCGGCCGGCGGCGTGTTGTTTTTTCGCGAGACCTTCGGCGCGGCCGAGATCCTCGGCGGCCTGCTCATCGTCGGCGGCTCCTTGCTGCCGATGCTGCCGGGCATGCGACGCGCCGAGCGCCGCCCGGCGTAGCCCGGCGCGTCGCCCCCCGGCGCGGTCAGGGCCGGCGCGCCGGAGCGGGCTCGCGCAGGATCTGGTTGAGCAGGATCGCGACCACCGCGCTGAGGGTGAGCGAGGACTGGAAAACCGGCCGCAGCCAGCCGGGCACCGAGACGTAGAGCTGCGGCAGGATGTCCAGGCTCAGGCCGAAGAAGAGCGACACCCCGACGACGAAAATCGTCCGGGGCCGGGGCTTGTTGGAGAGCAGGATCTGCAGGCCCGAGAGCATCATGAAACACGCCACGAAGGCGACGATCGCGCCCATCACCGGCTGGGGCATGATCGAGAGCAGCATGGTGACCTTCGGCGAAAAGCCGTAGAGGATGAAGAGCACGCCGGCGCAGAGGCCGATCACGCGGCTGGTCGCGCCCGAGGCCTGGCTGAGGCCGACGTTGCTCGAGGAGGTGTCGGTCGCCATGCCGCCGAGAAGGCCCGCGGAGATCACGCTGAGCGAATCGGCGAAGATGCCCTTGGAGATCGGCTTCAGGTCGGGCTCGCGCCAGTCCTCGTCGTTGGCCTTCTGCGCGGACACGAGATTGCCCATCGACTTGAGCGCGCCGCAGATCGAGACGATGGCGAAGGGCAGGAGCAGCGACCACTCGAAGCGGAGATCGAGGACGCCGGAGCGAAACGGCAGCGCGAACCACGGCGCCTCGCGGAGCTGCGCCCACTGCGCCGCGCCGAAGAGCCCGGTGGCGGCCGAGAGCACGTAGCCGCCGGCCAGCCCGATGAGCACGCTGTAGAGCCTCAGCCGCGGGCCGCCGCGGACGTTGATCAGCGCCATCGCCAAAAAGGTCGCGGCCGCCACGGCGAGCACCACCGGCCGGATGGGATCCCCCGCGTAGTCCACCCCGAGAAACTTCGAGGAACCGACGGGCACGAGGCTGACGCCCACCATGAAGACCACAAGCCCGGTGACCTCGGTGGGAAAAAGGAATTTCAGGTGGCGCAGCAGGGGCGCGAGCGCGGCCTGGAACAGTCCGGCGACGATGGTCATGCCGCGCATGAGCGGCAGCCCGCCGAGCCACGCGGCCTCGGCGGAGGCGGCGAAAAAATTCGGCCCGCAGAGATTGGGGCACAGATAACCCGAGCCGACGCGCCGGCTGGCCTGAAGGATCGTGCCGAAGCCGGCGGCGATCATCGTGAGGCCCACCACGTCGCGCACCTCGACCGGGCCGCCGCCCAGCTCCGAGATCAGCACGACCGGCAGGAGCAGCGTGCTCGCCATCAGGAAATTGTGCTGAAGCGCGAGGAGGAGCAGCACGCCCGGCGGCGGGCGGTCCTCCAGACCGTAGATGATCGAGGCGGGCTTGCGGGGCATCGGAGAGGTGGCGAGGGCGAAGCGGAGGCGGGGGCGGCGGGGCGTCACATCCGCATCCAGATGGGCGAGGCCATGAAGAAATCGGAGCCCACGATCACGTCGCCGTCGGGCAGGCGGACCTTGCGGATGTAGGCGACCTTGCGGCTCGGGGTGCGACCGCCGGGCAGCGGCCACTTGTATTGCACCCAGGCCTCGTCGGCGGAGCGGAGCTTCTCGATCATTTCCTCGACCACGAGATGCCCGACGAAATCGCGAAAGCCGCGCAGGCTGCGCCCCTCCATCGTGGGGAAGGCGGGATCGACGAGGGCGCGCCCGGCGTCGTCGAGGACGAAGATGTAGGTGTTGAGGAAGACGAAGCGGGAGGAGAGATCGTTGAAGGCGGCGAAGGCCGCGGCGCGCCCCTCGGCGGCGAGCAGTTCCGCGGCGGCGTCCACCTGGCGCCGCACGAATTCGCGCTCGACCCGGAGATTATAGACGCCGCTGCCGACGAGCAGCACGCGCCCCTCGGGGGTGGTGGCGCGCCGCACGTAGGAGCTCTTCCACATCGGGAAAAACTGCGTGCCCTCCTCCCACAGGTAGAAGATCCAGTCGGCGGCGGCGGGCTCGGGGCGGGCGGCGAGCTCGGTGATGCGCCGGATGACGGGCTTGCCGTAGAAATCGCGCAGCTCGCCCAAATCGAGCCCCACGAGGTGCGGCGCGACGGGGTGGAAAACGCACACGCCGGTCGCGTCGTAGATGAAGAAATAGCGCTGCTCGTTGAACCAGCGCGAGCCCGGCCGCGCGAACTCCGCGAAGGCCGCCTCGCCCTCGGCCTCCACGCGCGCGGCCGCAGCCTCGACCACGCGCACCAGTTGGCGTGTCTCCTCGTAGAGGTAGGGCGCGGCGGGATCGGCGGCCGCGAAGGAGCGGATGCCGGGAGCCGTGAAGAGGAGGCCGGCCAGGCCGATGCGAAACGCGCGGAAGCAGGCGCGGAGGACCATGGGGGAACTCACCGAGGGAAACGCGCGGAGGGCAAAGCGAATCTGTCGCGGGGGGGGCGGCGGGGGCGCGCGCAGCAGGCGCGGCGGTTTGACCGGCGGGCGCGGCGTCTGCTTGGGTGGGGGCATGGCAAAAGCGAAACCCGGTCCGCAGGTGGCGAGGCTCGTGCGCGCGGCGAAGGCGGCGGCGGCCAAGGCCTACGCGCCCTACAGCGGCTTTCGCGTGGGCGCGGCGATCTGGACCGACCGCGGCCTCTTCACCGGCGCCAACGTGGAGAACGCGTCCTACGGGCTGACCAACTGCGCCGAGCGCACGGCAATCTTCGCGGCGGCGGCGGCGGGCGCGCGACGGCTGGAGTGCGTGGTGGTTTACACGCCGACGCCCGGCGCCACCGCGCCCTGCGGGGCGTGCCGGCAGGTGATCTTCGAATTCGGGCCCGAGGCACGCGTGGTGTCGTGCTGCGACGGCAAGGAGCGGATCGACACGTCGATCCAGGCGCTGCTGCCCGGGGCCTTCGGGCCGGCGGACCTGGAATAAGCTTCTCCGGTCGCGCCCCGGCTCAGGGCCGCGCGGCGCCGGGCACGCGGTCGAAGATCGCGTCGTAGGGCGCGCGGTCGCGCACCAGGCCGCTTGAGACGCGGCCGGCGGAGTCTTCCACGATCTCGCGCAGCACGACGCGCAGATCCACCGACTCGGGCGACAACTCCACGACGCTCAACTCGAGGCGGTATTCGCGGGCGCCGTCGAAGCCGGAACTCTGGCGACGCGTGGCGTGCAGCTTGCCGCCCGCCCCGTCGAGCCGGCTCACGGCGTAGCCGAGCTCGTTGACCGCGGCGAGGGCGATCTTATTGGACGCACCCTCGATCGCCTTGGTGGCGATCTTCTCAACTTTGTTCGAGGAATCGCCGAGTTGCTTGGTGAGCTCGGAGATTCGTGCGGCCTGCTCCGCCACTTTCGATTCGAGGTTCTGGATGCTCAACTCCGCCACTTTCCGCTCGCCTTCGACGGTGCGTTTCTGCAACTCGATGCCTACTTGCGTCTCACGCTCCATCTCTTTGCGGGCGCG
>JAUWBD010000215.1 GCA_030605125.1 Verrucomicrobiota bacterium | reverse complement strand
GGTTCCGGTTTCGCGGACACGAACGGCACGTGTCGCATGCAAGATACACCATGAAGACCCGTCTCGCCGCCTCCGGTGGGTGGGGAATGCCGGGTGCCTCGCAGCGGGGAAAATTCCCCGTTCGCCCGCTCCCGGTCGCCGCGCCCCGCGCCGCTCACGCCTCGGCGCTGCGAATCGCCCGCGCGCCCACCAGCACGCTCGAGCCCACCATCAACAAGGCCGCCACCACCGGGTGCAGCAAACCCGCCGCCGCCAGCGCCATGCCCGCGGCGTTGTAGGTCGAGGCAAAGAGCATGTTGCCGCGCACTCCCCCCACCACGCGCCGCGCGACGAGGATCGCCTCCGGCAGGCGCCGCAGGTCATCGCCCGCGTACACCGCCGTGGCCGAGGCACGGGCCAAACCGCTCCCGCCCCGCAGGGCCAGCGAGCAGGTCGCCACGCTCATCGCGCCCGCATCGTTCGCGCCGTCGCCGGCGAAAAGCACCGCCCGCCCCTCGGCCTCGAGCGCGCGCACCCGCTCGGCCTTCGCCGCCGGCGCCAGTCCGGCCCGCACCGGAAGCGCCTCCTGCATGCCCCGACATCCCCAGGCCGCCTCCGCCCGCGGATCGCCGCTGAGAATCTCCAGCTCCAGCCCGAGCGCGCGCAGCCCCCGCAAGGTCTCGGTCAACCCCGCGCGCCACGCCTCGCCCAGCTCCACGCGGGCGGCATGCGCACCCTCCACGCTCACCCAGACCCACTTCCCTTCCGCGCGCGCATCGCCGCCCTTCGCCGCCTCGCCAGGCGCGTCCGCCGCGGCGGCAAACTCCGCCTCGCCCACCCGCACCCGGCCCGCGCCCTCCACGCGCGCCTCCACCCCGCGCCCCGCCACCACGCGTTGCTCCACGATCACGAAACCCACTCCGCGCCCGGCGCCCGCCGCGTCGTCCGCGGTGTCCGCGGCGTCGTCCGCCAAGGCGCGCGCCACCGGGTGCGCCACCCCGCGCTCCGCCGTCGCCACCAGGGCGCGCAGCTCCGCCTCGCGCCCGAGCCAGGCCGGCGCCACTTCCCAGCGCAGCACCGCCAGCCGCTCCTCCGAGAGCGTGCCGGTCTTGTCGAAACACACCGTGTCCACCCGCGCCAGGGCCGCGATGAAGTCGCCGCTCCGCGCCACGATCCCCAGACGCGCCAGCCTCGCCAGCCCGCTCCACACCGCCACCGGCGTGGCCAGCCCCATCGCGCACGGACAGGCCACCAGCAGGACCGCCATCGCGTTGAACAAAGCCCGCTCCCATGGCGCGCCGGCCGCCGACCATCCAAGGAAGGTCGCCGCGCTCACGCCCGTGACCACCGGGAGAAACCACCGCATCAGGCGATCCGCCTGCGCCTGCAAAACCGAGGGCGCCAGCCGCGCCTCGGCCACCGCGCGCAGCACCTCGTCGAGCCGCCGCGATCCCGCGCGCGCCGCGATCACCAGGCGCCCGTCCACCGCGTGCGTGCCCGCCCACACCGCGTCGCCCGGGCCCCGGGCCACCGGCCGCCACTCGCCCGTCATCGCCGCCTCCTCCACGTAGGAAAACCCCTCCGCGATCACACCGTCCACCGCGATGGCGCCGCCCGGGGGCACCACCACGCGCTCATCCCCGCGCAGCTCCGCCACCGCCCGCGAGACCTCGCGTCCCTCCGCGTCGAGCACCGTGCAGCGCTCGAATTTTTCCGCGACGGCGTCGGCCGCGCGCAAGGCCGCCGCCCGGCTGCGCGCCCCCGCCATCTTGCCCAGCGTGTGCACCACGATGAGCACCGCGACCACCTCGTAGTAAACCGAGCCGGTGCCGGTGAGGCTGCTCGTCACCGAGCCGCCCAGCGCGCCGAGCAGCGTCACGAGGAAAAGCAGGTCGATCGAGACGCGCCGCGCGCGCAGCGCCGCCCAGGCCCCGCCCAGCAAGTCGCGCCCGAGAAAGATCAGCGTGGCCAAGGTCGTGACGATCAAGCCCCCGTGCACCAGCCAGTAGGCGCCGCCCTCGGCCGGCGTGATGTTGACCGCGAGCGAAAAGACCATCGCCTGCGCCGCCACCGCGACGCCGATCCCGATGCGCAGCCAGCCCAGCTGCAGGGCGCGCTCGTCGGCGCCCACGCCGGGTTCGCGGTCCGCGAGAAAGGTGGTTTCGGCGCTCATGCGTGCGGGGGAAAAGCCCGATGACGGCACGGTTTCGCCGCCGAACGCAAAGCGATCCGCTCGAGGCCCGCCGCGGGATTTTGCCGCCCGGCGCTGGACGCGACGCCAAAGGCCGCGACATTGCCCGCATGATCGCCACCGCGCCCGCCCCCGTCGAATCCTCCGCGCCCTCGGCCGCCGCCGGCTGGCGCCTGGAAAACACCTACGCCGCGCTGCCGCCCGTCCTGCACAGCGCCGTCGCGCCCACGCCCGTCCGCGCCCCGCGCCTCGTGTTGCTCAACCGCGCGCTCGCCACCGCCCTCGGGCTCGATCCCGGGGCGCTCGCCGGCGACGACGCCGCCGAGATTTTCTCCGGCAACCGCCTCGCGCCCGGCTCCGCCCCGCTCGCCCAGGCCTACGCCGGCCACCAATACGGACACTTCACGCCGCTCGGCGACGGCCGCGCCCACCTCCTCGGCGAGCAGATCACGCCCGGCGGCGCCCGCTTCGACCTCCAGCTCAAGGGCTCGGGCCCCACGCCGTATTCACGCCGTGGAGACGGCCGAGCGGCGCTCGGCCCCATGCTGCGGGAATATCTGATCGGCGAGGCGATGCACGCGCTCGGCATCCCCACCACCCGCGCCCTCGCCGTCGTCGCCACCGGCGATGAGGTGTGGCGCCAGGAGGGCGCGCTGCCCGGCGCCGTGCTCGCGCGCGTCGCCGCCAGCCACCTCCGCGTGGGCACCTTCGAGTGGGCCGCCGCCGTCGCCGGCCAGACCGACGATTCCGCCCTGCGCGCCCTGCTCGATTACACGCTGCGCCGACATTATCCCGATCTCGCCGCCGCGGAGAACCCCGCGCTCGCCCTCCTCGAGGCGGTCGTCGAGCGGCAGGCCGATCTGGTCGTGCGGTGGATGTCGGTCGGCTTCGTGCACGGCGTGATGAACACCGACAACATGGCGCTCTCCGGCGAGACCATCGACTACGGCCCCTGCGCCTTCATCGACGCCTACGATCCCGCCACGGTCTTCAGCTCGATCGACGAGCACGGCCGCTACGCCTATGGCAACCAGCCGCGCATCGCGCAGTGGAACCTCGCGCGCTTCGCCGAGACGCTCGTCGGGCTCATCCACCCCGAGGAGGCCCGCGCCGTCGAGCTCGCCACCGAGGCCGTGCAGCGCTTCTCCGCGCGTTTCCTGCACCACTCGCTCGCGACCATGCGGCGCAAGCTCGGCCTGTTCACCGAGGAGGCGGAGGACCAGACGCTCGTCGAGGGCCTGCTCGCCTGGATGCAGCGCGTGAAAGCCGATTTCACCCACACCTTCGCCGCCCTCTCCGCCCCCGACACCGAGTCCACCGCGGCCCTGGCCGACGAGGAGTTTCGCTCCTGGCACACGCTCTGGCGGGCGCGTCTCGCGCGCCAGCCCGGCTCCGCCGAGGAGTCGCTCGCGCTGCGCCGCTCGGCCAATCCGCGCGTCATCCCGCGCAACCACCTGGTCGAGGCCGCCCTCGCCGCCGCCGTGGCCGGCGACCTCGCGCCGATCCGCCGCCTGCTCGACGTGCTCGCCCATCCCTACGACCACGCGCGCCCGGTGCCGGACGAGTATCGCTCCCCCGCGCCGCGGAGCCTCGAGGTTTACCGCACCTTTTGCGGCACCTGACGCCGGGCGTCGCCGCGCCTCACCACGCGGCCGGCAGCGAGATCTTGAAAACCGCTCCGCGGCCCGGCCCGCTGCTCAGGGTGATCGTGCCGTCGTGGCGCTCGATGATCTGCCGACAGATGCGCAGGCCCAAGCCCTGGCCTCCGCGCTTGCTGGAGCGGAGCGGATGCGTGAGCGCCACCTCGGCCTCCTCCTCGGGGAAGCCGCGGCCGTTGTCGCCCACCTCCACCACCACGCGCCCCGGCTCCGCGTGCAGGATCACGCGCACGTCGTCGGCGCCCGCCTCAAAGGCGTTCTTGAAAAGATTCTGGAAGACGCGGTGCAGCTCGTAGCGGTCGCCGAGCACGTGGAGGCCGCTGCCCGCCCCGGGGCCGCCGGAGAGGCCGCAGCGTTGCCCCGTGATGCGCAAGTTGGGGCTGTTGAAAAACAAGACCGCGTGCACCGACTCGATCTCCGCCTGCAAGTCGAGGCGCTCGCGCACCACCTTCACCCCGTCGTTGAAACGGCAGGTGTGCGCGAGGTGCAGCAGGTAGTTCGAAGTGTGCTCGAGTTTTTTGGCGATGGCGTCGATCGGCTTGGCCTGGTCGCCGACGCTGTCCTTGAGCTGCGCCGTCTCCTGGATGAGGCGGGCGGTGTAGCCGAGGGTCGAGAAAAGCGCGTTCTTCAGGTCGTGCACCATCGAGGCCGAGGCCTCGCCGTGCTGCGCGAGCGTGTCCTTCGCCTCGAGTTCCTTCTGCAGCAGGGAGATCACGCCCTCCATCTCGCGGATCACCGAGCTGCGGCCGCGCCGCCGCAAGGCCACCTCGACCTCGTGCTGCGCCAGGGCCACGATGTCGGGCGAGTCGAAGGGAACCTGCAAACACTGCTCGCCGAGGACCTTGACCGCGCGGCCCGCGCCCAAGGCGATCACCGACATCTCCGGGTCCAGCTCGTGAAACGCCCGCGCCATCTCCGCGGTGCTCAGCCCCGCCGCCCGCAAGTCCGTGAGCGCGAGCGCGAAACGCCGCTGGCGCAGCCGCTCCACCGCCGCCTCGAAAGTGGTCTCCATCGTGACCTCGAACTCCTCCTCCAGCCGCTGGTGCACGCGGCCGCGGGTCTCCCCGTCGGTCGCCACCACCAGCACCGCGGGCAAGGCCACGTCGTCCGCCCGGGGAATCGCCAGCCTGCCGAGCGAAGAAAAAGGATCGGCGCTCGCGCCGGGCGCGGTCGCGAGAAACAGCCGCGGATCTGCCGAGCCGTTATTCATGCCGCCCACCCGCTTCTCCCGATGCCGACGCACGCCGCGAGGGACGGATTGACCGCCTCCGGCTTTGCGCCATGCATGCAGCCGCCACCGGCGGCGAATCTCGGGAACATGCCCGCTAGACAGCTTCTCACTACGTAGCTGTCAACCGCACCCATTAGAACCGCTAAAGTTTCAACTGATTTTCATGACCGAAACCCTCTTTCTTTTGCTCGGGCTGCTTCTCGGCGCCGCCCTCGCCTGGCTCGGCCTCCGAGCACAAGGCGCCGCCTTGCACGAGCGCCTCCGCGCTCGCGACGCCGACCTCGCCCGCTTCCAGTCCGATCTCGGCGCGCGCGACTCCGCGCTCGACCTCGCCCGCGCCGCCACCGACACCGCCCGCGCCGAACTCGCCGCCGCCCAATCCGCGCTCGCCGCCGAACGCGCCGCGGCGACCGAGAAAATCGCCGCGCTCACCGAAGCGCAGGACCGCCTCGCCAACGAGTTCAAGGCCCTCTCCGCCGCCGCCTTGCAGGCCAACAACACCGCCTTCCTCGAGCTCGCCAAGGAGACCCTCGGCCGCACCCGCCAGCTCGCCGACACCGACCTCGAAAAGCGCCAGCTCGCCATCGAGGCGCTGGTAAAGCCGCTGCGCGAGACGCTCGTGCAGGTCGAGACCAAGATCACCGCCTTCGACAAGACGCGCGCCGAGTCCGCCGCCGCCCTCGCCCAGCAGCTCCAGAGCCTCGCGCAATCGCAATCCACGCTCCAAACCGAGACCGCCCGCCTCTCCACCGCGCTCCGCTCCACCACCACCGCCGGCACCTGGGGCGAGTTGCAACTGCGCCGCGTCGTCGAGCTCGCCGGCATGACCGACTACTGCGACTTCACCGAGCAGAGCTCCGTCACCACCGACGACAAATCCCGCCTCCGCCCCGACCTCCTCGTGCGCCTCCCCGGCGGCCAACAGATCGTCGTGGACGCCAAGGCGCCCAACGAGGCCTACCGCGAGGCCGCCTCCGCGCCCGACGAAGCCACGCGCGCCGCCCGCCTCCTCACCCACGCCGCCCAGGTCCGCGCCCACGTGGACTCCCTCGGAGCGAAGGCCTACTGGGAGCAGTTTCAGCCCTCGCCCGAATTCGTCGTGCTCTTCCTCCCCGGCGACCAGTTCCTCGCCGGCGCGCTCTCTGCCGACCCCGGCCTGCTCGAACGCGCCATCATCAAAAAAGTCCTCCTCGCCACGCCCGCCTCGCTCATCGCCCTGCTCAAGGCCGCCGCCTACGGCTGGCGTCAGGAGAAGGCCGCGCGCAACGCCGAGGAGATCACCGCGCAGGCCCGCGAACTCTACGACCGCATCACCGGCTTCACCGAGCACCTCGCCAAGCTCGCCCCCGCGCTCGAAAACGCCGCCAAGGCCTACAACCAGGCCGTCGGCGCCTTCGAGAGCCGCGTGCTCCCCGCCGGCCGCCGCCTCGAGGAGCTCGGCGCCAAGGGCAACAAGGAGCTGCCCGCCGCGCTCCCCGCCGTCGAGACCGCCCCGCGCGAACTCGCCAAACGCGCCTGATTCGCCGGCTGATCCGAAACCAGATTTTCAACGCGAAGATCGCGAAGGTCGCGAAGAAGACTATCCGCCCTCTCCCTATCTCCGCGTCCACCCTTTCCATCTTCGCGCCCTTCGCGCCCTTTGCGTTAAAAAATGTCCGTCCCTCCCTCCACGCCGCCACCGCCTCCGCCGCCGCCCGAGCCCCCGCGCCGCGACGACGACTTCGAGGCCCCCGAATCGGATTCGTTCAAAAAACTCGTGCGCCACATCATCGACGAGATGCCGGGCCACGTGGTCGTCGCCATCGCGCTCGTGGCCTTCATGTTTTTCTACGGCATGGCCAACAGTCTCTTCAAACTGAGCGGCCGCGATCTCGCCTCGATCGATTTCCCCCTCGGCGTCGTCACCGGCCTCGTGGGCAGCTTGGGGCTTACGACCTGGATTCTCCGCGTGAAATATCGCCGAAAGTAATTCTCACGCGCCGCGATCCGCACCGGATCTTTTTTGCGCTTCTTGTGCTTTTTGTGGCCATCCCTCCGAATCCGCATTCCTAGGACCCTTCGCCCACTCCGCCTCCTTTCGTGTCCACTTCCGATCCGACCTCCGCCGCCCCCGCCAAACGCCCGCTCTCCCTCGGCGTCATTTTTCTCACGCTCTACATCGACCTGATCGGCTTCTCCATCGTCTTCCCCCTCGGACCGGATCTCCTCAAACACTACCTCGCGATCGACGGCGACCAGGGCCTGCTCGGCGCCCTGATGGAGTGGATCAACGCCGCCGCCCACGCCATCGGCAACGACCAAGGCACCTCGCTCCATCTCCGCGCCGTCCTTTTCGGCGGCATCATCAGCTCCGTCTTCTCGGTCCTCCAATTCGTCTTCGCGCCCTTCTGGGGCGGGCTCTCCGACCGCGTGGGCCGCCGCCCCGTGCTGCTCTACACCGTCGCCGGCACCGCGCTCAGCTACGCCGTCTGGGCGCTCAGCGGCAGCTTCTGGCTCTTCCTCCTCGCCCGCGTGC
>JAUWBD010000033.1 GCA_030605125.1 Verrucomicrobiota bacterium | reverse complement strand
ATCCGCCAGAGCTTCACCCCCGGCCGCTTCGTCGAAGTCGCCGACTGGATCGCCGACACCGCCGGCGCCGCCCTCGCCGTCACGCTCTACGCCTTCTGGCCTTGGTATCGCCGCCTGCTCGAGACACCCCTCCGACTTTGGCCGCGACCAGCCTCCACGACCACCTCCCCCGCTTCCCCCGCCACAGCCACGGACGACAGCGTCTCCGCACCCGCCGCCTGATGACCTCCGCCGAAGCCTCCGCCCGCATCGCCGCGCTGCGCGCCGAAATCGCCGCTCACGACGAGCGCTACTACCGCGAGGCGCGCCCGCTCATCCCCGACTTCGACTACGACCGCCTCAAGCGCGAACTCGCCGACCTCGAAGCCGCCCACCCCGCCGAGGCCGCCGCCCTCGGCGCCGCCTCCCCCACCGCCCGCATCGGCGACGACCGCAGCGAGGGCTTCGCCCGCGTGAAACACCGCCAGGCGATGACCACCCTCGACAACACCTACGACGAGACCGAACTGCGCGACTTCTGCGCCCGCCTCGCCCGCCTCTTCGGCCGCGACGACCTCGCCTGGTCCGTCGAGCCCAAGATCGACGGCGCCTCCATCTCCCTCACCTACGAAAAAGGCCGCCTCGTGCGCGCCGTCACCCGCGGCGACGGCGAGGAGGGCGACGACGTCACCGCCAACGTCAAAACCATCGCCGGCCTGCCCCACGAGCTGAAGCCCGCCCCCGCCAAAACCGGACCCGACGACCTCTTCTCCCCGCCCGCCGCCGCCCTCCCCGACCTCCTCGAGATCCGCGGTGAGATTTTCCTCCGCTTCGACGAGTTCGCCCGCATCAACGCCGCCGAGCAGGAGGCCGGCCACGAACCCTACGCCAACCCGCGCAACCTCGCCGCCGGCACCCTCAAACTCCTCGACCCCGCCCTCGTCGCCTCGCGCCGCCTCGAGATCGTGCTCTACGGCCGCGGCGCCTGCGAGCCCGCCCTCGCCATCGATTCCCAACACGCCTGGCACGCCCAGCTCGCCGCCTGGGGCCTGCCCGTCCTCGAGCACCGCCGCCACGTCGTCGGCGTCGAGGCCGTCGTCGCCGCCATCCGCGAACTCGATTCCCTCCGCGCCACCCTCCCCTACGCCACCGACGGCGCCGTGGTGAAGCTCGACGACTTCGCGCTCCAGGCCCGCGCCGGCTACCGCGGCGAAGGCCAGAGCGCGCGCAAACTCTCCCCGCGCTGGGCCGCCGCCTATAAATTCGCCCCCGAGCAGGCCGAGACGCGCCTCCGCGACATCACCATCCAGGTCGGCCGCACCGGCGTGCTCACCCCCGTCGCCGAGCTCGAGCCCGTGCAGCTCGCCGGCACCACCGTCGCCCGCGCCACCCTCCACAACGCCGACGAGATCGCCCGCAAGGACATCCGCGTCGGCGACCTCGTCACCGTCGAAAAAGCCGGCGAGATCATCCCCGTTGTCGTCGCGGTCAACTTCGCCAAACGCCCGCCCGAGTGCGCGCCCTACGCGTTCCCCGCCGCCTGCCCCGTCTGCTCCACGCCCGTCGTGCGCGTCGAGGGCGAGGTCGCCATCCGTTGCCCCAACGCCGACTGCCCCGCGCAGCTCGTCACCCGCCTCGACTACGTCGCCGACCGCAAGGTCCTCGACCTCGAGAGCCTCGGCGGCGTGGTCGCCGAGGCCCTCGTGCGCACCGGCCAGGTGCGCGAACTCTTCGATCTCTTCGCGCTCGAGGCCGCGCCGCTCGGCGCGCTCAACCTCGGCACGTCCGAGGCCCCGCGCATGCTCGGCGTGAAAAACGCCACCAAGATCGTCGAGGCCATCGCCCGCGCCCGCTCCCTCCCGCTCGACCGCTGGCTCATGGCGCTCCAGATCCGCGACGTCGGCGCCACCACCGCGCAGGATATCGCCGCCGCCCACGGCACGCTCGAAGCCGTGGCCCGCTCCGAGCTGCTCCCGCGCCTCGCCCGCCTCGCCGACATCAACGAGGAGATGGCGCGCATCAGCCCGCGCTCGCGCCTCAACCCGCCCAAAGACGAGACCGAGCGCGCCGAGCGCGCCGCCCGCCACGCCGCCCTCGCCGGCGAACTGGCCGAGATCCAGGCCCACCGCGAACGCACCCCCGGCGCCGACAAGATCGGCTACGAAGCCGCCCGCCACGTCGTGCACTTCTTCGCCTCCGAGCGTGGTCGCCACGCCCTGCGTCGCCTCGCCGAGCTCGGCATCTCGCCCAAGGCCGCGCGCCTCGCCACCGCCGCCGCGCAAGGCGCGCTGGCCGGGAAAACCTTTGTGCTCACCGGCACCCTGCCCACCCTTTCGCGCGATGAAGCCAAACAGCTCATCGAGGCTGCCGGCGGCAAGGTGAGCGGCAGCGTGTCGGGGAAAACCCACTACGTGGTCGCAGGCGAGGAAGCGGGCTCCAAGCTCGACAAGGCCCGCGCCCTCGGCGTCGCCATCCTCGACGAGACCGGGCTCAAGTCGCTCCTCGGCTAGATAAAGCGCATCCGCGGTCGCTCCTCACAAAGGCCGCACGCGCCGGTAGCCCCGCCACCGCGCCCGCCACCGCGACACCGCCTTCCACGCGCCAAAGGCGGCACGCCACTTCCACGCCACCCAGCGCGAGCCGCGCGGGTTGAAGTGCTTCAGATAGACCTCGCGGTTGGCGTCGAAGATCGCGGCTGACATCGCCTCGTAGCTCTTCGCCACGCTCAAGCCCTTGAGATGCGTGATCGCCACGCGCCCGTCATACACGATCCGCCAGCCTGCCTGCCGCACGCGGATGCACAGGTCGAGATCGTCGCCATACATGAAAAAGCGCTCGTCAAACACCCGCGCCCGGCCGTCCTCCCCGCGCTCCGCCACCGCCTCCAGCACCTCGCGCCGCGCGAGCATGAAGGCCCCATTGATCGCACCCACCTCGTAGCTCCCGTCCGGATCGAGATGCGTGAGGTTATACCCCGCCGCCCACGCGCTGCGCGGAAACGCCGCGGCAAGTCCGCTCGCCCGGCAAAACCCGTCCCAGAGCGTCGGCACTCCGCGGCGACACGCCAGGTCCATGTTGCCGTCGGCCATCACGAGCTTGGGCGAGATCAGCCCGACCTCCGGCTCCGCCCGGATGCGCCGCACGCAATGCTCCAGCGCCGCCGGATCGCACACCGTGTCGGGGTTTAAAAACAAGACACATTCCCCGCTGGTGCGCCCATAGCCGAGATTGTTCGCCCGGCCGAAGCCGAGGTTCTCCGGCGGCACCACGTAGTCCACCTTCGGATACGCCTCCCGCGCCGCCGCGCCGGTGCCGTCGGCATCGAGCGAGTTATCCACCACCACGACCTCCACCGCCCGCCCGTCGATCTCCCGCGGCAAGGACCGCAGGCACGCCCCGATCTCGTCGCGCGACTGATAGGCGACGATGATTACGGAGAGAATTGGCGCGGGCGAAGCGGCGGACATGTGAGCGCCAGCCTTGAGCCCGCCCCGCGATCTGCGCAACTGTCGGTCACGCCGCGCCCATGCCCTCTCCCTTGATCAGCATCCTGATCGTCTGCCGCAACCCGGGCCCGTCCCTGCGCGACGCGCTGCAAAGCGCATGGGATCAGCAGAGCGCGGACTTCGAAATCGTGGTCGTGGACGGCGCCTCGACCGACGGCAGCGCCGAGTGGCTTGCCGGCGTTCGCCAGCGCATCGCCGCGCTCCACTCCGGCCCCGACGCCGGCATCTACGACGCCATGAACCACGCCTTGCGCCTCGCCCGTGGCGACTGGGTGCTCTTCCTCGGCGCCGACGACGTCCTCGCCAGCGCCGACGTCCTCGCTCACGCCGCCCCCGAGCTCGCCGTCACCTCCGCCTCCGTCCTCGTCGGCGAAGCCCGCTACACCGACGGACGTCGCTATCCGTTCACCGGCACGCGCACCGCCATCCGCCGCAATTTCGTCCACCACCAAGCCGCCTTCTACCGCCGCGCCGCGCTCATCGATTTCGGCCCCTTCGACGCCTCGCTCCAAATCATGGGCGACTACGACATCAACCTCCGGCTGCTCCTGGCCGGTGCACGCTTCGACTCGCTCCCCCTGCTCGTCGCCGTTTGCGGGACCGGCGGCGCGAGCGATGCGGGAGGATGGATCGGCTATCGCGAAGAAATTCGCGTCCGCCATCGTCATTTCCCCGTCGCCCGCTGCCTTCTATGGGATTGTGCCTCTATCGCCCGCTGCCTGCGCAAAAGATCCATCCGCGCCCTCCGCCGCTCCAAC
Organism: Verrucomicrobiota bacterium; assembly: GCA_030605125.1. Lineage (GTDB taxonomy): Bacteria > Verrucomicrobiota > Verrucomicrobiia > Opitutales > Opitutaceae > IMCC26134_A. The sequence goes on along the minus strand of JAUWBD010000033.1, from coordinate 29,131 downwards.
CATGGCTAACACCTTTCGCGCCCGCGCCCGCCGCTTCGCCAACGCCTTCCTCGGCCCGCTCGGCCTTTCCTTGGAGCGGCGTGATCGCGTTTTTGATCTCGACGGCCTGCTCGCCCGCGCCCGCGCCCGAGGCCAAACGCCCGCTACCATCATCGACGTAGGCGCCTCGGACGGCGGTTGGTCCCTCCAAGCCCGCCGCCACTTTCCGGATGCGCGCTTCGTTCTTTTCGAGCCATTGGCCGAACGCCAACCGGCGCTCACCCGCCTCCGCGACAAGCATGGTTTCACCGTCATCGACGCCGCGGCGGGCAAGGCGCGAGGCGAGATCGCCTTCCAAGTGGACGCCGCGCTCGATGGCAGCGGCGTCGTGCCCACCGGCACTCCTGGCTCGCGCACGGTCCGCGTCGAGGCGATCGACGACGTGGTGAGAGATTCGAGATTGCCCGCGCCCTACGCGCTCAAGCTGGACACCCACGGCCACGAGATTCCGGTGCTGGAAGGCGCCGCGCGCACGCTAGCCGACACGACCCTGCTCATCATCGAGGCCTACAACTTCACGCTCCAGCCCGGGTGCCTGCGTTTTCACGAGCTCTGCGCCTGGCTGGAGCCGCGAGGCTTTCGTTGCTGCGACCTTGCCGAGCCGATGCGCCGCCCGGGCGACGGCGTCTTCTGGCAGGCCGATCTCGCCTTCGCCCGCGCCGACGACGTCGTTTTCGCCCGCAATACCTACGGCTGAGCCCCTCCGCGTGTCAGCAACTCGTCGAACGACACCCATCCATGTCGTGCGATCCTCTCGGCATACACCCACGCGTTGGCCCAACGAAACCAAAGCCGCGCCCGCCTCTTCTCTTTTGAATCCACGCCTTTCAACAACCCCAAGCGCTCGTCCACCAAAGCCCGCTCCGCCACCATCGCGGCGCGATTCTTGGTCAACTGCCCCGCACGCAGCCGGAAAGCCGCCACCTCGCCGCCCACTCTTTCGAAAGGCATCCCCGCCAGACAAGCTCGCGCCAGAAGATCGGAGTCGCCGCAAAAACGCAGGCGCCCATCACACCCACCCAACCTATTCCAGGCATCCCGCGTCAACACGGTCCCCTGCTGATACAGCGGCTCCAACCGCGCCGCATACAACGCACGATTGATGGATCCGCTGGGCGAAATCGGGATCGCCCCCAATCGCGCTCCCTGCGCATCGATCAGCCGCACCCGACCATAAACCACTCTCGCCCCATTCGGATCCCGCTCCACCACGGCACACACCCGGGCAAAGTCCGGGAGCAAAAGATCGTCGTCGTTTAGGTAGCTCACCGCATCCCAGTCGCGTCCCGCGACCTCAACAGCGTAGTTTATCGCCGAATACATGCCGCCGCCCTCCGGCTCGCCGACCACCTTCACCCCAGGGAAACGTGCGGTCAGCGACGCCACCTGCCCCTTTGGAGCGACCAAAACATGCATCGCGCCCAGATCAGCGACCGAGCGCATGGTGTCGGACAACCACGGCGAGTTCCCCAGAGTGGGCGTGACGATCAAAAGCTTCATCCGCGCGCGAGAATCTCCGAATAGAGCGCGCGGTGCGCCTCGGCCACCCCGCCGGGAGAATAGCGGGCCAATGCCAGCTCTCGCGCCCTGCGGGAGCAGGCCTCGCGGCGTCCATCATCCCTCAGCAAATCCATCATCGCCCGCGTCAACCCGCCCACATCGCCCGGCGGAACCAGACATCCGTTCTCACCATCTTCGATCAAATCCGGTATTCCGCCCACCGCGAACGCGACGACCGGCGTGCCCGTCGCAAGCGACTCCAAGACCGTGTTGGGCAGATTGTCCTCCCGTGATGGCGCCACGAAAAGGTCGGCCGAAGCATAGGCGTCCGCCATGGCATCATCGCCGTCCAAACGCCCCAGTTCCTGCACTACCACCCCGTTTCGTTCGGCGCATCCGCGGCTTTGCGTGCCAAACACGGCCACCCGCGGCCGAGGCTCGCCCGCCCGTATCCCGTCCAGCGCAGCCAAGAATTCCGGCAGTCCCTTCCTGCCGCACTCTGCCCCCCCCATGCCGCCGGCAAGCAACAAGCGACCTTCCAAAGGCAGGCCGAGTCGTTCGCGCGCCTCGCGCCTCGCCCTCGGTGAAAAAACGTCCGTATTTACACAATAGGGAATGCGACGCGCGTCGCAGCCCTTCGCCGCCAAGCTTCGCGAGGCACAGTCCGCCATCCAGCGACTCGGAGCGATCAAGGTAACCCGCCCGCTGCCGAACAGTTCCCGCCGTCGAGCCACACCACGGGCCGAAGCGTCGCCCGACCGCGCCCTTGCACCCAACAGAGGACACCATCCGCAGCCAGTGAGATACCCGCGACACGCTCCCGCGTAATGACAGCCGCCGGTGAAGGGCCACATGTCATGCATCGTCCATACGACCGGCAGGCCCGTCCGCACAAGCGTCTCCAAGCGAAGAAAACTGTGCGACACCCAGTGCGCATGCAGCACATCCGGACGCGATTCCCTCACCCTCCGCGCCAGCATATCCGGAAGCACACCCGGAGAAAATTCACCTCGGCAACCGCGCAGAAAAAGCGCGCGCTCCATCCGTCGCTGGACCTTGGCCCACAACCGCGCCGCTCCTTTCGGCGCGAACACATCCGGATCGTCCGAATCCTTTCGTCGGACCAGCATCGCGGACGTCACCCCGGCCGTCCTGAGCGCCTGGTGCAGGCGAAACGCCGCCTTCGCGGCGCCGCCGAAAAGATCGTAGGCGCTAAGATGGAGAACCCTCATGGCCGAACCGCCTCCATAAACAGCGAATCCGGCTTCCTCACCTCGCCGTTCACCGTGTCCAGCCCGTAGGAGACAAAATCCGGGATGGCGCTTTCCTCCGCGGACACTCGGCGCGCGCGCACGAATCCCGCCGACTCCAACAACAGCCGCAGCGCACGCTCGTCATACATCGCCCGATGCACTTCGCCACGAGCGCGAAAAAGACCCTCTGCGAAAGCGTGCGCCATCCCCCGGCCGCCTAGCACGCGCACCAACGCACGCATCGTCCCGCGATGAATTTTTCGCAGAGCCGCGCCCAAAGGGATCGTGCGCCACCGGCGGGATCCCCCTCCCATGGCCACAATGCCATCCACCTCCCTGCCCGCCCGCGTCCGCACGATCCGCAGACGCTCCGCGGGGAGCCCCTTCAACCACTTGGCCATCTCGCCGCCCGACTCGCACCGCGCGAGTTGGTCCGTCAACTCCATGCGACACCATTGATACAGGGTCTCGTCGCCTCCGGCCTCCGCATCCGACAGGGCGTCAAGATAGGCCCGGGCCGCGCCTGCCAGATCGGGCACGACCACCCGAACCACCCCGCCGGGACGGAGGATGCGGCGGCATTCGCCCAGCAGACTGGCTGCGGCCGGCGGTTGAAGATGCTCCAACAGGTGCGAATGATAGACCGCGTCCGCCTCGCAATCTGCAAAGGGCAGCGGCCGCCGCGCGTCGAAACGCCGCACTCCTGGCGCGACCGGAGCGACATCAAGATTCACCCACGCGGGGTGAAACACCTCACCGCACCCGATGTTCACCAGCTTCATGGTCGCACCCCGTAGATGTTGAGGTTCTGAAAAAACGGCGCGCCGGAGGCGAACTCGCGCATGAACGGCCGCCGCGTCCCCACCGCCACTTGGACATGACAGTCGAATCCCGCGTCTTCCAACAATGTGATCGACCGGCCCAAACCTGCCTCCCCCGACCTCCCGTGCCATTCGACGAAAATATTCCTCACCCTGGCCAAGACGGGCGCCACCTCCTCCAAAACCACCGCTTCCGCGCCTTCGACGTCGATTTTCAGCAGATCGACCGCTTCCGGCAAAAATCGCGAAAGCCGGGTGGTCCGCACCCGGAGCGCTCCCTCGCCCAGCCTGCCGCCATCGGCCCCGTCCACGATGAAGCCCGCCTCCCCCTCCTCCCCCGCGACCGCCAGGCCCAGCAGTTCGCCGTCCACGGCCCATGCTCGAAGATTTTCCGACGCGCATGCCGCCACCGCGGGGTCGGGCTCGAAGCCGAGGTAACGGAATTCTCCGTATCTAATTTTCCAATACAGGGCGGCGAGTCCGATGTTCGCGCCGGCGTCCACCAACACGGGCCGCCCCGACGGGATGTCGCCAATGTCGTAGATGCGGTTCACGAAAATCTCATCCCAGGCACTCAGGAAACTAGGCGGGTCGCAAAGCCGGATCACCCGCCCCCGATACTCCACCTCGGCCCCCTCCCCGCGCCGGCGTGACCGCAAGCGGCGATGAAACCGATGCAGCGCCCGATATGCCGGGCTGCGCGCAAGCTCCCTCACATGCCGCGCCGCCGGCCGCAGCAAGCCGTTCCACCAACCACGATCATGATACAAGGAGGAGCTCATGTGGCGAACAGTCGTCGAAAGATACGCAGGACTCTTGCCGCCACCCCCGGCTTCCGGAAAAGTCGGCGGCTGGTATGAGCGTCCGCCCCCTCGTGTCGGCGGACCCCGGCAGGATGGCTCAACGGAAAAGACAAACCCGTCGCAGGTATCTCCAAACGATCACCGCCCCGGGTGTGGGTCGCATCGGCGCCAAATCCGATATTAGTGACGAGGTTCTCAAACGGCACCGCGCTGACCCGGCCTCGGCTTAGCGTGGAAAGCGTCCAACGAAACGCCCATGAATCCAACCGGCCGGCCGCCGTGGCGTCAAAGGCCTCGCTCCACCATCTGCGCTCGGCCGCCTCCTCAAACACCTCATCCAACCATGATCGATCCACCTGGCGCCAGGCCGACATGCTGTGATCGTAGTGACGCCAAGCCCGACGCCACGTCGCCCAGCCCCAGCAGTGCGGGTAGCGGGAGAAAAAATAGGACGGCGACGCAGGCGCCCGCCCCTGATCCTGAAAACTGCAGCCCGCGATCTGCGCGACCCGCTCGTCCTCGCGATATCTCGCCAGCAGTTCCTCGCAAAACGGGAAGAAGGTCGCATGCGGCAAGCAATCGTCCTCCAGAATGATCGCCTCCTCCACCTCTTCGAAGACCCAGTCCAGCCCCGAGGACACGCGCCGGGCGCAGCCGAGGTTTGTGTCGGCGTAGTTCTTCCTCACCTCGCAGGGCCAGTCCACGCCGCGCTCGACCACCTCGCGCACTTCGGCGCACTTCGCCGCGTCCTCGGGTCGGTCCGCCCGCGGCCCGTCCGCGACCACCAGTAGTAGCCGCGGCCGAGCCTCCCGAATCGCCGCCAAAACCCGCCGGGTGGGTTCCGGTCGGCTAAATATCAAAAATGCGACGGCGGTGTTCATTTCACGACCAAGGAGCAGATGGGATGTTTCGCCGCATCGAGCAACGCTTCCGCCAAAATCTGCTCCCTCGCCAGCACCTGCTCCTCGTCGCAAAGCGGCAACAAGGGACGACCGCCCACGAAAGCAGCCGTCGCCGAGAATGTGCTGGGCGGACTTAGCACGAGGTCGCACTCCGCCAATTCGGCAAAGCTCGCGATCGCCGGTCCGCCAGCATTGGCCGATCCGCTCGAGAAGACGTGCGGCAACCCGGCGAAGCACGCGGGATCCTGGGTAGTGTCCGACGCGATGAGAAAGCCCGCCCCGCCTCCGCCCTCCAGCGCGAGATACTCGTGCATCCAACGCGCGTATCGGCTGCTCGGATATCCGAAGCAACCATCTCGCCAGGTCATGTAATCGCCCTGCCGGATCAATACCCCGACCACGCGGCCAAACCGCGCGCGCTGCGCGGCCACAAAATCCCGCGCGCGCCGCGCATGCTCGCCAGCCGGGCGAAAATACGCCCGCAGCTCCTCCCGTCTCCGACGCACCCGCTCCCAGCCCGCGATCTCCCACCCAGCACAGGTGCTCACGCGGTGCGCGCCCACCCGATCGACGAACCGGTCGCCGTCCAGGTCGATCCTCAAGTCCGGCGGCCAACGCCGTCCGATCCGGGCCGCCCCCGGCACGCATGCGCCAAGGGCGTGAACCAGTTGCTGCGCCCGCCACTCGGCCCGGTGCAAGAACCACTCGGGCAGGCGATCGCGCCAGGCAACGAACCGGTCGAGCACCGCGTTCGGCGGGGAAGAACAACCAGGCCTCTCGCAGGTGCCCTCGAAAAACGAGGCGTAGGGCCAGAAGGAAAGGTTCACCACCCCCACCCGCTCAGAAAAATCCATCGCCCAGGCCAGCCAATGCGCCCAACGCAGCACCTGGTTGCCCATGCGCCCCCCCCCGTGGGTATAGATCACCCAGCTCCGGCCCTCTCTCACCGTGACGCCTCCGCCTCCCACGCCACGTAGTTGGCGTAGCGAAAATGCTCCATCCACGACGCATAATTCCTCGGCTCGATCCCCCGCGGCAGCAGCTTCGCGACCCGATACCCACGCGCCATCAACAACGCGAAAAGCGCGCGTAAGGAAGCTCCGGCGTCGAGCGTGGTGCCTCCGTATTCAAACTGCACTACACCCACGCGCTCCGGCCGCAGGGCCTCGCCCAAGCCCCGCAGCGCAGCCAGCTCGAAGCCTTCGACGTCGAGTTTCAACAAGTCCACGCGCTCGACGCGCGTCTCCTCCAAGTAATCGGCGAGCGCGGCCACCTCCACCTCCACATCCTTGCCGATAGACGCGGTCGCCTCCGGCCTCACCGCCAGCGAGGCCTGCGTGTTTCCGTCGGCGCCGCCATGCAGGACCGCCCGGCCCGCGCGCTCGCCCAACGCCTTTCCGACGATGCGAAGGTGCGTCGTGTCGCCAAACCTCGCGGCCAGCCTCGCGCGCGCCGCGGCCGACGGCTCGAAGGCATGCACCTCGACCTCACACGCGCTGGCGGCGGCGTTCTCGAAGACCATCGCCGTGTAGTCGCCGGCGTTCGCGCCCGCGTCGAACACCACGAAGGGCCGCGACCCGGCCCGCTCGCGGTGGCGACGCATGAGTTCTCCGACGAGCCACGCCTCGCCGTTTCGGCGCGGATCGGAGCAGCCGTTATTCTCCGCCCAATCGAAGAGTCGCGCGCCCAGCACGCGACAGGCGCGCCTCCAATGCGGCATGCGGACGGTGTTCATGACTTCCTCATGAAGTGAAACAACCCGGTGCCGAAGCCGCGCCCGGGCAGATAGCTCTCGCCCCATTCACGGCCGTAAACATAGCGCTCCTCAGCGAGGACGAGCCCGGGAAAGAGCGCCAGCACATGCTCGCGGGTGAACGTGCGGTGGGCGTTGAACTCCACGCGCGACTCCTGCGCCACGGGCACCGTCACGTAGAGGTCCCCGCCCCGCGCCAGCACGCGCGCCAGCTCGCGCGCGGCCTTGTCGGTTCCATCCGGATCGAGCGGGTCGCCGTAACGGCCGAGGCCGATGTGCTCGATCACGCAAATCGACGAGAGGCTCGAGATCGACCCGTCCGCGAAAGGCAGCGCCATCAGCGTGCCCTCGAGGAAGGTGAAGCCCGGCACGCCCAGATCCACCGGCCGAATGTCCACCATGGTCACCGGGATGAACTGGGCGATCATCGCGATCGCCTTCGCAGACGACCCCACGTCCACGTGCTCGCGCGGCCGGCGCTCCGCGAGTTTTCGCGCCAGCCACGTGTCCTGATAAAAATACACCGGATCGATCGGCGTCGTCACCGTGCGGTCGCGCAGACAGGGCTGGATGTCGCCGCCTCGCAGCGCATGGCCGGTCGCGGCCGCCGCGTGCAAGCGCCGGTAGCGGCCATATTCCCGCGCGAAGGACACGAGCCGCGCCAGCCCCCCCGCCCAGTCGAAGTTGAGGCCATACTGCCTCGACATCGCGACCCCGCAGGCACGCGTCGCCCGGAGCCAGCTGAATTTCTTAAGGAAGACGCGCATCAGCGGTTGAGCAGTCTGCGCCACCATGCGCGATCCGACGCCTGGCGCGTGGGGGACGAACGCAGAAAACCCGCCAACGACTCGCGCAGACCGACGGGCACCGCGATGAAAACATCGTCCCAGAGCACGACATGCCGCCGGCCATCGGCCTCGAGGGCGTCGAGCGTTGTCCGCAGATCGGGCCACGCCTCGACGCGGTGCGGAGCGGGCGGAGGCGCGCAAAAGAGACGCGCGTCATCCACCAGGACGATATGCCCGACCGGCGACTGGTTGATCACCGCCAGCTCCTCCAGAAGCGGGCACTCGTGGTCGCGACCCGAGGTGTCGAGACCGCTCCAGTGGGCATCCAGCCAAAACAAAGCCGGGGCGGCCAAACCGGGCACCAGTTCCGCCAAAACTTCGGGTGAGCCGCCCGCGAGCGGTCGCACGCGAGGTTCGCCCGCAAAACGCTTCACCGCCGCCGCGTGGTAGGCGGGCGAAAGCTCAATCGTGACGACCTCGTCGAAATGCCCCGCCGCCCACCGCGCCGTGTCGCCTCGGAACGTGCCCGTTTCGACAAAATGGCGGGTGCCCGCGCTTTCTTTCAGAAAGAGCGTCAATCCCTTCGGCGGGCCCATGCGGATATTTCCCATACGCGCCCCGGCTCAATCAAGAGACCGCCACGGCCGCAACATCGCAGCCACCATGAGCCGGAGATTGCGCCGGGCCCGAGGGTCCGTCCATTCGAAGCCAAAGGTGGTCACGGTGAAGGACAGCAGCGAGGCCACGATCGCGCCCGTCGCACCCCAGCGCGGGATGAAGACGAGGTTCAGGCCCACGTTCACCACCGCCCCGGCCACCGCCGTGATCAGGACGAAGCGGGCCATGCCCTCGGTATTGAGGAAAGCCCCGCGGGCGACGCCGAGGCTGGCCAGAAGAAGGCGCAGGGAGAACAGCGGCAGCAACACGCCAGCCTGCGCATAAGCGTCGCCAAATAGCCAGACGACCAGCGTCGGCCCTCCCCAAAAAAGCGGCGCTGCCGTGGCCACGCCGGCCACGACCGCGAGCCGATAGAGCCGATGAAGCCTGCGCCGATAAAGGTTCACGTCGTCCGCCTTGGCGCGCGCCAGCTCCGGCACCGACAGCGTTTGCAGCACCATCGGAAAAAACGCGAAAACCGTCACGATCCGCAAAGCCGCCGAATACTGCCCGACCTCCTCGCCTCCCTGGAGCGCGACCAGCATGATCTGATCGCTTTGGGCCTGGACCTGGATCGCCAAGCCGGCGCCCATCAGCGGCAAGCCTTCCTTAAGTAGCGCCTTCGCTCGCCCCGCGCAGAAGCACCACGCGGCAAATCCGCCCAAGCCTCGTCGAGTGACAGCGGCCAGCCCCGCCGCCGCGATCATGACCTCGCACACGCCCGCCAAGGCGAAATACTCCAGCGGCGCGTTCACCAAGATGAGAGTCGCACGGAGCGCGAAAGAGGCGATCACGCCTGCGCACCGGATCAGCACGAGCCGCCGCCACTCCGCCTGCGCCTGAAGCCTCCGCTCCGCCACATCCATTGATTGAAAAACCAAGACCAAGGCAGCCAGGGGCAACAAGGCGCCGGGCGCCCCGTCTCCCGCCTCCGACCACGTCACCGCCACGCAGCCCAGCCAAAGCAATGTGGACAGCGCCAGCTTGAGGAAAAAGCCGGTGGCTTGGATCTCTCCTGCCCGCTCGGGAGATTGTGCGATCTCGCGCACGAGAATCGTGTTGAACCCCAGCGAGGCCAGCCCCCCCAGCACCGCCACGACCGCAAGCGTGGCACTCAGCAAACCGAAGTCCTCGGGGCCCAGATGCCGCGCCACCCAGACTCCGCCCACCAACCCGAACCCCATGCGCAGAGCCTGCTCAAGCCCGAGCCAGCCACCGCCACTGATCATCCTTCGGACGGTGGGTCGCGAACCAAGCTTAAAGCGCAAAGAATCTAGCATCGGAGTCGCCTGGGGCTCGGGCGCGGAAACCGGCGAGGCCACAGCGGGCGCGCGCACTCCACCCCTCCTTCAACAAGTCCACAAGTGGATTCACTGGCGACGTCCGCCCTCGACACAAAGGACGTTGCCGAGCGAATGAACGGTTCATCTGCTGGCTGACCCGTCCGTGTCACAGCCCGCTCACCCTGCCTGATCGACTCGCTCGGCTCGAGAAGCTACTGCGCTCCTTCTTCGGTGACAAAACCCCGCCGGATCCAGAATGATCGATGTGATCCCGGCATGAAGCTCTCCATTGTCATCCCCTGTTACAACGAGGCCCGCACCATCCGCACGATCGTGGACGCCGTGCGCGCTGCGCCGCTGCCCGCCGGCCTCGAGCGCGAGATCATCATCGTCAACGACTGCTCGCGCGACGGCACGACCGACATCCTCCGCTCCGAGATCGCTCCCCTCGTGGACCAAATCCTTCACCACGAGATCAACCAAGGCAAAGGCGCCGCGCTCCGCACCGGCTTCGCCGCCGCCACCGGCGACATCGTCCTCATCCAGGACGCCGACCTCGAATACGACCCGCAGGAGTATCCGCAGCTCCTCGCCCCCATCCTCGCCGGCAAGGCCGACGTCGTCTTCGGCTCGCGCTTCATGGGCGGCGGCCCGCACCGCGTCGTCTATTTCTGGCACTACATGGGCAACAAGTTCCTCACCCTGCTCTCCAACATGTTCACCAACCTCAACCTCACCGACATGGAGACTTGTTACAAGGTGATGAAAATCACTGTCGTAAAACAGATCGCGATCGAGGAAAACCGCTTCGGCTTCGAGCCCGAGATCACGGCGAAAATCTCAAAAATCCCCGACATCTCGATCTACGAAGTCGGCATCAGCTACTACGGCCGGACCTACAAGGAGGGGAAAAAGATCGGCTGGCGCGACGGCTTCCCGGCCCTGTATGCGATTATTAAATACAACGTGTTTCGTTGATCGGCGCCTTGGAATCCGCCAAGCCGCCTCCGCATGAAGCGCACAATCCTTGTCACGGGTTCCGCCGGCCTCGTGGGATCGGAAGTCGCCACCTACTTCGCCAACGAACTCGGCCACGTGGTGCACGGCGTAGACAACAACCAGCGCGCGACGTTCTTCGGCCCACAGGGGGACACCACTTGGAACCGCCGCCGCCTTCAGCGCGAGCTTCGCGAATACATCCACCACGAGATCGACATCCGGAACCGCGCCGCGGTCGCCCGGCTCCTCCGCGAGCTGCGGCCCTCCGTCGTGTTCCACTCCGCGGCGCAACCTTCGCATGATCGCGCCGCGGCCATACCTTTCGACGACTTCGAGACGAACGCCCTCGGCACCTTGAACCTGCTGGAGGCGGCCCGGCACGCCTGCCCGGAAAGCCCGTTCGTCCACATGAGCACGAACAAGGTTTACGGCGACGCGCCCAACCGGATCCCCCTCGCGGAGCTGGAAACGCGCTGGGACTTCGCCGACCCCGCATTCGCCCACGGCGTCGCCGAGGATTTCACCATCGACCAATCGACCCACTCCCTCTTTGGAGCGTCCAAACTCTCCGCCGACATCCTCGTGCAGGAATACGGCCGCTACTTCGGCATGCCCACCTGCTGCCTGCGCGGCGGTTGCCTCACCGGGCCGAACCACTCGGCCGTCGAGCTCCACGGCTTCCTCTCCTTCCTCGTGAAGACCAACCTCGAGGGACGCGAGTATAGAATTTTCGGATACAAGGGAAAGCAGGTCAGGGACAACATCCACGCCCTCGACGTCGCCCGTTTCGTCGCGGCCTTCGCCGCCGCTCCGCGAGCCGGCGAGGTTTACAACATCGGGGGAGGCAAGGCCAACAGCGTGTCGATCCTCGAGGCGTTCAGGCTCGCGGAAAAACACACCGGCCGGGCCATGCGCCACTCCTACGTGGACCGGCCCCGGACCGGCGACCACGTCTGCTACTATTCCGATCTGCGCAAGATGCGCGCCCACTATCCCGGCTGGGATATTACTTTAAGCGTGGAGGAGACGATTCGGGAAATCGTGGACGCCTGGCGCGAGAGGCCGGGCCTTCCCGCCGCCGAAACGACGGCCTCCGCGACCGCCGACGAGAACCCCGCCGTCCACCCATGAAGATTCTCGTCACCGGCGTCTGCGGATTCGTAGGCTCCACCCTCGCCCGTGCCTTGGCGGCCGAGCGGCCCGGCCTTAAAATCACCGGGATCGACAACCTTTCCCGCGAGGGGGCGCACCGCAACGCGCCGGCCCTGCGGGCGATCGGCGTCGATGTGCGCCACGGGGATATCCGAGTGCGCGCCGATCTGGACGCGCTGCCCGCCGCCGACGCCGTCATCGACTGCGCGGCACAGCCGAGCGTGCTCGCGGGCACCGCCGGCTCGGGCTGCACCCCCGCCCAACTCGTGGGTCACAATCTCGTGGGCACGCTCCACTTGCTGGAATACTGCCGCGGCCATAAGGCCTCGTTCACCCTCCTCAGCACGAGCCGTGTTTACTCCATCCCGCCGCTGGCCTCGCTGCCGGTGGTCGTCCGGCACGGCGCGTTCACGCCCGATCCCGCCGCCCTCACCGCGGGAGCCCTCCCGCCGGGCGTGTCGGCCGCAGGCATTTCCGAAGACTTCTCCACCGCCGCGCCCGTCTCGCTCTACGGGGCGACTAAGCTCGCGTCGGAGACGATAGCGCTGGAATACGGCCACGCCTTCGGGCTGCCCGTCTGGATAAACCGCTGCGGTGTGCTCGCCGGCGCAGGCCAGTTCGGCCGCGCCGACCAAGGCATATTCAGCTTTTGGATACGCGAATGGGCCGCCCGCCGCCCGCTGCGGCACATCGGCTGGGACGGTCTGGGCCACCAGGTGCGCGACTGCCTGCACCCTGCCGATCTAGCCCCCCTGCTCCTCGCCCAGCTCGACGCGGGCCTGGCGCCGGAAAAACCGTCCACGGTCAACCTCGCCGGCGGCGCCGCCCAATCCATGTCCCTTTGCCAGCTTGGACAATGGTGCGCGGAGAGGCTCGGACCGCACGAGGTGACGGAGGACCCCGCGCCGCGCCCCTATGATCTTCCCTGGGTCGTCCTCGACTCCACCCGCGCCTCGTCCGCCTGGGGCTGGCGCCCGCGGACGTCCATGGCGGCCATCCTCGAGGAACTCGCCGCCCACGCCACGGCGCACCCCGACTGGCCGGCCTGACCTCCCACCCACGCCGCATCCCGGACCGGGCATCGCCAAAATCACCGCCATTCCCATGATTCCCTTCACGATCAAAAACCATTCCTCCCCGGCCGCGGGCAGATCTAGGCCTCGCGGCTAGCTCAACGCGGAGCTGTCCCCCTGTTGCTGAAATATCCCCGCCATGCCGGAAGACGCGAAAGAACTGCAGGCCATCTACCAAAGCCGCTTCGAGCGGACCGCCGCCTATCGGGGCAGGATTTGGGACGTCCTGGCCCCCTGGCTCTCCCGATATCTGCCCCGCCCCCGCGACTCGGTCCTGGATCTTGGCTGCGGTTACGGCGAATGGATCAACCGTATCGTCGCTACGCGACGCCACGCGATGGATCTCAACGCCGACGCGCGCGAGCGCCTCGCGTCCGATATCGCTTTTCACCGGCAGGACTGCGCCGCGGCCTGGCCTTTCGCCGCCGATTCCCTGGACGCAGTGGTGACGAGCAACTTCTTCGAGCACCTGCCCGACAAAGACGCCCTGCGCGAGACGCTCCGCCAAGCCCACCGCGCGCTCCGGCCGGGCGGCAGGCTTATCGCGATGGGACCCAACATCCGATGCCTGCCCGGACGATACTGGGACTTCATCGACCATCACATCGCCTTGACCGACGCTTCGCTCGCCGAAGCGTTGCGGCTGGCGGGTTTCACAGTGACGCACGCGATCCCTCGTTTCCTCCCCTACTCCATGGTCGGCGGGCCGCGTTATCCGCTCGTCTTCCTCCGGCTCTATCTCGCGTTGCGTCCCGCATGGACCTTGTTCGGCCGCCAGTTCCTGCTGGTGGGGGAGAAACGCGCCGCGACCGTCCAATGACGACCGCCCCCCGATCCACCGACCCCGTCCTTCTATCCGTCGTGATCCCCGCGCGGGACGAGGAGGGCTGCATCGCCGCAACGGTTGAGCACCTCCACGTGGAACTTCGCCTGCGTGCCATCCCCCACGAGATCGTCGTCGTCGATGACGGCTCCCGGGATCGCACGTGGAGTATCCTGCAGTCGCTTCGGGAGCGCATTCCCGAGATCTGCCCCGTGCAAAACCTCGGGCAGCACGGCTTCGGCCGCGCGGTGATCCACGGGCTGAAAAACGCCCGGGGCGACGCCGTCGTGATATTCATGGCCGATGCCTCCGACGACGCGCGCGACGTCGTCGTTTACTGGGAGAAACTACGGGAAGGCTGGGACTGCGTCTTCGGCAGTCGTTTCATCAAAGGCGGCGGCACCATCGACTACCCGTGGGTGAAGCTGCGTTTCAACCGCCTCTTCAATTTCTTCATCCGCGTCCTCTTCAGGCTTTCGCTGAACGACACCACCAACGCGTTCAAGGCCTACCGCCGCCATGTGATCGACGGCTGCCGCCCGCTCATCGCGCCCCATTTCAACCTGACCGTGGAGCTTCCGCTGAAAGCGATCGTGCGCGGCTATTCCTGGACCGTCGTGCCCATCACGTGGCGCAATCGCCGCACCGGGGAGGCCAAGCTCAAGATCAAGGAGATGGGCAGCCGCTATTTCTTCATCGTGATGTATGTGTGGCTGGAGAAATATTTCAGCCGAGGCGACTACCGTCGCCGCGGCGACATGAACTCCGTATCATGAGCGAAAGCGCCGGAATCGCCGCGTGGATCGCCTTGGTTCCAGCCTTGATCGGCTGGATGCTGCCCGGCTGGCAGCTGGCGCGACGGTTCGACCTGCCGGCCCCCGCCGTCTCGGCGTTTCTCATCTCCGCCTGCGGCTGGTTCGCCCTCGTGCTCGGATTGCAACTGCTCGGTCTCCCGCTCATCCGCCCCGTGCTCCTCACGCTCTGGCTCGGTGCGGGCGCGGCGGCGTCGGTCTGGCTCTGGAAAAGCGGCTCCCGTCCGGCGGAGCCGAGCCCGGAAAACCCGCTTCGTCCGCTGCGCGCAGACTTGATCTGGATGCCCGCGGTCGCGGTCGGGGCGGTCGGCCTCGCGATTCGTGCCTTCGTCGATCCCTCGCATGGATGGGACACCAGCTTCCGCTGGGACCACCTCGCGCGGCTGATAGTCAACCAAGGGAGCCTCGATTTTTATCCTCCCGTCACGGCGGAGCACCACGAGCTCTACGCCTGGTGCGACGGGATCCCGCCGCTCGCGTCGTTGCTCAACCTCTGGATCTACCTCGCGTGCGGTTCCGTCGATCCCGCGCTGCTGGCGGGCCGCACGCTCGGCGAAGCGGCGGTGGCCGCCCTCGCGGTGGCCTCCCTCGCCAGGAGCCTGCACGGGCGCGATGCCGTGTGGCCGTCCCTCGCCGTCCTCTCCGCCTGCGCCCTTTTCTCATGGAGCCTGTCGATGGGACAGGAAACGGGGCTTTCCGCGATCGCCGTCGTGGCACTGGTGTATTATTTGGTTGAATACGGAAAGGTCCGCGGAGCCGGCCCCGCCTTCGGGGCCGGTCTCGCCGCGGCGGTCGCCGCGATCAGCCGCGACTACGCCGTCGCCTATGCCGCCACCGGGCTTGTGCTGCTCGCCCTGTCCCCCGGGGTCAACGTGCGGGTCCTCGTCGCCTACCTGCTGCCGGTCTGCACCGTCGCGCTCCCCTGGTATGTCCGCAACTGGGCACTGACCGGCAACCCGCTTTTCCCGAACTCCGTCTTCGGGATATTCCCCGGAGAGCCGGCCTTGGACCGGATCCTCGCAGGCGCCTCGGCCTACTGGTCCTTCTCCGCCCAATTCTCCTATCTACCCCACCTCTTTCGCTCCCTCTGTTTCGTAGCCGGCGCCTGCATGCTCGGTTGCGCGGGCTTCAGGCTTGGCCGCCAAGGGCGCACCATCCTCGCCTCCGTCCTCGTGCTCAGCGTTGGCCTCTGGGCTTGGTCGGCCCAGCTGACGGCGGGAGGGTGGCATTATTCCCTGCGCGTGCTGGCCCCCTCGGTCGCGCTGCTCGCCGCCTCGGCCGGGTGGCTCGGCGGAGCTCGGCCCGCGCTCCGCCATGTGGTCGCGGCTTTCCTCCTGGTCTTGAGCGTCGATGCGGCGCGGCGTGCGTGGCTACTGCCGGTTCACCCCGCCGCACCTCCGGCTCCATACACCTTACAAGCTTGGCGCGATTTCCGCGTGTTCTCGCACCAACTTGAAAGCGATCCGCTCTGGCGTAACCTGACCCTGCTCGCGGCCGGGGAAACCGTTTTGGTCGATTCTCCGTCCGCCCATGTCCTCATCGGCCGGGAAGGCGGCAAGGCCTGCATGTTCTTCAGCCCGGCCGCCCGCCCCTGTCTCCAAACCGATCGATCCCTCGCGGAAGCGATCTTCGACTTGCGGTCGAACGGGATCCGCCTTCTCGCGCTCTCTCTCGGCGACCCCATCACGGATTCCTTCGTCTCGGCCCACCCCCTCCTCCAGCAGTTGCGCGCTCTCCCGCCCACGTATCGCACGGGAGGCCTCACCATCTACGACATCGAGTCGGTGCGCGCTGAATCTCTCGCACGATGAACCATTTGCCGCGACGTCCGGTCTCTTCCATCGCCATCGCGGGCCTCGTGTCGCTGGCCGCCCTGGCCGCGTTGTGGCTTTGGGTGCAATGGTGCCGGTTTCCTTGGTCCGCGTGGAACGACATCCGCCTCGCTCCCTCGTTCATGTTGGCGGCGGGGGAGCCTGTTTACAGCGCGCCAGGACCGGGAGTCGTGAGCACTTGGATGTATGGGCCGGTGCCGGTCTGGCTGCTGCTGCCGGCCGCTTGGATGCCCGATATCGTCTCCGCTAGCCTGACCGCCGGCGGCCTGAACATCGGGATACAACTCCTCGCGATCCTGTTCGCCTGCGCCCGCTGGCCTGCGGGCGGATTATCCGCGTCGAGCCGCGCGACCGCCGTCTGCCTCGTGGTCGCGGCATGGCCGGAAGCGGCCTGGCGCTTCATTCAAGCCGACAACTTCGCCGTGGCGCTCGGGTTGCTCTCTTCGACGCTTCTGCTTCGCAAGGGATGCTCTCCCGCCATGGCCTGGCTGGCCGCGGCGGCCGCGGCAGCCGCGGTCGGCTGCAAGCAGACCTCTCTTGGAATACCTCTCGCCCAAGTGGTTTGGCTCGCCTCCACCCGAGGGCGCATAGATGCCCTCGAACATGCGATGCGGCTCGCCGGTTGCGGCGCCCTGCTCGGTCTGGCCACCCTGACGTTTTTCGATCCGGCCGGGCTTTGGGACACCCTGGTGCGGCTCCCGGGGCAAATTCCGTTCACAGATGAAATCGGCCGGCGACTCGCCGATCTCGCCCCCTTGCTGCTCATCCACCTGGCGCTGCCGCCGGCCGTGTTCCTGATGCTGCGCCGCCAACCCGATCCCGGCGGCGCTCGGCGCTTGGGACTGCTGCTCTGGCTGTTCGGCGCTCCTCTCGGCCTGCTTTCGCTCATCAAGGCCGGGGGCACGCTCAACTCCCTCCAGGGATTCCAACTCGCGCTCCCCGTTCTGGCCCTGGGTCTCTGCTCAGCGCTCTCTTCACTGCCGCGGGCGATCACGCTGGCGCCGCTGGTGATCGGCGCCCTTTTCCTGGTCCGACTGCAGGCTACCGGGGTGCCCATGAAGCCCCGATCGGGACACCTAACCGAAGGAGTCGCCCTCGTGCGCGCCAACCCCGGTCAACTCTGGCTTCCTTGGAACCCTCTTGTGAGCTACTACGGGGAAGGTCGGTTCTATCACGCGGAAGATGGATTTTACGCAAGGCTGCTCGCCGGCCGCGCACTTTCTCGCGATCAGATAAAGGTCCATCTCCCCCCCTCATTCACCGCCATAGCCGAACCGGTCGGATTGAATGGATGGGGCATTTCGGAAAACCTGCTGGAGCGGCCCTTCGTGGAGCACGTCTCCGGAGCATGGCGACTTCGCGTCGCCGTGCCGGAAGCGCCGCCCCCTCCCTCGTCCTAAGGCACGGACTTGCACCCCGACGTCCCGCCCCGTGTTAATCCCGGCTTGTTCGCAACCGCCCTGCCACCGCGTGAATTCTCCCGCCCGCATCGCCCTGGTCATCCCCGTCTATAACGAGGCCTCCGTTTTGCCCGAACTGCTGCGCCGCCTCGATCTGTTGATGGCCTCGCATCCCGGCGAGCGATGGACGATTCTCTTCGTGAACGACGGCAGTCGCGATGAGTCCGCCGAGCTGATCCGGCGGAAAGCCAGCGCCGATCCATCCTACGCCTTGGTGGATTTTTCCCGCAATTTCGGCCACCAGGCCGCGCTCACCGCCGGCCTCGCCCACGCCATCGACCATGACGCGGTCGTGACCATGGACGCCGACCTCCAAGATCCTCCCGAAGTGATCCCCAGCCTCCTCGCCGCATGGCGAGGTGGCGCCGAGGTCGTCCTCGCCGTGCGACGATCCCGTCAGGAACGAGGCCTGCGCCGATTGGGCTTCGATCTGTTTCATCGCGGATTCGGCCGCCTGATTGATTTTCCCATCGAACCAAACACGGGAACCTTCGGATTGCTGTCCGCCGAGGCCGTCGCCGCCTTCAACTCGCTCCCTGAGAAACATCGGTTCTTTCCTGGGCTGCGCGCCTGGATCGGATTCAAACAAGGCGAGGTTCTTTACGACCGTCAGGAGCGCGCCGCCGGCACGCCCGGAGTCACCTTTCGCAAGCTCGTGCGCTACGCGCTCGACGGCCTGCTCAGCTTCTCCCACCTGCCGCTTCGGCTGTTGACCTACCTGGGGCTTTTCGTGGCGGGCTGCGGCTTCGCCGTCGGCGCGTTTTTCATCACCCGCCGCCTCCTGGGGATCGAGGTCGCCTTCACCGGCTTCACCACGCTCGTCACCCTCGTGCTCTTCCTCGGCGGGATTCAGCTCGTCGGCATCGGAGTGCTCGGAGAATACCTCGGGCGGATTTATGACGAAGTGAAACGCCGACCGCACTACATCGTCCGCCGCCGCGTGAGACTTGAATAGTCGCTGGCACATCCTCGCCTGGCTGCTGCCGCTGCCGCTCCTCTGCTGGATCGGGCACGGGCTCCTCTTCACGTCGTTCATGCTCTACGACGACGAGGGCTACATCCTGCTTTCGCTGCGCAATTTCTCCGCGCACGGCGGCCTCTACGACCGGGTTTACTCGCAATACGGACCTTTCTTCTACGCCGCGCTCGACGGGATCTCGTCGCTGCTCCGCTTCGAATGGAACAACACCTCCGGCCGCTGGTTCACCTTGTTCAACTGGCTTGGGGCTTCCTCGTTCTGCGGCCTGCTCGTCTGGCGGGCCGCCCGCAGCTGGCCGGCCGCGCTCTACGCCTTGGTGGGTTCGTTCTCCCTGCTTTGGATTATGCTCCAGGAACCGGTGCATCCAGGCGGCTTGATCACGCTGCTCGTGGCCCTCGCCGCCTGGGCGGGAGCCGAGGCCATCCTCGCCGACCGTCCGGAGCGGCTGGCGTGGCTCTGCGGCGGCTTGGGCGCTTTGGTCGCGTTGACCAAGATAAACGCCGGGGCGTTTTTGGTCCTTTCGACCGGTCTCTGGCTGCTCACCGGCCTGCGCGTCGGACGCGCCACAGACGCCGTGCGCCTCGTCGCCTTCGCCACCGCCGCCCTCCTTCCATTCGTGCTCATGCGATCGCTAATGGACCGTCCATGGGTGCCCACCTACGCGCTCCTAGCCGCGATATCCGGCCTGTCCGCCATGCTCGTGTGCTCGCACGATCCGACTCGCGTCAACCGATCCCGCGACCTCCTGCTCTTCGCGGGGGCCGGGGTCCTTGCGACCACGCTGGTCGCCGTGTGGTCCTTGGCCACCGGCACGACGCTTCTGGGACTGCTCCACGGGGTCGTGCTCGATCCGTTACGCCACCCGGGGATCTACGCCTTTCCCGTGCGCTGGCGTCCGGCGGTCGTCCCGGTCGCCATCGCGGGCCTGGCCCTCGTCTGCGCCTGGAGATGGCGACCACACGCCCGATCGCTTCTCACGGCCATCGCGCTCCTGCGCTTCGTCGTCGCCGGCGGCTTCGCCGTGGCGTTGCTGCCGTGGATCGGCACCAGCCAGGCGGCGTTGGCGCTGTGCTATGGCGTGCCGCTGGCCGCACTGTTCGCCGTCCCGCTCCGGCCGGGCGAAAATCCCCGTGAGAGTCGCGTCCCCGCCTGGCTCGCAATCCTCCTGGTCTTGCAGGCGCTGCAGGCGTTTCCCATCGCCGGCAGCCAGCTGAACTGGGGAACCTTCCTCTGGGTTTCCCTGCTCGCGCTTGGCGTGGCGGACGCAGTCGCCTTCTTCCGGATACGAACGCCGCGCGGCGCGCTTTTCGCCTCGATTTTCGCCTGCGCCTTCGCGGCGCTGCAGCTCGCGCAGTTGGTCCGAGTGACGCGCGAACGAGAGGCCGACGGATTCTCCCTCGCACTACCGGGAGCGCAGGAGGTCCGGTTGCCTGCGGCCATCGCCAGCGCCCTCCATGTGATGTCCGTCAATGCCCGAGCCCATTCCGACGTTCTTTTCAGCCTGCCGGGCGCTTTCAGCTACAATCTCTGGGCCGAACGTCCCGCGCCCACGTTACGAAACGTCACCCACTGGTTCTCGCTCCTCCCTGAGTCGGAACAACTCGAGATCATCGAATCGCTAAACGCCGCCGAACGGCCCGCCTTCGTTCTCCAACGTCCCCAACTCGTGTATCTCGCGGAAAACGGATTTCCCGTCCGCGGCCCGTTGGTCGGGCACCTCCGACACGATTACCACGAGGTCCTCCGGCTCGACGCCTATTCTCTCTGGGTCCGCAAGGGCCGGGCGATACGTCCCTTCGGGATTCTCGAGCGAATCCCCCGCCACGACGCCGAAGACGGAAACTGGCGGCTCACGGCGAGGATCGCCCCCGGCGGCGAGGAGATCCTTGGTATTGAAGTGATGGATACACGTCTGCCCGCACCCTCCCCGGCGACGCCCGCCCGCAGCCTGAACCTGGCCGCCGGCGGGGCCGACGATCCGGAGGGCCGGCCGGCGACGGACCTTCCGACGGCGACCTTTCCGCTTCCGCCGGCGGACGCGTGCCGCATCGCCTTCGACTGGGACGGACCCGCCGGGGCGGACGAGGCGCGGCACCATGTTTTCCGTCTCTACGGGCGGGGCGGGCGCACCGTCGCCTACGCCCGGTTTGCCGAACCGATCCCCTGATCCGGCCTCCGC
Organism: Verrucomicrobiota bacterium; assembly: GCA_030605125.1. GTDB lineage: Bacteria > Verrucomicrobiota > Verrucomicrobiia > Opitutales > Opitutaceae > IMCC26134_A. The sequence goes on along the minus strand of JAUWBD010000033.1, from coordinate 8,023 downwards.
CTTGCCACCAGCACGAGGCTCACGCCGAAGGGAAACGGCACGCGCCAGAAGGCCATACCCACGAACACGCGCCTGAGGAGCGCGTTCAGCCACGGCGCCGGCACCTTGTCCTCCGCCCGCGATTTTCCGTCCGCCCCGCCAGGCGAAGCCGGAAACCATCCGCGCCAACGCCGCAGCAGCCATACCGCCGGATAGGCCACGACGTTGGTGTAGTTGCAATAAACCAACTCCCATTGCTCGGCCGGGAACAGCGCCTCCAAGCCCCGGCGGTCGTAGCGACGGAAATGATGCAACGCCACGTCCCAGTCGCTCCACAAGGCCATGCTCGCGGGCACTGTCACGAGCGCCACGCCCCCGGGCTTGAGCAGGCCATGGAAACCGCGCACGACCGCGGCGTCGTCGGGCACGTGTTCGAGCACGTCCAGCGCGGTCACATATTCGAGCGACCCGTCGGGCAAGGGCACCCGATCCCCGGCCAGGCCGATGACGCGCTCGGCCGGAAACCTCGCCCGCAGCAGGCGGAGCGCCTCCTCGTGGTCGTCGAGCACCGTCACGTGGCAACGGGGCTCCATCTCCAGTGCAAAGCGCCCCGTGCCGGCGCCGCAGTCCAACAGCCGGTCGGCGAGCAAGATCGGCCGCGCCCGCTCCAGCCAACGACGGGCCAGCTCGCGTTTGCCCGCATAATACCAGTGGCGTGCCTCCACGCGGTCGAGATTGGCGTATTCTTCGGCGTTCATCCGGGACGTCGCAAAGGTTGACGACCCTTCGCTGCGCGGGAACCTCTGTCACGTCAATTACCCGTCCAACGCACATGGCCGTCCCACCGCGCCGGGCCCTCGTCCTCGCCCTAGTCACCTTCTTGCTCGCGCTCCACGCATGGACGGCCTGGACCTCCACGCTCGGCAAGGGTGTCGCGTTTGATGAAAGCGCCCACCTCACCGCGGGCTACGCCTACTGGACACTCAACGACTACCGCCTGCAGCCCGAAAACGGCAACCTCCCGCAGCGCTGGGCCGGCCTCGCGGTGATGCCGCTCTCCCCTCGACTGGACCCGGACGCGGCTCCCCGGTTTTGGAGCGCCTCCGACGTGTGGAGGATCGGCCAGGAGTTCCTCTACGAATCGGGCAACTCCCCGGAACTGCTCCTCGCCACGAGCAGGGCCGCGATGACGCTTTGGGGCGTGGCCGCCGGTCTTCTGGTGTTCGTGTGGTCGCGCCGCCTTTGGGGGACGGCGGGCGGCCTGCTCTCCCTCTCGCTCTGCGCCGGATCGGCCACGGTGCTCGCGCACGCGCCCCTGGTCACCTCGGACATGTGCGCCGCCGTCTGCCTTTTAGCCGCCACCGGAGCGTTCTGGGCGTTCTTGGAAAAGCCGGGGCGCGGCCGCCTGGCCGCGAGTCTCGCGCTCACAGGTCTGTGCGCCATCGCCAAATTTTCGTTCCTCCTTCTTCCCGCCATCTACGCCGTGCTTTTTTTCTGGCACGAGGCGACCAAGCCAAGCGCCCTCTCGCGAGCCCGGCTTCTCGGGAGCCTCGGCCGACTGCTGCCCTTGGTCATCCTTCATGCGGGCGCCGCGCTCTTGGTCATCTGGGCGGCGTTCGGCTTTCGCTACGAAGCGGCGGCGCCCGGACTGCCCGCTGCCGCCAACCTTTACGTTCCATGGGAAGAGCTTCTCCCGGAGCAAGGCGCTCGCCGCATGCTCCTCGTCGCTCTTAAGGAGCACCAGATTCTCCCGCAGGCATTTACCCATGGATTGGCCTACGTGCTGCGCGCCAGTGAAGCACGAGGCGCCTTCGCCGCCGGCGAGGTCAGCACCACCGGCTGGTGGTGGTTCTTCCCCTATGCGTTTGTCCTCAAATCGACTTTTGCGGAACTGCTGGTTGTCATCGCGCTCGCCGCGCTGGCCACGCGACGCTGGATAGCCCGCAAACCACAGATAACCAATGATTTGAGGAGATTGGCACCTTTGCTCGTTTTGCTTGGCGTCTATGGCCTGGCTTCGCTGACCAGCAACCTCAACATCGGCCATCGTCACATCCTGCCCCTTTATCTGCCCCTGTTCGTTTGCGCCGGCGCCCTTTTACACCCCGGCGCCGGTAGAATCGCCCGCGGTTGCGCGGCCTTGGTCGGACTTTTGCTGGCCGTCGAAACGACTCGGACCTACCCCAACTACTTCTCGTATTTCAACGCGTTCGCGGGCCCTCCAGAAACACGGTTTGAGCATCTAGTGGACAGCTCGCTGGACTGGGGGCAAGAGCTGCCCGCGCTCGCTTCGTGGCTGGCCGCGAACAGGCGGCCCGAGGAACCCGTCTATCTCACTTATTTTGGCGTGGGCGATCCCCGCCACGAAGGGATATCCGCGATCCAGTTCGCGCCCTACTCCACACTTTGGCGCCCGCCCCGCATCGAACCCTTGGAACCGGGCCTCTACTGCGTAAGCGCCACCATTCTCCAAGATAGCTACAGCTTGGTGAATGGCCCTTGGACCGACGCGAAGGAGAACACCTTCCAGATACTCGCCGCACTTCGCAGGGATTCACCCGCCTTGTTCGACGGGATCATCAGCTCGAAAGGCGACGCCAAGGCCCGCCAAGCCTGGCTCTTCGAGCGCCTGCGGTTCGCACGACTGAGCAATTACCTGAAGCTGAAAAAGCCGGAGGCCGTCATAAACTCCGCGATCCTTGTTTACCGTCTTGAGCACGACGAGATCGCGATCGCGGTGGACGCCGACACCCGGGAGTTCGTTCGGCTTCTGGAGTCCGCCGCCGAAGGCCGAGCCGCCGTCAAGGCAGCGCCTTGAACCAGCGGGCCAGCAGATCGGGGTCTATCGGTTCCGGCACCCACGCGGTCTTCGACCCGGCATTCAAAGCGTCCTGCCGGATTTGCGCCCGATTCTCCGCCCAAGCCCGAAGCTTCTCCCTATCCACCCCCGTCACGCGGCTGATGCGGATAACATAGAAAGGGGCGAACGCACGCTCAGCCACCAATTCAAGTTCCAGCCCCTCCCCCACGTCATCTTGTCCGGAAACATATTTTTGGTCCGTCGCCTGATCCACTCTTATGCGCTGCACCACGATGTAATCGCTGAAACTACGACGCTCGAAATGCGTGGCGTATCCCTCCCAAGCCACCGAAAGCCGGTCGGGATTGATGCAGGATTTGCGATGAAGAAACCAGACATGCCCGGCGTTGTCGTCGATGGCGAGCGCTGTGCCCGGAACCTCTCGTTTGATATAGTCCGAAACCCAGTTGCAGGTGGCGGCCGCGAAATTCTCCTGCGTGAACATATGCTTCGCCGAGGCGGGAACGGTGAAGGTCGCGATGTAGATGCCACCAGCCACCACCAATCCCTCCCAGGCCTTCGGATGCCGGACGAGCCGGTCCCAGACGAACAACACCGCCACCACCAGCAGCCCGTGGGCGGGCAGACTGAGGCGCCGAATGATGGGGTCGTCCCATTTCCCCCAAAAGTAACACAACATCAGGGCGGTGTGCAGGAGCAACCCCACCATGAAAACAACGGCCACGAAGCGAGCCGGTTCGGTTTCGGCGATTTTTCTGTGGTCCTTGTAAACCAACAGAACAGAAAACCCCACGCCCATGATCCCCAGAACCGCGAGCAGCCAAGAGCTGGGTTGCTCTCCGTTGAAACTGAAGAAAAAACGGAGCGCGTGGCCGACGTTGTCGTAGAAATACCGGAGCCCAAACGGTGACGTGGCGCCCTGCACGTCCCCCAGCTGCCATGTGCTCTCATAAACACGAAAAACATTGTTTTGGAGGGGCACCGCCAGCATCAGAAGAGGGGTCGCCAAGACGATGGGATTGAGGTCCATCCTTCGATCCCGCCACCACACCCACAATACCGTCGCGCCCACCGGAAGAACGAAGAGGGCGGATTCGTAACGCACTTGGCAGAGCACCACGCCGGCGAGCACGAACGCCCCCAATCGCCAAGTGTCGGGGCGCTCGGCGTAGCGCATGCCCAGCCAGAGCGTGAGCAACAGCATGAAAAGATTATACAACTCGAAGCCGGCCGCCGTGGCGTTTTGGGCGATCAGCGGAACCCCGCAGATCAAAACCACGGCCGCCACGCCCGCTTTAGTGCCGCCAAGACGTCTTCCCACAAGCCAAAGCACCGTCACCAATCCCAAACTAATCGCGGCATTCAGCCAAAAAACATTGTCCACCCGGTATCCGACTAGATCGTGTAGGGTCGCGAGCAGAAAGGGGAAAGCGAGGGGACGCTTATCCACCACGGTGTTGAAAACGGTGTAATTTCCCGCGTAGTCATAAGCTCGCACCGCCAAAGAGGCTTCGCGCGAAAAATGCATCTGCATCGCGGCGTTGCCGATGACCAACTCGTCGGCCACTATCTTAAACTCGTGTCGCTCATGGACATGCAAGAAAGCCGCGGCACCGACCAGAAACAACGGGATCATCCACCTCGTCTTTGCCTCGGCCCAAGCCGAGCCCACCGCCCCCCTCAAACTCTTTACCAAGCAAAGCGCCAACAAGACGTGCGTCACCAACATCATCGGGTAGCCCCCGACCTTGACCAAACCTATTGCCTCAGCGGGCGTGAACGTCAGGAAACCCAACTGCAGCGCCAACAACGCGATTAGAATAAATAACAAGACGCGTTTGATCATAAAAAACCGCCTCACACAGTGAGGCGGTCGATTAAGAGCAATCAACAAGGAAGCTCAGTGGCTGTAGGTGATCGTGCGGTTGCCGGCGATTCCGCTCACGGTTATCGGAACGCTCTGGGTATATACCAGCGGATAAGACTCGTTGGCTACCGTCGAAAGCGACCTTATGTAGGATCCTGGGCCGACCAACGAAGCGATCGCGACGGTGGACACGCCCTGCTCGAGAAAATACTGATCCGCAGCGGCGCCGAGCTGGCGCGCGTTGTTGAGCACAGTATTATCCTGAGACGAAGCCCGCACCCGCTGCAACGCAGGAACCGCAAGCGCGGCCAAGAGGCCGATTATCACCACCACAACCATGACCTCCACTAGGGTAAAACCCTTGGTATTCATGATTTTGGGGTCCAAAAAAAACCGCCTGCCGGTGGGGCAAGCGGTGGGTGTCTTGGATCTCTACCTCGCTTATTGGAGGTAAGTAATCGTGCGAGCGCCGGCGATGCCCGTGATCTCGATCGCGGTGCCTTGGGTGTAGGTTTGCGGATAGCTCTCGTTCGCGACGGTGCTGAGAGACTTGATGTAGTTCGCGGAGCCAACGAGCGAGGTGATCTGCGCGGTCGAAGTGCCGTGCTCGAGGAAGTATTGGTCGGCGGCGGCACCGAGCTGACGGGCGTTATTAAGGACGGCCTTGTCTTGGGAGGCAGTGCGGACCTTCTGGAACGCGGGGATGGCCATCGCGGCCAGAAGGCCGATGATGACGACAACGATCATGATTTCGACGAGGGTGAAGCCCTGGGTCTTGCGGGTGGTTTTCATAGCGGGAACGAATGTATTTGGATTATGATTTTCAGCCGTCGAAACACCGACGACTCCGACTACGTAATGCCCGGGCCCTGTCCAGGCGCAAGGTCTTTTCTCTAGGCCCCTCACCCTAGCACTCGTCGCTTCGCAGCCCGCGGCTAGGCCCCTCCGCCTACGCCTCACGTCGCCGAACGCACCGTCCCGTCGCTCCCGGCCGCCAGCTGCGCGCTTCGCGGCGTGTATTCCATCAACTCGATCCGATTGCCGTCGGGGTCGCTCAGCCATGCCTGCCAGGAGCCATCGAGCCCCTCGCGTAACTCCCCGACCTCCACCCCGCGAGCGAGCAACGCGAGCCGAAACTCGGCCAATCCCGCCACCTCCAGACAAAAATGCCCGTAACGAGACCCCTCCGTGAGCGGCGCGGGCTCGGCGCCGCCGCCCCATTGCCGCGCGGCGAGACGACGGTCGAAGAACTCGACGAAGGTCGAATCGCCCGCCGAGACGTAGGCGCCAAAGACCGCGCCGTCAGCCGCAACAAACCGGAACTTCACCGACAAGCCCAGCGAGTCGCGGTAGAACTCAATCAGACGATCAAGCTGGTCCGTGTGCAGGCAGAGGTGGGCGAGGCGGCGAATCATGGCCAAGGGGGTGCAAGGCAGGAAGCACCGCGCCTCCCGCCAAGGCAACCACCGGCGCACCCCGGCCTCAGAAAAAGCCCGGCACCTCGAGCAGGAGGCGTCCCTTCACGGCGGGCAACACGAAGCCCTTGCCGTCGGCCGAGCGGGGGAGTTTCTCGCCCGTGCCAAAGACGCGCAGCTCCTTCGCCTTCGCGGGCAGGCGCAGCACCTCGCCGGCGAAACTCATGCGCTCCTCGCAGACGTCGAGCTCGAGCGCCTTGCGCACCGGCACGTAGTGCAGGAGCGTGACGATCAAGTCGCGCCCACGGCGCCGCGCGGAGCAGCCCACCGTCGTGGGCAAACCGTCGCCCACCGGCGCGGGCCCGATGAGGTCGCGCACCACGCGCAGCCAGACGTCGCGCGCGGCCAGATTGCCCACCTGCCGATACTCGCGGAAAATCGGGTCGGCGAAGTAAACGAAGCCCTTGCCCGCGACCACGGCCGGGAACCGGTCCGCCTTGGCGACCGGGGGCGTCTGGAAGTGCGAGGAGAACGTGAGATCGGTGCGCTTGAAGTAGGGCAGCACGCGATCCACGAGCACCTCCACGCCGCGACCGGGCTTCACGTTCACGCCTTGGGTGTAGAAGACGCGGTCGCTCGCGCTCAGCTCGGGCCAGAAGGCTTTTCGCGCGCGCCAGAAGGTGGGAAACTTCTCCACCTCGCCGTCGAAGGCGAGCGGCAGGAAGTCGAGCGCCCACCTGCCCGCGGCGTCGCGGCCGGCGAGATGCGAGAGCACCAGCTTGCCGCCCTTGGCGTGGAAGGCTTTCAGCTTCGCGTGTAGTTTCGAAGTCACTACGGTGTCGTCGGGCAACACGAGCAGCGAGTAGGGCCGCAAGTCCGACTGATCGTCGAGCAGCGTGACCTCGTAGTGCGACTCCTCGCACATCTGGATCGCGCCCTCGTCGGATTTGCCCGTCTCGCCGAGATTTTTGGCGGGGTGGTTGGCCGAGAGCACACCGACCTGCGGCAGCTCCACGCTGCCCGCGTAAAAGGGCTCGGCGGCCTCGCACTGCGCGTAAACGGCGCCGATGAGCCGATAGGCCGCGGCGTCGAGCGTGCCGCGCGGCGGGAGCTGGTCGCCGACGGAGTTGCCGCCTCCGAGGGCCTGCGAACGGAAGCACTCATACTCGAGTGCCGCCTGCGGCTTGATGCCGCCGAAGTCGCCCCACATTTTTTGGAAACGGCCGGTCATGCCGATCCAAGGCTTGCCCCAGCGGCCGGCGCCGCGAGCGAGACGGGGAAAATGGTAATAGCCCCAGAAGCCCGAGGGCAGCGACTCGATCTCCACGTGCGAGCAATTCGCGATCCGTTGCCGGCCGCCCGTGCCGTCGATGAAGACGTCGAAGGGCGTGTTGTAGAAAACCGTCGTCTCCGGCGAGAGGCCGCGGATGAGCTTGGAGTAGCGCGCCGCGAAGCTCGCCTGCGCATGCGCCTCGAAGCGCTTGAAGGTCTCGTTGTCCTCGGCGAGGAAGCCGTGCTTCTTGCGGTAGGCGAGGCAGGCCGCGCTGTGGTGCGCCCGGTTGTCGAAAAACACGATGTCGTAAAAGAGCCCGTCGAGCTTGCCGTAGCGGTCGAAGAGCTCGCGGGTGTGCGCCTCCATGTAGTCCTGATAGTCCGGGTTGAGCCAGTCGTTGAAACGCCAGCCACCGGGGTGGCGTGGCTTGCTGAAGTCGGCGTTGCCGCACTGGGCGAAGGTGCCGTCGGCGCGGATCTGGCGCCAGTCGGGCCGCAGGTCGGCGATGTTCTCCTCCCACGCCACCGTGGTGTAAACGGGACAACGGATGCCCTCGCGGTGCAGCGCCTCGATCATCTCGCCGAGCAGGTCTCGCTTGCCGAGCGCCGGGTGCGTCGTGCCCGTCTTGGTCGGGTAGTAGCACATGCCGTGGTGGCACTTGGCGAAGA